>JAZKEM010000028.1:0-12207 GCA_040387055.1 Pseudomonadota bacterium | reverse complement strand
TGGAATGAAACCAACGCACAGCCAGAAATTGCAGCCAAGTTGCGCGAAGCGCGTGGCAACGATCTGGCGTATCTCGGCGTGCCGATGAGCATTCCGCTAGCAGTGCCGGAGCGCATCGATGAACTTGCCGAGGTCGGCAACTTTATTGTCGCCACCCAAAAGATTTGGGTCGATGCTTGCGCCGATAGTGCTGACTGTCGGAAACAGATGTTGAAGGTAGCGCTGCGTTATTTGTGGAATCCCGCAGAGTTCGATGCCACGCATGCAGACGCGCAAATGTTGCGTGCGCTGCAAGCCAAGAACTGGCCCAACGAAGGCGTAGCTGTTGGGCAAAAGAGCTTACGCAATCGTGACCCTCTCGCTGAGTCGCGTGGCATCAAAGGCTGGTGGCGTTCATTGTTCACACCCAAGTCCACCGAGCCCGGTGCAAAAAGCAACGAAGATCTCGATGCTTTTGAACGTCTGCCAAAACTACCCGCTGATCTTGATCCGCTGACACCACGTCCGCCGCTACGCGTACTCACTGCCAAAGATATCGACGGGGCATTTGGGCTGGCTTCTATGATCACGGTTCCGGATTTCAAACAACTCGAACAAGCGGCGGGCTACAAACTCGATGTATTGCTAGCTTCTGTTGATCACGCTGATGCATCACTATTCACAGCAACGCCGTTTTCACGCGTTAAAACTGTCAAAGGCTTGCTTGTAGCGCTCGGCAATAAAACCAATTTTGGTTATTGCTGCTTGGACACCAAAGAATTGTCGCCCCCGGTTGTACTCGGAGTACCCCCACTCAAGATCAGCGAAGGCTCACCACTCAAAAACTTTGAGCACTATTGTTTTGCTTGCCATCGCGGCAACCCAAGCAAGCGCCTCAATTTTATGGCTGGCGCCACAGAAGAAGAAACCCTGAATTCAATCAAAGCGAAATCCGAAATTCGTGACGCGCTGGACTGGGAGCGCTACCGCAATACTGAGAAGGCGAATAAGCTGATGCCGCCGCCAGACTCGCATCAGCACAAAATGCTGGAAGAAGACATGGCGAAGAATCCAAAGCTGTTGGAAGACATGCGCAAAATCGTACCGGCCTTGTTTGATTTTTAAGTGAGAAGAGCAGATGTCTATTAAGCAGCCTTTACTGATTGCAGCAATGAGCGCCACGCTTCTCTTTGCGTTGCCTGTACAGGCCGAACCCACCTTTGCGCGTTTCTACAAACAACAATACGGCTACGCCCCCTCCTGCAATGCCTGCCATACCGATGGCGGCGGCTCGACGCTGGATCCGTTTGGAAAACAGTTCAAAGATGCCGGAAAGAATCTCGCGGCTTTCGACAAAATCGCCAAACTTGATTCCGATGGCGACGGCTTTGCGAATGCGGTTGAAGCGCAAGCCAAATCTAATCCCGGCAGCAAAGCATCAACACCGCAATCTCCCGGCACTTGGCTCGACACAGCCAGCCTGATCCCACGTGAAGTGCAGGCGCAGTTTCCCGGCATCCGCGCTTATCTGCCGAAAGATGCGGTATTAACCGACGCCGACATCGCGCGCGCCAAGACACTCGGCGCAACGCTGTCCAAGGCAGACGAAAACACCATCTACATTCCATTGCAGGATCAGCGCCCAGCTGGCACGGCAATTATTTTTGCGGCGAATTATCAGGGCAAAGATTTTTTCCTGATGCTGGCCACTGACCGCCAACTCAAAGTTATTGCCGTCAAAGCGATGAACACACAACGTATGCCTGCCGCAGCCAAGAGCAAGGTTTACGTCAGCTTTAACGGCATCGCTGTCGATAAACTGCCTGCCGCTAAAGGCAATGATCTGGATGCCGCAATCACTGCCGCAGTGAAGAAAGCCGGCACACTTCTATTTGTGCGATTGAAGAGCGCGTAAGAAAACATGCTTAAACAACGCCTGATTGAGATTTTTCTCGCCGTCATTCTGCTGTCGGGTTTGTTTGGCGTTCGCGCCTTGGCACAAAACGCTGCGCAACAAGATCAGGCTGCGGCTGCCAGCACGACACAGCAACAAGAAGCGCCCGCCGCCAATAGCGATAACTTCGACTTCTTCAGTGACAAACCCGTACAAGACGCGCAGATCGTCGAAGTGCCTGCAGAGAAATCGCGCTGGCTCACTATCGGCACGCCGCTGGCCTTAGTCGCATTCTTCTTTTTCTTGAATTTTGCTGTGTGGTGGCTGGTTCCTTTCGACAAGCACAGCTTTGATATCAATCTGCGCGACTTGCCGCCTGCCGCACGCCGCGGCATTGCGATGGCTGCCGTGCTATTCGGTATCGCGTTCTGTTTTGGCGCATCGGAAATTTGGTATCAGCTGCAGCTTCATGGCAGCACCAAAGCGTTCTTTGATGAGATGTCACTCGGCAAACTGATCGTGATGACGCACGCGCATCTGTTCGGCTTCACTACCAGCTTCTTCATCATCGGCATCCCGTTCTCCCTGCAGTTCCCCCATATCCGTTCCTATCAATGGGTGTTCCCCGTAGGCCTCGCCGCATCACTCACCGACGTCATCTCGTGGTGGGGTATCAAGTACATCGATGCCAGTTTTGAATATGTATCGATGCTCTGCGGCATCCTCTTCAGCATCAGTTATATGTGGATGCTGATTGGCCTACTGCGCGTACTGCTGTTCCCCAATGTGATCTGGGCCAGCGATAAAGACCGCGCTGAGCGACTTTCGCAACAGCGTGAATTGTCTATTGCAGCGCGCCACAAGGAAGGCGATTATTGAGTCACTGCAAGTGGGGCTTGCAGTTGTAAAAATCTAATAAAACTCAATATCAGGGAGTTGTCCATGCGTTTATCCACCAAGGCCATTGCGGCCTGCGCGCTGCTGTCTTTCAGCCCGCTTGGCTCTGCAGCTGTTTATCTCGGCGCGACCGGGACGATGTCCGAGTTCAGCAAATACGATGATGTGAAGCGTGGCTTCGGCAGCCAAATATTTGCTGGCTATCGTGGCGAAACTGTTCCCTTGATGTTTGAAGTGGCTTATCTCACCACCGGCGATAACGACGTCGACGGCTTGGATGTTGCGCTGTCATTCAAAGGACAAGCGGCATCCGTCGGCTATTACGGCAAAATGGATGACAAGGGCTCTGGCTTTTTTGCCAAGGTCGGTTATTACACCGGCGATTCGAGACTTGAGTTCACTGGTGGCGGAAACTCAGGCTACTACGAAGAAACCAGCAGCGGCGCAACCTATGCTTTCGGCGTTGACTGGATGGTCGCACGCAATTTTGGTTTCCGCTTTGATGTCGGCGGCCTCATCAACGTTAAAGATCTCCCTGGTTTAGATTCCGGCCACAAGAGCAATGTAACGCTCATAAACCTCGGCGTCGTGTTCGCGTTTGGCGGCTCTCAGCCCACGCCACGCTATCAGCCAGCACCGGTGTATACCCCTGCTGTGCCAGCTCCCGCACCGGCGGCTGTATATGCACCGGCACCGGCACCGGTACAAGCTCCAGCTCCGCAAGTGTATGCACCTGAAGCGGTGTCATACGTACCAGAACCTGTAGTGACGATGATTGCGGCACCGGCACCAACGCCAGCGCCAAGCACATCCTCTGTAGCAAAGGGCAGCGCACAGCTGGTTCCTGGCGCAGTGTTGCGTTCCGGCCCAACCATGAAGAGCGCCGCAATCAAGACACTGCCGGATGGTGGCTCGGTAAAACTGCTCAACCGTGAATCCAATGCTGAAGGCCCTTGGTGGTCGGTACAGCTTGAAGACGGCACGACCGGCTGGATGATTGAATGGGGCCTAACCCGCATCTCAAAGCCCTAATGAGCGATTAGCGAGCATCGTCGTCAAGAGCAGCAACACTTGGCGACCCTTCTCAGAATGCGCCACTGAAGCCTAAAGCTCAGTGGCGTTTTCTATGGGCGTTCATAAATTTCACACATTGGCCGCTGCGGCCACAAAAATGACGCATAGAGCCTGTTATGCGGTCATAGAACCCCAGTAAGATGGTCGCAGGCTGAAATTTTCTCTGGGGATGTGCGATGAACTACTTTGTCACCGGTGCAACCGGCTTTATTGGCAAGTTTCTGTTGGAGCGCTTGCTCGCTCGTGAAGATGCCAAGGTTTATGTCTTGGTTCGCGAATCTTCGGTCGACAAGTTTGAAGCGCTGCAGGAACGCTATGGCGATGCGGGCAAGCGCCTGCACATGCTGGCAGGCGACATCACCACACCGGGCCTCATCTCCGCCGCTGACTTTAAGAAGTTAAAAGGCAAGATCGACCACGTATTCCATCTCGCCGCCGTTTACGACATGAACATGTCGAACGAGCAGGGCGACCAAATCAATAATGAAGGCACGCGCAACCTTGTTGCGTTTGTGAATGATCTCGGCGGTGAAGTGCGCCTGCACCATGCATCGAGCATCGCGGTTGCTGGCGGCGAATTTGTCGGTCGCTTTACCGAAGATATGTTTGATGAAGGTCAGCGCACCGATCATCCGTACTTCCGCACCAAGTTCCAGTCAGAAGCGATTGTTCGCAACGAATCGCAAGTGCCATTCCGCATCTATCGTCCAGGCGCTGTGGTTGGTCACAGCGAAACCGGTGAGATGGACAAGATTGATGGTCCTTACTATTTCTTCAAGACCATTCAGAAAATCAGCCACGCAGTACCCAAGTGGTTACCGCTGCTCGGTATCGAAGGCGGCAAGGTGCCATTAGCACCAGTCGATTACGTCGCCGCAGCGATGGATGCACTTGCTCACAAAAATGGCCTTGATGGAAAAGCATTCCACCTGATTCAGTCACATTCACCCAGCGTCGGTGATTTGCTACAGACGATTCTTGAAGCAGCTCACGGCCCAGAATTCGCTCGCAAGCTGGATGTGCCAACGCTACCACCTGCACTGCGCAAACTCGGTCATCGCGTGACACGCGGTATTCCCGAATCCGTAAAAAAGAATATTTCCAAAGCGATTGGCGTGCCAGTGTCTGTACTCGGTTACGTCAGCAACCAAGCCGTATTCGATGACAAGCACGCACGCGCTGCGCTCAAAGGCACGGGCGTTGCCTGCCCCGACATCAAGAACTACATCGACAAGCTCTGGGCCTATTGGGAACTGCAGCTTGATCTAAATGTGAAGCTGCCAAAGAACGCGCTGAAGAAACTCGCGGGCAAGGTTGTGATCGTTACCGGCGCTTCCTCAGGCATTGGTTTCAACGTTGCCAAGAAACTCGGCGCTGCCGGTGCCAAGGTGATTCTGGTTGCACGTACGCGTGAGAAGCTGGAAGAAACCCAGCAGATTATTCAGAAGTCCGGCGGCGAAGCGCATGTGTATCCCTGCGATTTGAACGACATGAAGGCGATTGATGATTGCATTGCTGCCGTGCTCAAAGATTTCGGCCACGTCGATATCTTGATCAATAACGCAGGCCGTTCGATCCGCCGCGGCGTCATGGAATCCACCACGCGCTTCCATGACTTTGAACGCACCATGCAGCTGAATTACTTCGGCGCAGTGCGCATGATCTTGGGCTTGTTGCCGAGCATGGCGCATCGTCGCTCGGGTCAGATCGTCAACATCAGTTCAATTGGTGTACTCGCCAATGCCGCGCGCTTTTCTGCGTATGTAGCGAGTAAGGCCGCGCTCGATGCGTTCTCGCGTTGCCTCTCGGCCGAGGTCAAGCACAAGAACATCGAGATCACTGCGATCTACATGCCACTAGTGCGCACGCCAATGATTGCGCCGACCAAAGTCTACGACTACGTGCCGACCTGGTCACCCGATCACGCTGCGAATGTCGTCATCAAAGCGATCATCGAACGCCCCAAGTCTGTCGCCACTCCGCTCGGCACCGCCGCTGCGATCAGCTACGCACTATGGCCGAAGATGAACGACTACTTCCTCAACAAAGGCTACAACCTCTTCCCGTCATCAGCCGCAGCCAAGGGGCGCAAGGAAGGCAACAAACCTTCGTTGGAACAGGTGGTATTCGCGAACGTCTTTAAGGGCGAGTATTTCTAAACGTTCTGTTCGCTACCGAACGAGTACAAAGCAGTAGGGTGGGTTACGCTTGGCAATTGCTCTACCTCGGGCATGCATGCCCTCGTAACCCACCCTTCTTTTTGGACGCTTTTTTTGACTGAGCAAGCTGACTCCACCATCCCAACTGCTTCGCGTTTATCGCGATGGCTAGAGCGCGCGTTGGTGTTTAACCGCCGTTTTCCTTGGCTTCTGCCATTACTGAGCTTTGTCGCGGGTTGGATCAGTTTTGCTTTGGTGCAACGCGGCGAACATTTGTCGCGATTGATTGCAGCACTGACTTTGTTGGGCTGGATTGTCTTGTTGGCAGAAGACTTTCTCGGTAATTGGATTGCGCGCATCTCGCGCGGACGCTTGAGCGAAAAGTTGCTGCACTTTGCGACGCAATCACTGCAGATTGAAATCTTGTTTTTTGCTTTGCCCTTTCTTATCGCTGCGACGCATCACGATGCCGGACAGATGATTTTTACTGGCATCGTAATTGTGGCCGCATTGGCCTGCACGGTTGATCCGCTCTACACAAGCCGCCTTGCTGGTACAGCGGCGCGCAGCGTGGCTTTTCATGCCTTCTGCAGTTTTCTGGCGGGCCTTGTCGTTCTGCCAGTTGCCTTGCAGTTACCGCTCGAAAAAGCCGTGCCGCTGTCGCTTGGACTCACCGCTTTACTGACATTGTTCTGCGTGCCACGACTCTTCACCAACGTATCGCGTCTGCGTGGTTTCGTGCGCATCTGCGTGATGCTCGTAGCGCTCACCGCAGTATGGTTTGCCCGCGCAAATATCCCACCTGCAGGCTTGGTGGTGAAGCAAGCGCTGATTACCGCGACGGTGTCAGATGATCTTGTTCCCGGCGCTCCGCTGCGATTGATTCCTGCCGCAGATCTGGCCAATGGCCTCGACGCATTTGTTGCAGTGCATGCGCCGCTAGGCTTGGCGCAATCAGTGACGTTTGAGTGGTTTCACAAAGATGAATTGCTCGACCGGATTCCAGCCATCATCAAAGGCGGCCGCGCAGAAGGGTTTCGTACGTACAGTCGCAAGCAGAATTTTCCACTCAACTCCGTTGGGCCTTGGACAGTGAATCTGCGGACGCCGGATGGACAATTGATTCATCGGCTCACGTTTAGCGTTGAATAGTCTTTTCGTCATTCCCGCCTGCGCGGGAATGACGGCACCAACAAAAAGGCCCGCTTTTGCGGGCCTTTTTTGAAACAATAAAAACTAATTAAGCCTTAGCAACCGTCTCACGACGTGCTGCTACTGATGCAGCAAGATTACGCAACAGTTCAGCAGTGTCATCCCAATGGATGCACGCGTCGGTCACACTCTGGCCGTAGACCATCTTGTCGCGCGGGCCAATGTCCTGACGGCCTTCAACGATGTGCGATTCAACCATCACGCCGATGATGCGCTTGTCGCCTGCAGCAAGCTGGCTACCAACATCGTGACCTACAACGATCTGGCGCTTGTGCTGCTTGGAGCTGTTGGCGTGCGAGAAGTCGATCATGATCAGCGGCTGCTGACCGGACTTGGCCATCACTGCGCTTGCAGATTCCACTGCGCCCGCATCGTAGTTGGTCCCCTGGCTACCACCGCGCAGAATGATGTGACTGTCGGGGTTGCCAGCTGTCTCAAAAATGGAGATCTGACCATCGTTGGTCATCGACAAGAAGCGGTGCGGGCTACGCGCAGATTGCACAGCATCCACAGCAACTTTGACGCTGCCATCGGTGCCGTTCTTGAAACCAACCGGGCATGACAAGCCCGAAGCCATTTCACGATGCAACTGTGATTCGGTCGTGCGTGCGCCAATCGCGCCCCAGCTGACGAGGTCGGCCAGGTATTGCGGGGTCAGCAGATCGAGGAACTCGACGCCTGCCGGCATGCCTTGATCGTTGAGCTTGAGCAGCAAGTTGCGCGCAATGCGCAGACCTTTGTCGATCTGGTAGCTGTCATTGAGTTCTGGATCATTGATCAAACCCTTCCAGCCCACAGTCGTACGCGGCTTTTCAAAATACACGCGCATGACAATCAGCAAATCTTTTTTCAGCTGCTCACGCAGTGGGGCGAGACGCGCGGCGTAATCGAACGCGGCGTCGACATCGTGAATCGAGCAAGGACCAACAACGACCAGCAAACGGTCATCTTTGCCCTGCAGGATGTTCTGAATCTCGGTGCGTGTGGTGCTGGTGGTTTTGGCAGCGGCTTCCGTCAACGGAATTTCGGCCTGAACCTGAGCAGGTGTGGACACAGCGCGGATCGAATTGATTCGCAGATTTTGAGTAGCAAGCGTCATGGCACTAAATGATATGTAAATACTTTTTGGGGTCGGGATGCTAACAGAGCCGCACGCCGCAAGGTAAGCTGCCAAGAGATGAGTGCTTGGGCAGAGCCATCTCGGCCTCATGGTTGGTCTTGAGCAACGGCGGCGAAGTGCATGATGCGCTCGCGATGCAGTTGTCTTTAATTTGGTTGTTTTATTTAATCGCTAATAGTCAATAAGCATATAAAATAAAACAGCCTGCTTGCCGCAAAGGAGAGTGCGGGTGATATCAAAAAGGATTTTGAAGCGGTCTGTGCGTCTCGCAGTCCTCGCTACCATTTCGTGCGGCAGCAACGCCTACGCTTGGGACGCATTGCCTGCCCATAACCAAGGCACGCTCCAACGCAGTTTTGCGTTGCCCGCGATTGGCCAAAGCAGCGTGCTCGGCGCGTCACAGTCCAACTTTTCAGCGGACTACGACCTCACCAGCGAGTATTACGTTGACGCCAACGCCACTGAAAGCATCACCGTCGATGGCGAGACCTCCGCCTTTGCACTCAGCTGGCGTCAGGGCATCGGCAACAATCTGGAACTCTCCGCAAGGCTGCCAGTACTGATTGTTGGCGGCGGTTTCATGGATAACTTTATTGATAACTGGCACAAAACCTTCGGCCTGCCCGATGGCGGTCGCCCACTCGCACAGAACGATGTGCGTCAGATCACCTACATCGCTAACGGCAACCCCGTAGTCGAAGTACGCCAAAGCGGCACCACGCTGGGCGATATAGAACTCGCTGCTGGATGGAAACTTGGCGACGGTGCCGCACTGCGCGGCATGGTCAAACTACCGACAGGCAGTGACAGTAAACTCACCGGCGGAAACTGGGGCGGTGCAGTGTGGGGCGATTTTGCTCTACCGTTTGCCACCGGCTCAAGCTGGGACGGCTTCGCCTCACTCGGCGCAACCGTGGCGCAAAAAACAGATGCTTTGAAAGACCAACAACGCAACGCAGCAGTCTTCGGCGGCGTGGGTCTGGGTTATTTCGTGACGCAAAACTTAGAGTTGCGAAGCCAGCTCTATGCTCACTCCGCGCTCTACAAAAACACCGATCTCGATGGTCTAAAGAAGCCCGGCATGCAACTCACTTTTGGCGGCAGCTATCGCTGGTCACCAAAAGTGAGCATGGATATGTTCATCCAAGAAGACGTGGTGACGGATTCGTCACCAGACTTCAGCCTGCATCTCGGACTGACTTATCGCTAACGCAAAGGCAGCTGTTTATCGGCTGAGATCAAACAACAGCAGCTCACTGTCCGCAGTGGCAGTGAGCGCCAGCGCGGCTTCATCGTCAATCATTGCAGCGTCACCAGCGACCAAACGCTGCGTGCCGAATTGCACTGCGCCTGTGGCGACGTGCAGGTAATAGCGACGCTGCGGTTCCAGCACTTTCTCAAGCGCCTGCCCCTCAGATGCCCAGGCAATCGACAAACGCGCATCCTGATGAATCTCAAATTGCGCGCCTTCACCCTTCGGCGCAATGACGGTGGTAAAGCCTTTGCGCAAAGCGTCTGCATCCAGCGCTTGCTGGTTGTAGCTTGGCTTCACACCAAACTCGTTCGGCTGAATCCAGATCTGCAAGAGATGTAGATGCTCGCTGTTCGACGGATTCTTCTCGCTATGTTGAACGCCACTACCCGCACTCATCATCTGCAATTCACCGTGGCGCAAAATGCCTTCGCCGCCGGTGGAGTCTTTATGGTGAACGCCGCCGGAGAGCACATACGTAATGATCTCCATATCGCGATGGCCGTGCGTACCAAAGCCCGTGCCGGGCACGACGCGGTCTTCATTAATGACGCGCAGGTCAGAAAAGCCCATAAAGCGGCGATCCTGATACTCGCTGAAAGAAAACGTGTGATAGCTGTCCAGCCAGCCATGTTCGGCGTGACCGCGATCTTCTGAACGACGTAAGGTGATCATGTTGCTCTCCGCAAATAGCGTGTGTTGATGAGTGCCAATATGCGGCCCAGAGCGCCATGATTAAAGATCAATTTTCCGTGCAAAACCATCTAAACGACTGATGTATGTCTTGGCGGGGCAACATTACGCCCTGAGTCATAAAACCTACCCTTATAGGGCTGGAACACAACTCGATTCCGCGCTACGGTACACCTGCCGCATAAAGCACACATAAATGCGTAGGAGAGAAGTAATGCGCACACTCGGTTCTGTCGTAGTCCGTGATTACATGCAGACGCAAGTCGTCACCTTCACTGCCGACATGGAAGTGATGACGGCCATCAATGAGCTCGTCAAACACCGTATCTCCGGCGCCCCCGTGCTGGATGCCGACGGCAATCTGGTTGGCGTGCTCTCAGAAAAAGATTGTCTGAAAGTAGCACTCACCGCCGGCTACGAAGGCGTCCCTGCTGGCATCGTCGCTGAATACATGACGCATGACGCGATCACTGTTTCGCCCGATACGCCGATTCTTGAGATTGCTAGTCGCTTTCTGGATTCAGCCGTGAAGCGTTATCCGGTGATTAAGAGTGGCAAGTTGGTGGGACAGATTTCGCGTGCGGATGTGCTTAGAGCAATCAACGAGATTTGTTAAAGACTCAAATTATTGAGCGCCAAGGATGGCAACTGACTCGCGCATCTAATCAATTTGAGTTCGTATTGATTGGCTGTAGAACATATAAATAAAATTGTCGCAGGGTATTCGTTGTGAAAAATATTGGGTTAATTGCGCTCGTCGTCTTGGGCTTATCTGGTTGTGCGCTCGCGCCATCTATACCTGTGGACTATTGGGGGCCTCAAGCGAAGATCGAAGATTCCTACTTTTCCTACAGCAACACAAAAGCAGACGTTTTCTTTCTCGACAAAATAGATGGGCAGAAAATTTGGGATATCCGTCACACGGCTACCCAAGCTAGCCGTGGGCACGGATCCGCAATGACGATAAGAACGATAGACAGGGCCGTGCCTGCGAAGCAGACCACCTTCCACATCGTTGGCCGCACGTACTACGTCGCTCTAATCGATCAGATGTTTAGAACAACTTACGAAGTTAGTGGCGATGTCGAATTTGCGCCGCTACCTAATCACACCTACACAGTCAGAGGTCACATTTTTGATAATGGATCGGAGTACGACAACTACTTGGCCGTGTGGATACAAGATGACCAGACTGGAGAAGTCGTAGGGAAGAAGATCGTGCTGGAGGGAGCAGACTCTCTCAACTTCTTCCAAAGATTGGGCGGTTAATTTATCTAGCCCGTAGGCTGGGTTGAATCCTAGCGAAACCCAACATCCAGATTTACCTGATGCGCTGCTGGGTTGATAAAACTAACCCAGCCTACAAAACGTATTAGGTTGTTTCGCAGAGTCGCTTCAAAACACCTACAAACAAAACACCGAAGCCGCCAATTTCCGCTGCCATTAACAACCACATGAAAGTGGCGATGCTGCCGTGTGGAAGTGGTTTTTTCCCAACCATGTGCGGCTTACGGAGTTGGTTGTCGGTGTCGTTAAGAATGCCGTGCACGATGTAGCCGAAGATTGCCGCGGCAAAAAACGTAAGCGCGGCAGTAGCGGCCCAGAAATTTACTTGTGGCGAATACGCTGACAGCGCAGCGAATTGCGCGAGCAATAAGGCTGCGAATGAATAAAGCAGCGAACTGCGATGAGCAATGTCGACATACGCTGGCGCCTGCGCGTTTTCGTTGCGGGCGATGTGAAAATATTTCCATGCGCCAGTAAGCAAGCCCGTCATAAAAAACACGCCTGCGGCGAGAATGCTGATGCGGACGCCGGGCAGAGAGAGTGCGGTGATTTCGAGCATGGTGATATCTCAACAACAAAGTATGAGCAATACGTAGGGTGGGTGCAGCGTAGCGAAACCCACCGCTGGGCACGTGACGCA
>JAZKEM010000027.1:0-27166 GCA_040387055.1 Pseudomonadota bacterium | reverse complement strand
GATCTGATTTCTTTCAGCTTTCACGCCAATAAAAACATCACCACCACAGAAGGTGGTTGTCTTGTGATGAATACCGAGGAAGAAGCGCGCTTGTTTGAGAAGTTGCGCTTGCAGGGCGTTACGCGTTTTGCCGACGGCGGCATGGACGTTGACGTGCTCGGTGGTAAGTCTAATCTAACGGACGTTGCTGCCGTGATTGGTATTCATCAGCTACGCAAACTCGAAACATTCAATCAACAGCGCCGTGAATTGGCGCGCGAATATTTCCGCTGTTTTGATCGCAGTCTTGGATGCGATCTTCCAGTTGAAGATTACACGCAGAGCAACTGGCATATGTTCCAGCCGCTGATCCCATTTGAAAAACTAAAAATCAGTCGTGCGCAGTTCATTGAACAGATGAAAGCGCATGGCGTTGGCGTTGGCGTGCACTATCCGGCAATGCATCTGTTTACGCTGTACCGTGGCCTCGGCTTTAAAGAAGGCGACTTCCCAGTGGCCGAACGCATTGGTCGCAATACGGTGACGCTGCCTTTATTCGCCGCAATGACTGCGGCTGATGTGCGTAAAGTCTGTGATGCTGTTTCTAATGTTCTACGGGCTGCTCTATGACCCAGACTCCTAATCTCAGCGTTGTCATTCCCGTTTATAACGAGGAAGCGGTGCTGGACGCCTTGTTCGCGCGTCTGTATCCGGCACTTGACGCGCTCAATGTTTCTTACGAAGTCATTTTCATCAACGACGGCTCGCGTGATCGCTCTGCTGGCATGCTCAGTGCGCAGTTCGAGAAGCGTCCCGATGTGACGCGCGTGATTTTGTTTAATGGCAACTTCGGCCAGCATCGCGCGATTCTCGCGGGTTTTGAGCACTCGCGCGGCGAGCGTGTCGTAACCATTGATGCGGATTTGCAGAATCCACCGGAAGAAATCGGCAAGCTGCTCGCAAAGATGGATGAGGGTTACGACTACGTCGGTTCCATCCGTGAAAAGCGCAACGACTCCATCTGGCGTCATGTCGCTTCGCGCATCGTTAACAACGTGCGCGACAAGATCACCAATATTCGTATCACCGATCACGGCTGCATGATGCGCGCTTACAGCAAGCGCATTGTCCATACGATCAATCAGTGTCAGGAAATGAACACTTTCATTCCAGCGCTGGCCTACTCGTATTCGCAGCGTCCAGTTGAAGTCACCGTTAAGCACGAAGAGCGTTTCGCCGGTGAATCAAAGTATTCGTTCTACAAGTTGATGCGTCTCAATTTTGATTTGATGACGGGCTTCTCGCTGGTTCCGCTGCAAGTGTTCTCCATGCTCGGCATGGCGATCTCGTTCTTGTCTGCGATTCTTGTGGCCTACCTGATGGTGCGTCGCTTGATCTTGGGTGCGGAAGCGGAAGGTGTGTTTACGCTATTTGGCATTGCCTTCTTCCTGATCGGTATCGCATTGTTTGGCATCGGCATCCTCGGTGAATACATCGGTCGTATTTATCAGGAAGTTCGCCAGCGTCCGCGCTATCTCATTTCTGAAGTGTTGGAACAGAAGGGTTAATCATCGTGACCAGCGCTGTCGTCTTTGCCTATCACAACGTTGGCGTGCGCTGCTTGTCAGTGCTACTGGCGCAGGGCATTGACGTCAAATTGGTGGTCACGCATGAAGATGCAACAGGCGAGAACATCTGGTTCTCCAGTGTTAAATCACTCGCGCAAGAGCGCGGCATCCCGGTGATAACGCCAGTCGATCCGCATGACGCGGCGACGATGGCTTTGCTCAAAGCAGCATCGCCAGACTTTCTGTTTTCGTTTTACTACCGGAGCATGCTCAAGCCAGCTATTTTAGAAATCCCGCGTCGCGGCGGTTTCAATATGCATGGCTCCTTGCTGCCGAAGTATCGCGGTCGCGTGCCGATCAATTGGGCTGTGATTCACGGCGAAACCGAAGCGGGCGCGACGCTGCACGAGATGGTTGAGAAACCTGACGCTGGCCGTATCGTTGATCAAATGGCTGTTCCGATTCTGCCCAACGACACTGCTGAAGAAGTATTCAGCAAAGTATTGGTTGCCGCCGAGATCACACTGCAGCGTGCGTTGCCTGCGTTGGTTAATGGCACTGCGAAATTACAGCCGATGGATCTCAAGAAGGGTTCATATTTTGGTGGTCGCAAAGCCGAAGATGGTCGCATCGACTGGACTCAGTCTGCGGCGAACATTCATAACCTCGTGCGTGCAGTAACGCATCCGTATCCGGGCGCATTTAGCGACCTGCGTGATGGTCGTCTGGTGATCTGGCGTACGCTGGCTGTTGAGCAGCGCTCTAGCGGTGATCCAGCCATCTTCTGCAAGAATGATCAATTGTTTTTGCGTTGCGCCGATGGCGCGACGCTGCGTTTGTTATCGGCAGAGTTAGACGGCGTTGCGTTAAGCGCCAGCGTCTTCCGCTCTCGTTTTGGCACTACAGAATTCGCACTTTTAGCTTGATTCAGAGACTCACATGAAAAAAATCCTCATCCTCGGCGTCAATGGCTTCATCGGGCATCATCTGTCCAAGCGCATCCTTGAGACGACCGACTGGCATGTCTACGGCATGGACATGAGCACGGACCGCATTACGGATCTTCTCGGCAAGCCTAACTTTCATTTCTTTGAAGGTGATATCACCATCAATAAAGAATGGATCGAGTATCACGTGCGCAAATGCGACGTGGTGTTGCCGCTGGTTGCGATTGCTACGCCTGCGACGTATGTGCAGCAGCCGCTGCGCGTATTTGAACTCGACTTCGAAGCCAATCTGCCGATCGTGCGTCACTGCGTAAAGTACAAGAAGCGCATCCTATTCCCGTCGACCTCTGAGGTTTACGGCATGTGCGCGGATGAAGAGTTTGATCCCGAAGCCTCTAGCATGGTCTATGGCCCGATCAACAAGCCGCGTTGGATTTACGCTTGCTCCAAGCAGCTGATGGATCGCGTGATCCATGGCTACGGCATGAGCGAAGGTCTCGACTACACGCTGTTCCGTCCATTCAATTGGATTGGTGCGGGTCTCGACAATATCAACACGGCTAAAGAAGGCAGCTCGCGTGTGATCACGCAGTTCCTCGGCCATATCGTGCGCGGCGAGCCGATCAAGTTGGTGGATGGCGGCAGCCAGAAGCGCGCATTTACTTACATTGGCGACGGCATCGACGCGATGATGAAAATCATCGAAAACAAAGATGACAAAGCACGTCACCAGATCTACAACATCGGCAATCCGGTCAATAATTTCTCAGTGCGTGAACTCGCTGAGATGATGTTGAAGCTGGCTGCTGAATATCCGGAATATCGCGATAGCGCCGCCAAAGTGAAGTTGATCGAGACGACTTCTGGCGAGTACTACGGTAAGGGTTATCAGGACGTGCAGAACCGCGTTCCGAAAATTGAAAATACGATGAAGGATCTGAACTGGAAGCCGCAGACGACTATGGCTGATGCGCTTCGCCAAATCTTCGACGCTTACCGTGGACAGGTTGCTGAGGCGCGTGGACTCGTTGACTGAAGCAATGATTGAGAACGGCACTGTGCCGCAACTAGCTTTAAAGATTGACGTCGACACATACCGCGGTACGCGTGAAGGCGTGCCGCCGTTAGTCGATCTGCTGAGAAAACATCAAGCGGGCGCCACGTTCTTGTGGAGTCTCGGGCCCGATCACACCGGCCGTGCGATCAAGCGCGTATTCCGTCCTGGGTTCCTGCAGAAGGTGTCACGCACTTCTGTTTTGGAGCATTACGGTATTCAAACGCTGCTCTATGGCACTTTATTGCCCGGCCCGGATATCGCACGTAAGTGCGCGGAGTTGATGCGTAGCGTTCGTGATGCGGGTTTTGAAGTTGGCATCCACACCTACGATCACGTGCGTTGGCAGGATGGCGTTGCTGGCGCCGATGCAGCGTGGACGCGTGCTGAGATGAATAAGGCCGTTGAAGCGTTCAAGTCGGTGTTTGGCGCGACGCCGAAGACACACGGCGCGGCAGGTTGGCAGATGAATGACACTGCGTACTTACATGAACGTGATTTGGGTCTGTGCTACGCCTCTGATGGTCGTGGTACGCATCCGTTTATTCCAGTGGTGAATGGTCAACGCGTTGAAGTGCCGCAGTTGCCATCTACCTTGCCAACACTCGATGAACTCATTGGTGTTGATGGCCTCACGCAAGACAATGTGCACGAGCACATTCTTGAGCTGACTGCGAATCCTCCGCCGCACGGCCACGTCTACACACTGCACTCAGAACTCGAAGGCATGAAGTGGATGCCGACGTTTGATCGCCTGCTGACGGGTTGGCGCGCACAGGGTTATGACTTGGTTTCGACTGAAACAATGTTCAAGTCGCTCGATGTCGCCAGCTTGCCTGCGCATGAAGTAAAAATGGACAGCATCCCCGGCCGTTCCGGCATTCTCGCAGTGCAAGGGCCGCGCGTTGAAGCGTCAGTGAGTATCAGCGCATGAGTGTGAAGCAACGTCTGTATCGTATCCAGTTCAACAACCAAGGTCAGGTCTACGAGATCTACGCCCGCAGCGTCAGCCATGGCGGCATGATGGGTTTTGTTGAAGTTGAAAAACTCGTGTTCGGCGAAAAATCATCGGTCGTGATTGATCCATCCGAAGAAAAACTTAAAACTGAATTTGCCGACGTTGAGCGTTTCTATGTGCCGCTTCATTCAGTGATCCGCATCGATGAAGTTAATAGCAAACAAGTCACGCCGCGCATACACGCTGCGAGTGGCGAAAGTGGCAAGGTCACGCCGTTTCCGACTTACAGTAACTTTGAGCCAAAGAAGTGAAGCTGCGATTTGCATCGTTGGGTAGTGGCAGTCGCGGCAACGGCACGATCGTTGAATACGGCAGCACGCGGATTCTGATTGATTGTGGATTTTTTCTGCGAGAGGCTGAAGCGCGCTTGCGTCGTTTTGGTGTTGAGCCTGAAACGCTTTCGGGAATTCTAGTCACGCACGAGCATCACGATCACATCGGCGGTGTGTCGCGTTTGTCACGCAAGTTCAAAATTCCGGTATGGATGACCAACGGTACGCATGCTGGTTGGCAAGATCCCCATGTGCCAGAACTCACGCGCTTCAATCCGAACGAAGCTTTCACGGTTGGCGAGATTCAAGTGCAACCATTTTCGGTTCCGCATGATGCGCGTGAACCCTCGCATTTCGTCTTCATCGCTGGTGGTCGTCGTCTTGGGATGGTTTCTGACGCAGGTTCAGTGACGCCGTTCATGCGCGAATGTCTGTCAGGCTGCGATGCGCTGATGCTCGAGTTCAACTACGACGTCGACATGCTGCGTAACGGACCCTATACCGCCAAACTGCAGAAGCGCGTTGGTGGTGAGTACGGACACTTGTCGAACATGCAGGCCGCAGAGTTGCTCACACAGATTGATCGTTCAAAACTTCAGCACCTCGTGCTGACCCATTTGTCTGAGAAGAACAACACGCCGGGACTTGCGCTCTCGGCAGCGGCGCAGGCGATTGATGATGCGCCGCCTTGGTTGGTTTGCGCGCATCAGGCGCGTGGGCTTGAGTGGCGCGAGATCGCTTAACCGTTGTCATTCCCGCGAAGGCGGGAATCTAGTTCTTCTTTTTAACTCTCCAGCACTTGAGCCGATAACCGTACGCGCTTCGCGGGCTACTGCCTGTTCTGATTGAAGCGGCGTGTTCCGCACTGTGGTGCGGGTTACTTTCTTTGCTGGTGCAAAGAAAGTAACCAAAGAAAGCACCTCAATCCACTTGTGCCGTGTTTGAGAATAGGTCTGATACGTTCGCGAGCCGATTTCTGAATGCGAGAAACAGTGTCGACCTCGGCTTTGGGCCTCATGAAATGTGACGGCGCAGCACATTCGAGAAACTTGAAATTCAGGCTAATGTTAATAATTAATTACTTATATTTTAAAAGTAATTAATTTAAAACTTCTCTTGCAGTGAAATAAGCTTCTCTCGAAAGCCGAAATCCGCATCAAAAAATGAGAAAATAGCGGCCGCTTTTCGCCCGTATCCAACGGGCGCCGACCTTAAAGGATCGAAATGTCCCTGTCCGTACTTCCCGGCGCTGAGTGTCTCTCGGCTTTTCGTGTCGCTCGTTTACTCGAAAGCCTGCGTCCGCAGGCCCCCGGATTGGCGGATGTCAGCGCCATCGAGTTCTTCCTCGTCGACGCTGAAGGCGTTACTGAATCTGATCTACGGGTACTTCTGGGCGAAGGCCCGGCGATGTTGCCGCCTGCGGAGTTGACGCTGTTTGTCGTGCCACGTGTTGGCACCACGTCGCCTTGGTGCAGCAAGGCCACCGATATCGCCAGAGTCTGCGGACTTGCTGTTAACCGTATCGAACGTGGTCGTGCTTATCTGTTCAGTGGCATCCAGTCGCTGCCTCCAGCCGCCCTGGCAGAACTGCATGATCCAATGATGGAATCGGTGTTAGCCGATGCATCCGCGCTACATCATGTATTCGATGCGCAGCCACGCCGCAGCCTGCGCACCGTTGATGTACTTGCCGGCGGCAAGGCTGCGCTTGAAGCGGCAAACAAAGATTGGGGACTCGCGCTTTCTGGCGAAGAGATGGCTTATCTCGCTGAGCACTACACGCGTAGTGCCAAGAACCCGACCGATGCCGAGCTGATGATGTTCGCGCAGGTCAACAGCGAACATTGTCGTCACAAGATTTTCAACGCTGAGTTCACCGTCGATGGTGCAGTTCAGCCGCTGTCCTTGTTCCAGATGATCAAAGAGTCGTACAAGGCCAGCCCGCAGGGTGTTTTGTCTGCGTATTCGGATAACTCATCGGTGATTGAAGGTCATGATGCGACGCGCTTCTTCCGCGATCCAGATCATGTCTGGCGTGGTCACGATGAACGCGTTGATATTTTGATGAAGGTGGAAACGCACAATCATCCGACCGGTATCTCGCCACATCCTGGCGCGGCAACCGGCAATGGCGGTGAGATTCGTGATGAGGCTGCAACCGGTCGCGGTGCGAAACCAAAAGCGGGATTGAGCGGCTTCACTGTTTCGAATCTCCGCATTCCTGGATTCACGCAGCCTTGGGAAAAAGATCTCGGTAAACCGCCTCGCGTTGCGAGTGCCTTGCAAATCATGCTTGATGGTCCGATTGGCGCCGCGGCTTACAACAACGAATTTGGTCGCCCTAATCTCAACGGCTATTTCCGTACGCTGGAAATGTTGACGCCAGATGGTCGTAACCGTGGTTATCACAAGCCAATCATGATCGCAGGCGGCTACGGCAATATCCGTACGCAGCATGTTGAGAAGATGGCCGTCACTGTCGGCGCGCGACTCGTCGTGCTCGGTGGCCCAGCGATGTTGATTGGTTTGGGTGGCGCGGCAGGTTCGTCAATGGCGACTGGTGCACAGACGGCTGATTTGGATTTTGCTTCGGTGCAGCGTGCGAATCCGGAGTTGGAACGTCGCTGTCAGGAAGTCGTCGATGCTTGCTGGGCACTCGGCGAGAACAATCCAATTCTCTCGATTCACGACGTCGGTGCAGGCGGTATCTCCAACGCATTGCCAGAGCTGGTGCACGCCGATGATCGCGGCGGTCATTTCAAGCTGCGTGATGTGCAGAGTGCAGACCCTGCGTTGTCGCCAATGGAAATCTGGTGCAACGAATCGCAAGAGCGCTACGTGCTCGCGATTGCACCTGAAGGCATCGCCGTACTGGAACAAGCTTGCGCACGTGAGCGTTGCCCATTTGCCGTCGTCGGTATCGCAACGGTTGAGCAGCAGCTGATAGTTGAAGATACGCTCGATGGTTCTTTGACTGTGAACATGCCGATGCCAGTGCTGCTCGGCAAGCCGCCACGCATGCAGCGCAATGCGCAGCGTGCGCCGTCGAAATTCCCTGCACTCGATACGAGCAAGATCAAACTCGAAGACGCTGCTGAACGTGTGCTGCGTTTGCCAACGGTGGCTTCCAAGAACTTCCTGATCACAATTGGCGACCGCACTGTCGGTGGTCTTACCGTGCGTGACCAGATGGTTGGTCCTTGGCAGGTGCCTGTTGCCGATTGCGCTGTCACTGCAACGGCATTTACCGCAACAACCGGTGAAGCGATGAGCATGGGCGAACGCCCGCTGCTCGCGTTGCTCAATGCCCCCGCTTCCGGTCGCATGGCTGTCGGTGAGGCGATTACAAATATCGCTGCTGCAAGCATCAGCAAACTTTCTGATGTCCGTCTGTCTGCAAACTGGATGGCCGCTTGCGGTCAGAACGACGAAGACGCGCGCTTGTTCGATACCGTGCGCACCGTTGGAGCGGAGTTGTGCCCTGAGTTGGGCATTGCGATTCCGGTAGGTAAGGATTCGCTGTCGATGAAGAGTGTCTGGCAGCAGAACGGTGAGACGCGTACGCAGACGTCACCGCTATCGGTAGTAATCTCTGCATTTGCACCCGTCGCGGATGTGCGCAAGAGCCTGACGCCGCAACTGCGTACCGACGCAGGCGAGACGCGCTTGATCTTGATCGATCTGGGCAATGGCAAGAATCGCCTAGGCGGTTCAGCGTTGGCGCAAGTGTTCGGTGAAGTAGGCGATGTGGCGCCAGACCTTGATCAGCCGCAGCAACTGAAAGCAGCGTTTGATGCGGTGCAATCACTCAACACCGCGGGCCGTGTGTTGGCGTATCACGATCGCTCTGATGGCGGTTTGTACGCGACGCTCTGCGAGATGGCATTTGCTGGTCATGCAGGCGTAGATGTCGCACTCGATATTTTGGGTGCCGATGCGACTGCTGCGTTGTTCAACGAAGAACTCGGCATGGTCCTGCAGATTCGTGCAACAGATGTCGAGATTGTTCTTGCACAGCTGCGCGCCGCACAGTTGACTGTTCATGATATCGGCGCGATCTCTGCTGATGACTGCGTACGTTTCACCCAGGCAGGCAAGCAGGTTTACGCTGCGGAACGTGAAACGCTGCACAAGCTCTGGGCTGAAACCAGCACGCGCATCGCTGCGCTGCGTGATGAGCCGGATTGCGTCAGTGAAGAATTCGCTAACGTCGGTGCCAAGAACGATCCGGGTCTCAGCGTGCAATTGAGCTTTGATCCTAATGTGGCGCCGACAATTCTTAAATCACGTCCACGCGTTGCGATTCTGCGTGAGCAGGGCGTGAATGGTCAGACTGAAATGGCCTGGGCGTTTGATGCGGCAGGTTTCGAGTCGATCGACGTGCACATGACCGACGTGTTGAGCGGCCGCGTACAGCTCAATGACTTCAACGGTCTTGTCGCTTGCGGTGGTTTCTCTTACGGCGACGTACTCGGTGCAGGGCAGGGCTGGGCGAAAACCATTCTGTTCAATGCGCGCGCGCGTGATGAGTTTCAAAATTTCCTCGCTAACAAAGACAAGTTTGCGCTTGGTGTCTGCAACGGCTGTCAGATGTTTGCTGCACTGAAAGACATCGTGCCGGGTGCGCAGAACTGGCCAGCATTCCGTCGCAATCGTTCTGAGCAATTTGAAGCGCGCTGGACGATGGTCGAAGTGGTTGAGAGCAAATCACTCCTCCTTGCTGGCATGGAAGGTTCACGCATGCCGATCGCCGTTGCACACGGTGAAGGTCGCGCAGTGTTCAGCGCTGAAGGTCATCTGGATGCGATGGTCGATGGGCAGCAAGTGGGCCTCACCTTCATCGACAACAACGGCAACGTCGCCGAGAGCTATCCGCAAAATCCGAACGGATCACCGGCAGGTCTCACCGGTATCTGCAACGACGATGGTCGCGTCACCATCATGATGCCGCATCCAGAACGTACCATTGCTGGTGTGACGGGTAGCTACTGGCCGCAGGCGAACGGACAATTCACGCCTTGGATGCAGATGTTCCGCAATGCCAGAAAGTGGGTCGGCTGATATAAATAAAAAAGGCGTGCCGCACTGAATGCGGCACGCCTTTTTAATTGCTTCTGATTACTTGCTCAGCGGAATCGGCGCGGCATCCGACGCTTTCGACTCGTTTGAATCTTCCTGCGCTGCGGGTGCAGGTTCCGAGTAATCTTCATCATCCAGTTCATAGCTCTCGCGTGGCGGATTGCCGTCGTAGACCAAGCTTTGGCGACGCTGGAGATAGGCGCTGCGGATAAAGACGTAACGATCAAACTGTTGATCCAACACACTGTCTGCACTCAGTAGATCAGCGCGTGTTTTGATTGCACTAGCCCCGGTCATCGCAAGGTTGAGTGTCGTATCGCCGACGTAGGTCAGTGGATCGGTGGTGTAGCCGATGACGCGTCCGGTTAGGTCTCGATTGTTGCTTGGACCAAAGAACGGCAGCATCAGATACCAGCCGGGACCAACGCCCCAATAACCTAGCGTTTGGCCAAAATCTTCATCGTGTTTTACCAGACCAACCATCGTTGCCGGATCCAGTATGCCGACCAGACCGAAAGTCGTATTCATCACAAAGCGCGTCAGATCAAGGCCGCTCTGTTTGAACTTGCCTTGCAGCGCACTGTTCACGACGACGGTGGGATATGAGAGGTTGGAAAAGAAATTGCGAACGCCGTTGCGAATTTCTTCAGGCACTGCCGCGACGTAGCCTTTAGCTGCAGGGCGCGCGACGTAGTTATCGAGTTGTTCGTTGAAGCTGTAGAACGCGCGATTGACGGGTTCCAGCGGATCGCTAGGTTCATCAATTGGGCTATGCGCGCATGCGCCGAGCATGACGCTGGCCAGCAGCATCAAACTGCGCGACAGAAATTTGGTGTTCCCCATTTGCATCCCCAGACCTACACCGATTTTTTCAGGCCAGAGTCAGGATCTCATCTAGCCCAAAAAAACTCAGGAGGCTGCGAATCTGCTCGTTGGCGCCTGTCATTCTAAGCTGAACGCCGCGCGCCTGCGCGCGGCGGTTCAGCTCAAGCAGCAGGGAGATGCCAGCACTGTCGGCACGTGTAACGCCGGAAAGGTCCAGCGCACCGGAAGCAATCAGTGTGTCAGCCTGCGGTAGCAGCGCTGAGACTGTCGCAAAGCTCAGTGCCTTGGGTAGTGTCGTCATCGAGGTCGTCATATTGCGATTAAGACTTCGGCTTGGCCGAATATTCGCCTGATTCCATGCGAGCAATGACGCTGTCGAGGCCATTTTTCTTGATCTCTTCGTTGATCTGGCTACGGAAGTTAATCACCAGCGAGATATTCTCAACGGTGATGTCGTAAATCTTCCATTCGGTGCCGGTCAAGCGCATGGCAAAGCCAACCGGTACGGGTTGTTTGCCCTCACGCAGCAGCGTCGAGCTTACGGTCACGTCGGTTGCGCCTGCAGCCATACGCAGCGGCTGCCAGCTGACTTTTACAGAGTCGAAGTTATCCAGCATGGCATTGGCATAAGAGCGGATCAGCATGTCTTTAAATGCATTCTGAAAGCGGGTGCGCTGTTCATCCGTTGCGGTTTTGCCGTTGCGGCCCAATACGAGACGGCCGATGTAAGGCACGTCAAAAAGAGGCACAACAACGTCGTTCACCGTCTTGTAGTACAGCTTGCTATCCGCTTTGTACTTAACGTGGTTCGCGGTCAGCAACTGCAGCAGCTGCGTCGTCGCGTCTTGCGCAACTTGATCAGGCGCTTTGGGAGCAGCGGCGTGTGCTGTTATCGACATCAACGCCGCGCTGAGCAACAGGATGAATTTTTTCATTTTGCGTCCTTCTCCGGGCTTTTCGAGGCCTGGCTAGTTAAAAATTGGCCAATGATGTTTTCAAGTACCAAGGCTGACTGCGTGAACTTCAACTTTGAACCTTCTTTCAACGATTCTTCTGCGCCACCGACATCAATACTGACGTACTGCTCGCCGAGCAAACCGGCGGTGAGAATCTTGCCGCCGCTGTCTTCCGGGATTGTGTTGTACACATCCGAGATTTCCATCGTGGCAACTGCTTCAAAACTATTCGGGTCAATCGTGATGCTCTTGATTCTGCCGATCTTCACGCCCGCCAACTTCACTGCGCCGCCGGTCTTGAGTCCACCGATGTTTTGGAAGGTGGCTGTCACCGTGTAACCCTTGCCGCCTTCGACGCTGGTCAGGCTTGCAACTCTGAACGTCAGAATAAATACGGCAGAAACACCGAGGCAGACAAAAAAACCGACAAGAATTTCTAAAGCTCTGGATTGCATGTTGACCTGCCTGCCCTTAATGGAACATGAATGCGGTAAGAATGAAGTCGAGTGCGAGAATCGCAAGCGACGACACCACAACGGTTGAAGTCGTCGCCCGCGATACGCCTTCTGAAGTCGGTGCAGCGTGATAGCCCTGATACACCGCAATCCAGCTGACGGCGGCGCCAAACACTGCGCTCTTGACCAAGCTGTCGCGGATATCTTCCCAGTGCAGACTGGAGTGAATCTGTGACCAGTAAGCGCCGTCATCCACGCCGAGTAGATTGACGCCAATGGCGTGGCCGCCAGCAATGCCGATGGCCATCATTGCGAAGATCATCGAAAGCAGCGGCATCGCGATCAAGCCTGCGATAAAGCGCGGTGCGATCACCCGTTTAATTGGATCAACCGCCATCATCTCCATGCCGGAGAGCTGATCGGTGGCTTTCATCAAGCCGATTTCTGCTGCGAGTGCTGAACCTGCACGGCCGGCAAACAACAATGCAGTAACTACCGGACCTAGTTCGCGCACGATCACCACGGCAACGAATACGCCGAGTGATTCTGCTGCGCCAAAATCGACCAGCGTGCGATAACCCTGTAGTGCGAGCACCATGCCGACGAAGGAACCAGAGATCACGATGATGATCAGCGACATTACGCCGACGGTATAAAGCTGTTGTACCAGCAGACGTGGGCGCAGCAGTGCACTGGGGATTGCGCCAATGATTGATAACAAGAAGAACTGTGCACGACCGAGGCCCTGCAGCATGTCAGTAATGATGCTCATGCTTCCCTTCATGCTTTTTTGCCTTTATTCATGAGGTCATCTGCATAGGCAGCGGCTTTGTAGTGGAATGCCACCGGGCCATCCGGCTCGCCGCGCAAGAACTGCTGCACGTAGGGTGAATCGCTATTACGAATTGAATCTGGCGTGCCGCTGGCCAGTACTTTGCCGCTGGCGATTACGTAAGCGTAATCGCTGATCGACAGTACTTCTTCAACGTCGTGCGAAACGACGATAGAGGTCAGACCGAGCGCATCATTGAGGCTGCGGATTAAGCGCATCAGCACACCCATCGAGATGGGATCCTGACCCGTGAACGGTTCGTCGTACATAACCAGATCTGGATCGAGTGCAATTGCGCGAGCCAGGCCAACGCGTCGGCTCATGCCGCCTGAAAGTTGTGAGGGGAAAAGATCGCGTGCGCCGCGCAGACCAACGGCTTCAAGTTTCATCAGCACCAGATCACGGATCATGCTTTCTGGCAGATCCGTATGTTCGCGCATCGGGAAGGCGACGTTCTCAAACACGCTCAGATCCGTCAGCAGTGCGCCGTTCTGAAACAGCATGCCCATGCGTTTGCGAAGTTCATACAGTGCTTTGCGGCGCAGCGTGTGTACATTCACGCCATCGAATTCCACCGTGCCTGCAGCAGGTTGCCACTGGCCGCCGATGATGCGCAGCAGCGTGGTTTTGCCGGTGCCTGAGGGCCCCATGATGGCAGTGACTTTGCCACGTGGAATGTCGACATCGACGCCGTCATAGATGACACGCGGTCCATGGCTAAACCTTAGCCCGCGGACGCGTACCAGTGCGGCATCATCTGAAACTGAAGTTGTCATGGACGGCGAGCATTCTTATTGGATGTGGATTGTCGCGGGTCTTGCGTGCGTAACCCAAATATTATGTCTCGCGACCTGAATTCAAGATTACAGGACGCAATCTTACTCAGGTCGACTGAATGACGCATTAATCTGGTGCTGCGACTTGCTTGTCTCTCTTGTCTCTATACGCAATAGAACGCTAAGCAGATGTGGCCTGTGTTCGTTTATCTACTAGCCTAGAGAAGATTGTTTTAATTTATTAACTAAAAATTAATTAGTAAGTTAATTAAAAATTCTTTCGCGATGCGTGAGAACAGCTTGAGCGTTGAAACTGCTTAGTTCGTGTAGCCCAGTATTCGCAGTAGCGCACTTTCAAGGTCCGCATTTACGCGCGCCATATCACTAGGGCCACCGAGTGCGGAAACCTGCGTCATATGCAGTCCCTCGTAGCCGCAGGGGTTGATACGTGAGAACGGCTCCATATCCATTTTCACATTCAATGCGAGGCCGTGATACGTGCGGGCGCTGCGAACACGCAAACCCAATGAAGCAATCTTGTCGCCGTTCACATACACGCCAGGCGCGTCGCGACGTGCTACGGCTTCGATGCCGTAACCTGCAAGGGTTGCAATGACGGCGTCTTCAAGTCGTGTCACCAAGCTACGTATGCCGTAACCGCGTCGCTGCAGATCAACCAAGAAATAAACAACCGATTGGCCGGGGCCGTGATACGTCACTTGGCCGCCACGATCTGACTGCACAACGGGGATGTCGCCGGGCAGTAAGAGATGTTCGGGTTTGCCCGCTTGGCCCTGTGTGAACACGCGAGGGTGTTCCAGAAACCAGATTTCATCCGGCGTTTCTTCTGTGCGCGTTTGCGTAAACGTGCGCATGGCTTCGAACGTTTCGGCGTAGGGCCGCAGTCCAAGTTGGCGGATGATGGGAGATGTCATATGCGGATTCTACAGAAACAAGAAAGCCCCCTCACTGAGTTGCAGTGAAGGGGCTTTTTAAAACCAAATGGGCTACTTACTGATCAGCATCTGTACAGAGTCGCTGATGCGGTGGAAGAAACCGCCTTCAGGAACATCTTTGAGCGCCACCAAAGGCACCGTGCGCAGCGGCTTGCCGTTGAGCGTGATGGTGACGGTGCCGAGTTTCTGACCCGCTTTGATCGGCGCTACGGCCTGCTCAGTAATCTGTGGAACTGCTTTGATCTGCGCACTGGAGCCGCGTGGCAGCGCCATCGACAGTGCTGGCAGAACGCCAACAGCCAATTGCTCTTCGCTGCCTTTCCAAACGCGAATCGTGCTGATGGGTTTTGCAGTGCCGAACATCGATACGGTTTCGTAGAAGCGGAAGCCGTAGTTCAGCAATTCCAAGCTTGATGTTTCGCGGCCGGCCCAAGACTTCGCACCCATGACGGCGGAGATCAGGCGACGGCCATCACGTTGAGCAGAAGACAGCAGGCAATAACCTGCGGCGCTGGTGTGGCCCGTTTTGATGCCGTCAACGCTAGGATCTTTTTCCAGCAAGCCATTGCGATTGGGCTGAGCTTTTACTTTCGGCGCGCCGCTGTATGCATAGCTGCGCTCGGCGAAGATTTTGTACATCTCTGGAAAATCACGAATCAAAGCGCGGCCCAGCAAAGTGAGATCGCGTGCGGTCGTGTAGTGATTGGGATCAGGCAAGCCGCTAGCGTCTGCGAAGTGCGTGTTCTTCATGCCCAGCTTTTTGGCGTACTGATTCATCATCTCAGCGAAGACGGATTCGCTACCCGCCATGTGCTCTGAGAGCGCAACGCTGGCGTCGTTACCGGAAGCAATGATGATGCCGCGCAGCAGATCTTCAATCTTCACGCGTGTGCCGACTTCAATGAACATGCGCGACTCGCTGGAGTCCATGCCCTGACGCCAAGCTTTTTCGCTGATCAGCGCGGTGTCGCTGAGTTTCATACGACCCGCTTTGATTTCATCAAAGGCGATGTAAACCGTCATCACCTTGGTGATGCTAGCGGGTTCAACGCGGCTGTCTGGATTGTGGCTAGCGATCAGCTCGCCGCTTTGAAAATCGAGCAGTGCGTAGCTCGACACATCCATGGTTGGAGCGGCAGGAACAGGCAGAGACATGGTCTGCGCAAGGGTGCTGAAAGAACAGCTGGCCAGTAGGAACAGCGCGGCGATTTTTTTCATGGGGGCAGGTATCAAAAGTGGACGGAGAACCTTGCGGTGGCGAATTCTATCGCAGTGCAGCAAAGATGGGGGCTGCGACAGCTTATTCCTTGACCCATTGCGGAATGAGATTGCGTGAGTCCAGACGATTGCGGACATTGCGCGCCGCATTCTGATCACGGAATGGGCCAATCAGTACGCGATGGATCGGCGCATCAAGTCTTTGGACCGTGCGAATCTGCACAGACTCAAATCCCTGGCTGATCAGACTGTCGCGCAAGTTTGCGGCGTTGATCGGATCGATATAAGCGCCAATCTGCAGGTAGCCTACCATCGGTCCAACTAGTACAGGCGTAGCAGAGACGGATGCAGTTTCGATCGGTGTTGGTTCTGCCGCTGTGATTTCTTCACCAGGTTCGAGTGCAGTGATTTCAACCATGGACGTGCCATGGCCAATCAACCCAATTTTGGCGGCCGCTGCGTAAGACAGATCAATGATGCGATCACCATGAAACGGGCCGCGGTCATTGATTCTTACAATTGCGCTCTTGTTGGTATCAAGATCAGTGACGCGCACATAGCTCGGAATCGGCAAGCTTTTATGCGCGGCAGACATTTGAAACATGTCGTAGCGCTCACCATTGGCCGTCTTACGGCCATGAAACTTTTTGCCGTACCAGGAAGCATGACCACGCTCAGTGAAGCCTTTGGCGTCATCCATAACATTGTAGGTCTTGCCCAAAACTTCATAGGTCTTGGAATTGCCACCACGACTACGTGGTTCGTCGATGGGCACGGCATCGGGAGTGTTCTCGATGCCCGGCGGAATCTCATCATCGGCTGGTGCAAAATCTTTTTGCCACGAAGGAGCTGGTCCGTCGACGCTGGATTGCGACGGCGCGCGCGGCGCTTGTGGTGGTTGCGTAGGCACTGTTCTTGGGCGGCGCTGTGTTGGCACGGGCGGAGTCACCGTGCAAGCAACCAGTGTGAGAACAGTAATCAGCAGCAGCGAACGCTGCACAAGTCTCATGGAGGCGTTGCGTCGAGTTGTTGCTGAATGCGCAGCGACAGTTGGGTCACCGCCATGGCGTAGAAGGTTCGCGGGTTATACGTCATCACGGTGTAGAAGTTATGGAATGCAATCCAGTATTCGACGCCTTGATCCAATTGAAGTTCAATCAGGCCTACAGGTGTATTCGGTGGCAATGGCACTTCAGGAACGATGCCCGCTTTGATCAGATCTGCAGCCGTATACGCAGTTGCTTTGCCGTTGCGTTCAAGATTTTCAGGTAAGGGAAACACGGCGTGTGCGCGGATCGCCAGTGGCTCGCCACGGCGCCATGACTGCGTCGGGCGGAAATTGGTGAAGTAATTAGCGATAGACCCAATTGCGTCCTGCACCGTCCACAGATCTTTGCTGCCGTTACCGTCGTAATCCAGTGCCAGACGGCGATAGTTACTCGGCATGAACTGCGCTGCGCCCATCGCCCCAGCGTAGGAGCCTTGCGGAATTCTTGGGTCAATCCCAGCGTCGCGGCAATAAACAAAAAAATGTGCCAGTTCGCTGACGAAAAAGCGTGTGCGTGTCGGGTGATCAAATCCCTGCGTTGCCAATGAATCGAGTACGCGAATTTTTCCGGTGATGCGGCCATAGCGCGTTTCAACGCCCATGATTCCTGCAATGACGACCGGTGAGACGCCGAACTCTTCTTCAGCACGGGCGAAGTAGGCTGCCTGTTCCTGCAAGATGCTGACGCCACCTTGGATGCGCGCGGCATCAATGCGGCGCGAATACTGTGACCAGTTCTCGGTTCTTTCCGGTGCGTTTTTTTCTTGCTCGACCAACTGCGGCAAGCGCTGCGCATCTACCAGCGCCAGACGAACATTGGCAATCTCAGCGTCGCTAAAACCGTGTTCCTGTTTGAGCGTGGCCAGTAACTGCGGCACGCCAGCATGCTCGCTGTAGTCCGCTGAAGCGGCGGCGCTGAAGCACAGCAGGAGACCCGCGACGAGGCGCTTCATCAACTCGACAACAATTTACGGTGAGTCTGAATCGACATCAGCATTCCAAATCCGGTGAGCAGCGTAACAATAGAAGTTCCGCCGTAGCTTACCAGTGGCAAGGGCACACCTACGACTGGCAGTAAGCCAATGACCATGCCCATGTTAATAAAAACGTAGATGAAGAAAGTCATTGAAAGGCTTGCAGCGAGCAGACGCTGGAATGTGTCTTGTGCACGTGCCGCAATAAACAAGCCGCGTGCAACCACTGCGAGATAAATGATCAGCAGTAACAAAATACCGAGCAGACCAAATTCTTCGGAATAAACCGCGAAGATGAAGTCGGTGTGTGACTCAGGCAAGAAATCCAATTTAGCCTGCGAGCCGTTAAGCCAGCCCTTGCCAAATAAGCCGCCGCTCCCGATCGCAATTTTGGATTGCGTGATGTGATAGCCGGTGCCGAGTGGATCACTTTCAGGATCGAGCAGGGTCAGAATGCGTTGACGTTGATAGTCATGCAGCTTGTTCCACATTAAGGGGGCTGCGGCGCCGAGGGCCGCAAGCGCGCCGATCATCCAGCGCCAGCGGAAACCTGCGAAGAACAAAGCAAAGAAGCCTGCCGCAATCACCAGCAATGCCGTGCCGAGGTCAGGCTGCTTGGCAATCAACGCAAAAGGCACAAGCACCATCACCAGTGCGATCAACATGGTGATGATGCGTGGTGGCAGATTGCGACCATGCAGAAACGCAGCAACGGTCATCGGCATTGCCAGTTTCATCATTTCTGAAGGCTGGAAACGCAGAAAACCGAGATCAAGCCAACGCTGTGCGCCTTTGGCGGTAGCACCAATCGCTAGCGTCAAAATCAATAGAATCACGGTGACGCTGTAAATCCATGGCGCAATCGCGCGGTACCACTCAGGCGGTGCTTGCGCTACTACAGTCATCACAATCAGGCCGAGGATCCAGCGCTCGCCCTGATTCATGACCTGATCAAGCGAATGACCGGAGGCGGAATACAAAACAACGAGGCCAATAACGCCAATAGCGAGTAGCAGTAGCAACAACCACATGTCGATGTGCCAACGCTCGAGTGAGTCGGCGAGGCTCGGCTCGGGCCTGCTTGAACGACGCGGTGCGCTAAGCATGGTGACGAACTCGTTTTTGATTTACAGAAATCATCGGGCGTCGTTGATGTCGTCGTCTTCAGTGGGCGCTGCATTTGGATCTGTCACGGCAGCTGCTACCGGTTCAGTGCCATCACGGTAACGCACCTCGCCAAGCAAATACATGTCCATGAGTTTGCGTGCGATGGGGGCGGCAACTGAAGCGCCGTGGCCGCCGTGTTCAGCAAGTACGCCAACGGCGATCTTAGGATCATCTGCTGGTGCAAATGCGATGAACAAAGCATGGTCACGTAAGTGAACTGGGATGGTTTCCATTGCGCGTGCTTTGGCTTCGTTCTGCGCCATGCCAGCAACCTGCGCCGTACCGGTTTTTGCAGCGATGCGATAAGGCGCGTCATGGCCAATTTTGTAAGCAGTACCGCCTTGCAGTTGCGCTACGCCTTCCATCGCAGAGATCACAGCATCCCAGTTTTTGGCGTTTTGCAGCACGATGGGTGGCAGTGCTTCTGGTTTGATCAGCGTTACGACTTTGGTCAGTGCATCTTCTGTGGAGTGCACGATGTGCGGCTTGAAACCGCCACCGCGCATCGCAATGCGTGCAGCCATTTGTGCGAGCTGCATCGGTGTGGTCGTCATATAACCCTGGCCAATACCGATGTTCAACGTCTCACCGGGATACCAGTTTTCCTTACGTGCGCGGCGCTTCCATTCGCGTGACGGCATCAGGCCGCCTTTTTCGAGTGGCAAATCAACGCCGGTGGGTTTGCCAAGGCCAAAGCCTGACATTGCTTCATAAATGCGATCAACGCCGAGCGTGTTGGCGAGTGCGTAAAAATAAACGTCACAGGATTTCATGACGCCCTGCGTCATATCCATCCAGCCGTGGCCTGTGCGTTTCCAGCAGCGATACTTGCGCGAAGAACCTGGCAGCATGTATTCGCCTTTACAGAATTCTTTGTGCTCAGGCGCAACCACATTGAATTCCAAACCGGCCAGTGCCATTGCGGGTTTCACTGTCGAACCGGGTGGATACGTGCCTTGCAGTGCGCGGTTGAATAGCGGGCGATTGGGGTCGGTATTCAGCGCTTTGTAAGTAGCCTGATCAACGCCTTCTGAGAATAATTGCGGATCAAAGCCTGGCTTGCTGACCATCGCAATCACTTCACCATTGCGAGGATCGATAGCAACAATTGCGCCATTGAGGTCGCCTAATGCGGCTTCTGCAACTGCCTGCACTTTGGAGTCGAGTGACAGATACAGATTCTTGCCTGGTGCACCTTTGCGATAGTCGAGTTCGCGTAGCGGACGGCCATAAGCGTTGGCTTCGATGATCTTGGCGCCGGGAGTTCCGCGCAGCAGTTCTTCCTGACTTTTCTCAACGCCTACCTTGCCCATTTGAATCAGGCCTTGGTATTGCGCCGGATCTAGGTCCTTAAGTTCATCTTCGTTGATTGCGCCAACGTAGCCGACAACATGCGAGGCCGCGAGACTGAGCGGATAGTTGCGCGTGAGGCCAGCGTTGACGTCGATGCCATGAAAGTCGTGACGGTTAATTTCGTAACGTGCGACTTCTTCCATCGACAAGTTATTGCGCAGCGGCACGCCACGATAGCGTGGCGTTTTCCGAACGCGCTCTTTGAAGCGCGCGATATCTTTTGGCGTGAGTGCGATGACGGACTCAAGGCTTTTCAGCGCGTCGTCGAGATCGCCTGCTTGTTCTGGAGTGACTTCAAGAACGAAGGCTGGGCGATTTTCTGCCAGCAGCGTGCCGTTGCGGTCATAGATCAAGCCGCGCACTGGAGGAACCGGCGTGATGCGCATGCGATTATCGTCAGCACGTGTGCTGTAGTAATCGTGATTCATCACCTGCAGATTGATCAGGCGTGCGACCAAAACAACAGCGAGTGCAAGACAGGTGACGCCCGCAAAAACCGCACGGTTGAGAAATGTATTTTTCTCACCGTGTAAATCTTTGAATTTTTCGCGTCTTTGGCCCATCAGTGGTGACGTGCGCTATTCATCATCGTTGCGACCGCCGCGCACGAGTTCCATCAGCGCGAATACCAGCGGCCAGAACAGGGAAGTCGAGACGACAGGCAGCCAACGCAGCCAGGCATCAGCACGATGGTTGGTGATGCCGTCGATCCAGAACATCAGGAAGGAATAGCCAACCCAAACCGGTATCAATGCCAGTGTGGCTTGCCACAGTGGGAACAGCACAAAAATCGGACGCAGACGCGTGACGAAATAAGCGACGAGTACCAAGCCCAATTCGTGTTGGCCGAGCGTAGTGCCGAAGCAGACGTCGGCGCACATGCCAAGAATGAAAGCACCTAACAGAATATGTGTGCGCGATTCAGTTAATGCCCAGTACGCGACAAATAACGGCAACCACAGAGGGCGCGCGCCGCTGAGCAATTCTGGCAGTTCAACTAGCTGCAACAACAGCGCAGCCAGTAGGCTGAAGATGAAAGCGAAATGTAGCGAACGGCCGCTGATGATCACGGTGTTGTCGGTGTTGGTTCGGGCGTCGCTGCAGGCGTCGCGTGATCGGTAGCAGGCTTGGGTGTTACTGCTGGTTTAGCTGCGGCGGCCGGTGCAGCTTGAGCAGCAGGTTTCGCAGCAGGTGCCACTGCTGGTTTGGGCGCAGTGACAGTTGGCTTTGGTGCAGGTTTGGCTGCAGGAGCGGCTGGTGCTGGTGTTGGCTTGGGCGTCGGCTTCGGTGCTGGCGTTGGTGCAACTGCGCTTGGTTTCGGTGTCGCAACAACTGCAGGCGCGATTGCTGCTGGGGCTGGCGTCGGAACTTGGATGGCAGCGGGTGTCGGTACCGATTCGGGTGCTGACGCAGCTGCCGTTGCAGGTAATGCAGCTGCAGCGATAGGCGCTGGTGCTGCGCCAGTTTTGTGTTCGCTCCACACCAGCAAAGCCTGACGACCTTGATTCAGTTTTGCGCTGGGGTAAGCAATAGCTTCCATAAAATGTTCGCCAGCCAAATTCTTAACGTTATGAATCTGGCCCACTGGATAACCTGCTGGAAAACGTCCACCCAATGCGGAGGACACCAACAAATCGCCCACTTTAATATCAGCATTGCTCGGCAAAAACGGCAGCTTCAATCCGCGCCCATCACCAAGACCAAGTGCGATGGTTTGCAAACCCGTGCGATTAATTTCGACAGGGATGCCGTGATCAGGATCGGTGATCAGCAACGCTTGTGATGTGTGCGGGCCGACTTCGACAACCTGACCCATGATGCCTGTTGCATCAATCAACGCTTGGCCACGATAAACCCTATCGCTAGTGCCTTTATTCAGCGTGATTTGATGACGATAGGGATCTTGGCTGACCGCGATGATCTCAGCGATCAGTACGCGGTCTTGCAGCATTTGCGACGAAGAGAGCAGTTCGCGAATGCGACGGTTTTCGGCTTCAAGTGCTGCGAGTTTTTGTAGTTTGGCTTGCAGCAATAGTTGCTGATTATGCAATTCGAGATTTTCACGCTCGAGTGAATCGCGCGTTTTAACGCCTGCGCCCACTTGTACTGCGCCTTGTGGAAGCGACGCGAGCCATACGAGTGGTGATACAGACCAAGTGGTGTATTCGCGCAGCGGTTTCAGGCCTGTGCCGTGCTGGTCGGCATAAATCATGAAGCCGGACAGGATGGCTAGGACAAAGGTTCTCAGCCCCAGTCCAGGGCCCCGTGGGAAATAGCGACGGTGAGAATTGACCGTGTTCAAATGAATCTAATAGCCGAATTAGTGGTGCGAAAATAGCACACTTTCTGAGGGTGGCCAAAATATAAGCAGCAGGCTTGTTCTGCAAGGCTTTTCTTGTAGGAAAAATCAGGCTTTAAACAAGTGCGCGACTGGCAATATTTAGGCCTCTGGTCAGTTATAAAATATTTAATAAAACTAAAACAACCGATATTTTATAACGACACAGAGGCCTTATATCGCAGCGCGGGTGGGGCAAGCCCCAAACCGCATCAATCCATCGAGTAGAAATCGGACTGACGGTCCAGCATATCCAGCACCATGCCGCCGCCACGGGCAACGCAGGTGAGAGGATCGTCAGCGATGATCACCGGCAGGCCGGTTTCTTCGCTGATCAGTTTGTCGAGGTCACGCAACAGGGCGCCACCACCGGTCAGAACGATGCCGCGCTCGGCGACGTCGGAACCGAGTTCTGGCGGAGTGCGTTCCAGCGCCTGCTTCACAGCCTTGACGATGCCAGCCAGAGGTTCCTGCAGTGCGTCGAGGATTTCGTTGGAGTTCATCGTGAAGTTACGTGGCACGCCTGCAGCCAGATGGCGACCGACGACGTCGATTTCCTGAACTTCATGGCCAGGGAAAGCGGTGCCGATTTCCTGCTTGATGCGCTCTGCCGTGGCTTCGCCGATCAGCATGTTGTACTGGCGACGAACGTAGGAAACGATGGCTTCGTCGAACTTGTCGCCGCCGATGCGGACCGATTCAGCGTAGACGATGCCGTTGAGCGAGATCACGGCCACTTCTGAAGTGCCGCCGCCGATGTCCACAACCATCGAACCGCGGGCTTCGCCGATCGGGATGCCAGCGCCCAGTGCAGCGGCGATGGGCTCTTCAATCACATACACCTTACGTGCGCCGGCGTTTTCCACCGATTCACGGATGGCGCGGCGTTCTACCTGCGTAGAACCGTAAGGAACGCAGACCACCACGCGGGTGATCGGGCGCATCATGCGGCCCTTCTGCACCTTGCGGATGAAGTGCTGCAGCATTTTTTCGGTGACGGTGTAGTCAGCGATCACGCCATCGCGCAGCGGGCGGATGGTCGAGATGTTGTTAGGAGTACGGCCGAGCATTTTCTTGGCGTCGAGACCGACGGCCTCGATTTTCTTGCTGCCGCGGGAATCCAGACGGATCGACACCACGGAAGGCTCGTTCAGAACAATGCCTTCGTCGCGCACATAGACCAATGTATTGGCCGTGCCGAGATCGATAGAAAGGTCGTTAACAAACAGACGGCGGACGGCATCAAACATATTGGGTTCTGTCTTCTGGTGAAATTGCTAATAAATATTTGGAATCAGTCCAAGCGGACTGGGCGCACAACAGGCTAAAATTGTGCATCTGCACATCATAAACCATTTTTTCCCCTATGAGCCTCTCTCCAGATCAGGTCAGACAGGTCGCGCATCTTGCACGACTTGAGCTTAAAAACGAGCAGGTTGAGCATTACGCCACCCAGCTCTCCAACATTCTCGGCATGGTGGACCGTTTAACGGCCGTCAATACCGATGGCGTGTCCGTCATGGCCCATCCTCTGGACATGGTTCAGCGCCTACGTCCAGACGTGGTCACAGAAGCCGACCAGCGCGAAGCATTCCAAGAACATGCCCCTGCCGTGCAGGATGGCCTGTTCCTTGTTCCGAAGGTGATCGAGTGACCGACATGCACCACTTAAGCATTCGCGAGCTTTCTGACGGCCTCCGCGACAAGAAGTTCAGCTCGAAAGAGTTAACGCAGCATTTTCTGAAGCGTATTGATCGACTTGACCCACAACTAAATAGTCTTATTACCGTCACCGCGGCACGCGCCATGCGCCAAGCCGAAGTTGCTGATGCGCGCCTTGCCAAGGGCGAAGCCGGCGCCTTGCTCGGTATTCCGCTCATTCAAAAGGACATCTTCTGCACGCAGGGCGTCCGCACTTCTTGTGCTTCGCAGATGCTGGACCGTTTTATTGCGCCTTACGACGCCACCATCGTGCAGAAGTTGGACGCTGCCGGCATGGTCATGCTCGGCAAAGCCAATATGGACGAATTCGCGATGGGTTCGTCGAACGAGACCAGTTGGTACGGCCCAGTAAAAAATCCTTGGGACGTGACTCGCGTGCCAGGCGGCTCTTCCGGCGGTTCTGTAGCTGCAATTGCTGCGGGTCTCGCGCCAGTTGCAACCGCAACGGATACGGGCGGCTCGATTCGCCAGCCTGCATCACTGACTAACCTCACCGGTATCAAACCAACCTACGGCCGCGTTTCACGCTTTGGCATGATCGCGTTCGCATCGTCGCTTGATCAGGCCGGCGTTGTTGCACGTAGCGCAGAAGATGCTGCGGTCGTGCTGCGCGAGATGTCCGGTTTTGATCCGCGTGATTCAACCAGTGTTGAGAAGCCGGTCGATGATTATGTCGCTGGCCTGAATCAGTCGATCAAGGGTCTGCGCATCGGCATTCCAAGCGAATATTTCGCTGAAGGCCTCGCGCCCGGCGCACGCGTTCTGGTTGAAGCCGCGATCCAGAAGTTCAAAGAGATGGGCGCATTGATCAAGGAGATCTCTCTGCCGAACTCGCCACTCTCCGTGCCAACGTATTACGTGGTTGCGCCAGCAGAAGCTTCCAGCAATCTCGCGCGTCTTGATGGCGTGCGCTACGGGCATCGCGCGGACGGCGTGAAGACGCTGGAAGATCTCTATAAGAAATCACGCGGCGAAGGTTTCGGTGCAGAAGTACAGCGCCGCATCATGGTCGGCACCTATGTGCTGAGCCATGGTTACTACGATGCGTATTACCTGAAGGCGCAGAAAGTGCGTCGCTTGATCTGCGACGATTTCAAAGCAGCGTTCAAGGATGTTGATGTGGTGCTCGGCCCGACCGCAACGGATGTTGCGTTCAAGCTTGGCACCAATGCTGACGATCCGGTCGCGATGTACCTCAACGACATCTACACCATCGCCGCCAACCTCGCCGGTATTCCTGCGATGTCGCTGCCTTGTGGTTTTGTTGATGGCTTGCCAGTCGGCCTGCAGCTGATGGGCAACTACTTTGAAGAAGGGCGCTTGCTCAACGTGGCGCATCAGTATCAATTGGCGACCGACTTCCACAAGCAGTCGCCGAAGGAATTCGCATAATGTCGCAAGAACCAGCATGGGAAGTCGTGATCGGACTGGAAGTTCACTGCCAGCTCCGCACCAAGACCAAAATTTTCTCCGGCGCTTCCACCACCTACGGTGCTGAGCCGAATACGCAAGCTGATGCAGTGACGCTCGGCTTGCCTGGCGTATTGCCAGTGCTCAACGCAGAAGCAGTGCGCATGGCGGTGAAGTTTGGTTTGTCGGTTGACGCCAAGATCGCAGAGCGTTGCGTGTTCGCACGCAAGCACTACTTCTATCCGGATTTGCCCAAGGGCTATCAGATTTCGCAGTACGAGTTGCCGATTGTTGAACACGGCCATCTCGATATCGAACTCGAAGGCGGCGTCACCAAGCGCATCGGCATCACGCGCGCGCACTTGGAAGAAGATGCAGGTAAATCGCTGCACGAAAACTTCTCGGGCCAGACTGGCATCGACTTGAATCGTGCAGGCACACCACTGATTGAAATCGTGTCGGAGCCGGATATCCGTTCGGCTGCTGAAGCGGTCGCGTACCTCAAGAAATTGCACCAGCTCGTGGTTTATCTCGACGTCTGCGACGGCAATATGGCGGAAGGGTCTTTCCGGTGCGATGCCAACGTCAGCGTGCGTCGTGGCCCTAACGCGCCGTTTGGTACGCGTACCGAAACCAAGAACATCAACTCGTTCCGCTACGTTGAAAAAGCGATTGAGTATGAAATTGAACGCCAGATTGATGTGATCGAATCCGGCGGCAAGATCATCCAGGAAACGCGTCTGTACAACCCGGACACGGGCGAGACGCGTTCGATGCGCACGAAAGAAAACGCCAACGACTACCGCTATTTCCCTGATCCGGATTTGCTGCCGGTTGTTCTGACGCAGGAAGACATCCAAGGCATACGTGCAACGATGCCAGAGCTGCCAGAAGCCATGCGTGACCGTTTTGTCTCGCAATACGGTCTGTCGAAGTACGATGCCGCCGTGCTCACTGCTGAGCGCGCGCTGGCGGATTACTACGAGACGGTTGTGAAGAGCAGCGGCGCAGACGGTAAAACCTGCGCCAACTGGATCACCACCGATCTGCTCGGTGCGCTGAACAAGATTGGCAAGGATATTTCGACGTCGCCCATCAGCACCGACATGCTCTCCGGCATGTTGAAGCGCATTGCTGACAAAACCATCTCCGGCAAAATCGCCAAGGAAGTGTTCGAAGCAATGCTGGCTGGCGAAGGCGATGCCGACACCATCATCAA
>JAZKEM010000026.1:0-20305 GCA_040387055.1 Pseudomonadota bacterium | reverse complement strand
TGTATCGCTACGACGCACAATCCGGCGAACTGCTGAACCCGATCACCAGCGGCGACTGGATGGTCTTCGATATCCATCATATCGACGAAGCCCAGCGCACGATTTACTTCACTGCGGGCGCGCGCGAAGCGGGCGTCGATCCGTATTACCGTCATCTCTATCGCGTCGGTTTCGATAGCTCTGGCTTGACGCTGCTGACCGGCGGCGAGCTGCATTCAGATCATAACTTCGCACCGAATGCGGCACCGATGTTCAAGTCCTTGTTTGGCGTGCCCGATGCGCCTGAAAAAATCAGGCCGCAGGCGGGTGTGTTCATCGATACCTGTTCGACCGTCGACACGCCACCGGTGACGGTGCTGCGTTCACTCGTCGATGGCTCGCTGATTGCTGAGATTGAGCGCGCCGACGTGAGCAGCCTACTTGAAAACGGCTACGTCGCACCAACGCGTTACCTGCTGAAGGCAGATGACGGAGAGACTGATCTTGCTGTGGTGTATTACCCGCCAGCAAAAATCATTGGCGATGGCGCTCATCCGATCATTGATGCCTGCTACGGCGGCCCACAGGTCTACGTGGCGCCACGCAGCTACGTGGCGGCAGTGAACAGCTCCAATCCGTCGAACCGTTCTGCGATGGCGCGACTGGGTTTCGGCGTTGTTGTCGTTGACGCTCGCGGCACGCCAGCACGCGGCAACGCATTCCGCGATCCTGGTTATCCGAGGTATATCGATATTGGCGTTGCCGATCATATTGCGGCGATCAAACAACTCGTTGCGCTAAAACCCGAGCTGGATATTTCGCGCGTTGGCATTCACGGCTGGTCTTGGGGCGGCACTTTCAGCGCGACGGCGATCCTGACGCGCGGCGATTTCTATTCGGTCTGCGTTACCGGCGCCGGTGTTTACGATTACTCCGCTCTCTATCCGGGCTTCGAGAACTTCAATGGCCTGCCAGTCTACGCTGACGGCAGTCAACACCCGACGCATTCCGCCGACAAATCGATCTCGTGGAAGCCGCTGGATGTCACGCAGATGGCCGATGGTCTGAGTGGAAAGATGATGATTGTCTGGGGTGATGCTGACGAGAACGTGCCGCCGAACCAGGCTTACCGTTTGATGGAAGCCTTGACGCTGGCGTACAAACCCTACGACGCGTTGGTGTTGCCGAACAAGACGCATCCGACGGCAAGCCAGAGTCTCAATCCTTATACGGCGATGCGCACCTGGAATTATTTCGTCGAGCATTTGATGGGCAGCACCGCGCCGGTTGCCAAGCCTTTCCAGATCGTGCCGCGTCGCGTGATGCAATAAAGAGAATATCGAATGCAAAACATTCCCCTGATTGATCCGCCGGTGCTAGCGATGGCTTTGGCGGATGGCCGACAGCTGACCTGGCAGGAATTCGGCGTGCCAGACGGTAAGCCAGTTTTGTACTTTCACGGTGGTGGTAGTTTCAGCCACGAGGCTGGCATTTTTCATCGCGAAGCCGTGCAGCGAAATATTCGTCTGATTGCTACCAACCGACCGGGCGTCGAGGGTTCGACGCTCTGCGCCGGTCGCAACGCCGCGGCCTATTCAGATGACTTGAATCAGCTGCTGGCCAAATTGAAGATTGAAAAATTCGCCTGTCTCGGCGAATCCAATGGTGGCCTCATGACCATAGTCGTGGCAGCGACGATGTCATCGCGCGTAGTCGGAGCGGTGCCGATCAATCCCACCGTGCCTTGGTTTGATCCGGTCGCCAGAAGCGTGACCTCCGGCATTGCGGCTTGGGGATACCGTCTGATGAAACGCTGGCCCACGCTGCTCGTCAGCGCGGCGGCCGGCTCCGGTAAGAAAATCCGAGCGAAGAGATCCGCGGCCGTGCAGCAGCACAGCGGATTCAATCACCTCGATTTGCTCGGGCCAGGACCGGGTACCGAGCCGGATATCGCCGAGATTCATTGGCGTTTCATGAGTCATCACAACAAGCCGGCGCTGATGGACGAGTTGGCATTCGCGACCAAGCCTTGGGGCTGCGACTACTACACGATTCCCGTGCCGTTGGATTTCTTTTGCGGCGTCTACGACTCGCAAGCGCCATTCGCGCTGGTGCTCGCCGACCGCAATCCAGACGCGCGCTTTCATTATTTTTCTTACGGCCATCACGGTTTTTCTCATCCGGATGCCAGGCGTCGAATCTTCGACATGATCGCCAGCTATTTCAAATCATGATCGGTTCTGAGTTCGCATGCTCTAAAAATGCTCGTCATTCCCGCGAAGGCGGGAGTCCAGTTTGTTGGTACTCGCAGCGTCGCTAGAACTGGATTCCCGCCTACGCGGGAATGACGGTTGTAGAGAATTTTGAGTCGATGCTGAAATCCCACAGGAACTATCCATGTCGCTTTACCAACCCAGTCATTTAGAAATATCCCTGATCGCGATCGACAAGGCGGCGGAGATGGCCACCAACGTCGTCAGTGGCTCCGTCTTCAAGCGTGATGCTGATGGCTTGGTCAAGATGCCCGATATCAGTTTCGAGGGCGCGCAGAAGCGTACGGAGACGGGCGAAAAGATTCTGGCGCTCGTCGACGGCGTCGATGAGGACAAGCTGCCTCACGAATATGCCTTGACCAGCAAGTTGCTGCGCTACTTTGGACAGAGCTGGAGCAAGGATGCGGATCGCTACTGGCTGGCCATCGACATGACCGGCGTACTGTTCTACGGCCCGTTTGCGCAGACCGCCTACACCGGCGGTTTTATCTACAACGCACTCAGCAGCGTGATGAGCGAATTTGCTTTCAAGCGTGACGGTGACGGTGAGCGCTATCTCGCCTTGCTTTGCGATATCGGGCGCATGAACTGGCAGATCCACGCGCGCACGGCAGGTCAGGCGGAGCGCGGCATTCGCATCCACAAATTGCAATTGCCTTCAGTGCGCAAGCTGTTGGCTGCAACTCGCGCCAGCGCTGCAGCGGTTTATACCGTCAAGCCGGAGCGCTTGGCAGCGTTGTCGAATGCTGAGGCCATCGGCGTTGAGATTCAGCAGCGCATTGATCAAACCGTACTGCCCGCATTCGACGCGCTGATCGCGCAGCTCGATGCTGATTACGAGAGCAAGGCGCCAGAAGGTGTCGGCTTGGGCCAGCTGCCGGGTGGCAGGCAGGTTTATGAAGACCTGCTGCGCATGCATACGACGATGAACCTGACAGCTGAGCAAGTCCATGCAGCTGGCCACGAACGTATGGCACGCATTCAGGCGCAGATGGCAGAAGTGCGTAACAAGCTTGATTTCACCGGCACTGAAGCAGAGTTCGCGGTGTATCTGCGCAAGCAGCCGGGTGCCATAGCGCAATCTGCTGAAGAGATTGGCGAGAAGATGCGTCGTCACAAGAATCGTGTCGAAGAACGCTTCGATGAATTCTTCGCCGAGCGTGCCAAGCCGGACTACGATCTCGAGCGTCTGCCCGCTGCGCTTGAGGGCAGCATGACCTGGGGCTATTACACCGGACCGGTAGGCGCAGAGAAGCGTGGCATCTATTACTACAACGGCTCCAAGCTCGACAGTCAGGCCGTCATCGCGGCGGCCTCGTTGGTATTCCATGAGCTGGTGCCGGGCCATCACCTTCATCTGAATTTGCAGATGGATAATCCCAATCTGTCGACCTTCCGGCGCGCTGGCATGGTCAATGCCTATAACGAAGGCTGGGCCGAATACGCCGCCATACTCGCTGGCGAGATGGGCCTTTATGACGATCCCTATGACTGGTACGGACGCCTTTCGCAGGATGCTTTTCTGACCTGTCGCCTGGTTGTCGATACCGGAATGAACGCACTCGGCTGGAGTTGGGAACAAGCCAAGCAATACATGCGCGAGCACACGATGTGTGCGGAAGGCGAGATTGAGTCCGACACGTTGCGCTATTCCTGCGGCATTCCGGCGCAATCACTTGCGTACAAGCTTGGCGACGAAGAAATCCTGCGTATGCGGAAGGGCTTGCAAGAACGACTCAAGGAAAAGTTCAGCTTCCGCGATTTCCATAGCGCAGTACTGGGTTGCGGGTCGATGCCGTTGCCAGTGCTGGAGTGGCACTTGAAGAAAGTATTTCTAACGCCGGATGCGGCGTAGCAAGGAGACCAACGGTGAGTATCAAGATTCTGAAGAACTGCCTGATCTTTGATGGCCGCAATGAAGCGCTGATCGAGAACGGCAGCATCGTTATCGAGAACGACAAGATTCGAGAAGTGGCTGTGGGTACCGTGCAAGTCGATGGCGCGGACGTGATCGACATGGGTGGCCGCTTCGTGATGCCGGGTTTGCTGGATCTTCATTTCCACGTCTACGGCATCACTTTCAATATGCACAAGATGGACAACATGACCATCCCATTGAAAGTTGCACACGCCGCGCGACTTCTCAAAGGCACGCTGCATCGTGGCTTCACCACAGTGCGTGATCCGGGCGGTGGTGAGGTTGGTCTGCATCTGGCGATCAGCCAGGGGCTGATGGAAGGCCCACGCCTGTACTACGGCGGCAAGGCACTGTCGCAGACCGGTGGCCACGGTGATATGCGCGCTGCGGATCAAATCGACGAACCCTGCGGCTGCGTTGCGAACAATACCTTCGCTGAAGTGGTCGACGGCGTTGAGAACGTGCGTCTGTTCTGCCGCAATGAACTGCGCAAGGGTGCTGATCACATCAAGATCTTCATCTCCGGCGGCGTCTCATCGCCGACTGATCCAATCTGGATGCCGCAGTACACCGATGGTGAAATTCTCGCTGCAGTCGAAGAGACCGCAACGCGTCGCAAATATGTGATTGCGCATTGCCACACCGATGATGGCGCGCGTCGTTGTATCCGCACCGGCATTCGTTCGATTGATCACTGCACGATCATTAGCGAAGAAACCGCGAAGCTGATTGCTGCTGCTGACGGCAAGACCTATGCCGTTCCGACGATTGCGGTGATTGAGCAGGTCATGCGTCACGGCCCGGAGCTGGGCATGCCTGACGAGAGCCATGAGAAGGTCAAGATCGCCCACGCGGCGGCTTACAAGTCGATGGAATATCTGAAGCGGGCAGGCGCCAAGGTCGGCATGGGTACTGATCTGTTCGAAGAGCGTTTCCATCCGATGCAGAGCCAGGAGTTCAGTTTCCGTTCCGAGATCTTCAGTCCGCTCGATCTGCTGCGCTCAGCCACCAGCATCAACGCCGAGATCATGCAGAAGACCGGTGTGGTCGGCAGCATTGAGCCGGGCGCTTATGCGGACATTATCGCGATCGACAAGAATCCCTTGCGCGACATTCATGTGATGTCCAAGCCTGACGAGAACTACTCGATGATCATGAAGGCCGGCGAATTCGTGCGTAATCGCATCTGATGAGCGCCAACTCGAAGAGCACATTGAGCGGTATCGCGCTCTTCATGTTTGGCGTGTTTCTGTTTGCCTGCATGGACACGACGACGAAGTATCTGGCTGGGCACTATCCGGCGCCGATGGTTGTTGCGTTGCGCTACATCAGCCAATTCCTGTTGATGGTCGTGCTGTTATCGCCGTCGCAAGGTCGCAAGCTGCTCCAGACTCAGCGCACGGGTCTGGTCGTGGTCCGTGCTTCCTGTATCGCTGTGGGCTCCTTGTGCATGACGATGGCGCTGCAACGGATGCCGGTAGCCGAGACTTCGGCCATTGTGTTTCTGTGTCCGATGATTGTTGTGCTGATGGCGGGGCCAGTGTTGAAGGAACACGTCGGCAAGTTCGCATGGATCGCGTCCATAGCCGGGTTCATAGGCGTTCTGCTGATCGCACGACCTGGTAGTGGCCTGGATGCAGGCGGCGTTTTGCTGGCATTGGGCGCAGCCATGACAAACGCGCTCTATCAACTTCTGTCGCGCGTGTTGGCGAGCACCGAGACCACCATGGCATTGCTGTTCTATACAGCGATGGTGGGTTCGGTTTGCTACGGCATTTCGCTGCCGTGGTTCTGGACAGGTGCATTGCCGCCCACAATGCATATCGCGCTGTTCTTCAGTACTGGCTTGCTGGGTGGCATCGGACATTACCTGCTCACCCTGGCGCATCGTCATACGCCAGCGTCAGCGTTGGCGCCAGTGCAGTACTCGCAGTTGATATGGGCAAGTCTGCTGGGCTGGCTGGTTTTCAGTCATGTGCCCGATGGTCTCGGCATCCTGGGCATGGTCGTCATTGCGGTGGCGGGTGCTTCAGTCGCGCTGAAGTCGCGACTCGCATCGCGGACGTTGGAACAAGCTGCGGAAAGTTAAGTGCCGCTTCGTTTAGAAAAATACGCTTAATCACTGAGATCAAATAAATCCATGCGCTATTCAGCACTATCAATAGCTATCAACGCTTTGAGCGGGCACAGTAACTGGAAGCCGGCTTGGCGTAGCCCTGAGCCAAAATCGTCTTACGACGTTGTGATCATCGGCGGCGGTGGCCATGGTCTTGCCACTGCTTATTACCTTGCGAAATATCACGGCATCACCAATGTCGCCGTTCTTGAGAAAGGTTGGATCGGCGGCGGTAATACGGGTCGCAACACGACGGTGGTTCGCTCCAATTATTTCTTTCCGGAATCTGCTGCTTTCTACGAGAAGTCGATGCAGCTTTGGGAAGGCCTGAGCCGGGAGCTGAACTACAACGTCATGCTTTCGCAGCGTGGGCACCTGACACTCGCGCACAACCGTCATCAGGTCGAGATGTCGCTGCGTTTGATGAATGCGATGAAGCTGAATGGCATTGATTCAGAGTGGCTGGAGCCGGATGACCTGCGTAAGCGCGAGCCACAGCTGCGACTCGACGGACGATTCCCCGTGCTCGGTGGTTTGATGCAGGACCGCGGTGGATCAGCGCGACACGATGCAGTTGCGTGGGGCTATGCGCGCGGTGCTGATGAGCATGGCGCTCACATCATTCAAGGTTGCGAAGTCACCGGTTTCATCAAGCAGGGCAATCGCGTTAGTGGCGTGCGCACCAATCGTGGTGACATTGTGGCCGCCAAGGTTTGTCTCTCTGTAGCTGGACACACGAGTGAGCTCGCTGCAATGGCGGGACTGCGCCTGCCGATTACCAGCTATGCGCTGCAGGCCTTCGTATCAGAACCCGTCAAACCTATTGTGAACACGATGGTGCTATCGCCGTCGACCGGCATCTACATCAGTCAGACCGACAAGGGTGAAGTACTGATCGGTGGTGGTCTCGATATGTATCCATCGTATGCACAGCGCGGCAACTTCCACACGGTTGAGACTGTGTCTGCGGGCATGCTCGAAATGTTTCCAGCGTTTTCTCGACTACGCCTGATGCGTCAGTGGGCGGGCATCTGTGATGTCGTCAAAGATTCGTCGCCAATTCTTGGGCCGTCACCGATTGATGGTCTGTATCTGAACTGCGGTTTTGGCACGGGTGGTTTTAAAGCGACTCCCGCTGGTGGACTGACGATGGCGCATACCTTGGCAACCGGAAAGCGTCATCCACTGATTGAACCATTTGGACTTGAGCGCTTCACCTCGGGCGCATTGATTGATGAAGCTGGTGCTTCCGGGATTGCACACTAATGCTGAAGATTGATTGTCCTTTCTGCGGCGTTCGCGATGAAAGCGAGTTTCGCTGTGGCGGCCAGAGTCACCTCATTCGTCCAGGTCCGCATGGTCAGGTCAGTGACGAAACTTGGGCCGAATATTTGTTCATACGCGACAACCCCAAGGGTTGGCATATGGAACGTTGGCAGCACATCTATGGTTGCCGTCAGTGGTTCAACATCGCGCGTCATACCGTGACGCATGAGATCCGCGCTATTTACTTTATGACGGGCCAGAAGCCGGTCATCGAAAATGATTCGAGCAACGCATGAATCAACCTCTAAGACTTAAGCAAGGCGGTCGCATTGATCGCAGCAAGCCAATGCGGTTTAGCTTCGACGGCAAGCAATATGTTGGATACGCAGGCGATACGCTCGCATCCGCGCTACTCGCCAACGGTGTACGCGTCACTGGTCGCAGCTTCAAGTACCACCGTCCTCGTGGAATCTTTGGTGCGGGATTCGAAGAACCGAATACGCTGGTGCAGCTCGGCAGCAGTGCGCTGAGCGAGCCCAACCTCAAGGCCACTCAGGTTGAATTAATTGATGGCTTGGAGGCGAGGGCAGTCAATTGCTGGCCGAGTGCTCGCTTTGATTTGATGGCGGTATTCCGTTGGCTCAAGCCGTTCATGCCTTCGGGGTTCTACTACAAGACATTCATCTGGCCAAGCTGGCATTGGTTCGAAGCGGTGATTCGTGCGGCTGCAGGTCTTGGGCAGAGTCCTCAGCAGCCTGACCCTGATCACTATGACAAGCGAAATCTCAGCGTTGACGTATTGGTTGTCGGTGGCGGTCGTTATGGCCTCGAAGCGGCTATCAAGGCTGCTGAAGAAGGACGCGATGTTGTTCTAGTCGACGACAAATCGCAGTTGGGCGGCGCTTTGCTTTACGAGCATCAGCAACTCAATGGCAACTCTTTAGTCGAACTTCTCGATCGTGCAAGCAAGCTTTCGAAGCTCCGCGTGCTGACACGTTGCACCGCGTTTGGTTACTACGATCATAATCACGTGGTCGCAGTTGAAATGCTTTCTGACTCTGGTCTTCGCCAACGTCTGTGGCATATCAGCGCTGGAGAAGTTGTGCTAGCGACGGGTGCTATCGAACGTCCGATTGTATTCCCCAACAATGATCGTCCCGGCGTAATGCTGGCGAGTGCAGGGCGTCAATATCTACACCGATACGCGGTCATGGCGGGCCGCCAGATTGTCATCGCGACCAATAACGACAGCGCTTATGAAGTTGCGTTGGAGTTACAGGCAGCGGGTGTGAAAGTAGTGGCCGTGCTTGATGCGCGAACCAACCCCGATGCGCTCGTCATTGCCGCAACTCGCGAACGCGGCATCCGCATTGAGTTTGGTGCAGCGCCCAGCAGTACACGTGGATCGTCTGCAATCTCCGCTGTTGAATGGCATCGTGTCGATACCAGCGGCAAGGCACAAGCCGATACGAGTAACGTGATTGATTGCGACTGCCTGCTGGTGTCTGGCGGTTGGAATCCGACGGTGCATCTGTTCTCGCAATCTGGCGGCAGCTTGCGCTTTGATGAAATTCTTCAAGCTTTCGTTCCAGCGAAGTCTGTGCAGAAGGAGCGCTCGGTTGGTGCTGCTGCTGGAACATTCGATACGCCATTGAATCTGCAGCCGCTGTGGTCGGTTGACGTGTCGCTATTGAAGCGCACGCCGAATTATTCATGGGTCGATCTTGCAAGCGATGTTACCGAAGGCGACTTACGCCTCGCAGCGCGCGAAGGATTTACGTCAGTCGAACATCTGAAGCGCTACACGACCACCGGCATGATGACGGATCAAGGCAAGACCTCGAACGTCAATGCCATCGGTGTCATGAGTACCATCGTCGGTCGTCCCGCGGGTTCAGTAGGCACCACCAAGTTTCGACCACCGTTTAATCCGGTGACCTTTGGCGCAGTCGTCGGTCAACACGTTGGTGCGTATTACCAGCCCTTGCGTCGCCTGCCGACGGACGAACTACAGCGCAGTGCTGGTGCTGTGATGGAGGATTACGGTGGCTGGGCGCGGCCTGCTTACATTCCAATCAAGGGTGAAAGTGAGCATGACGCCATCAAGCGCGAAGTCTGCGCGGTGCGCGCTGGTGTCGGCATCGTTGACTATTCACCGCTCGGCAAGATTCTGGTGCACGGCCCCGATGCTGCAACGCTGCTGCACCGCATGTACGTCAATAATATGAAAACGCTGAAGCCTGGCTTCTGCCGCTACGGTGTGATGATTGGTGAGGACGGCATCGTTTTCGATGATGGCGTGTTGACGCGCTGGGATGAAAATACATTTCAAGTTGGCACCACCAGCGGACACGCCGAGCGTGTGACCGAATGGTTGGAAGAATGGCTGCAGTGCGAGTGGGTCGACCTTGATGTGATTGTCGAACCCGTCACCACGCAATGGTCGGTGATCATGGTTGCTGGTCCGAATGCTCGACAGCTGTTGCAGCGTCTTGGTATGGACATTGATCTTTCTGCCGAAGCATTTCCGCATATGACCGCGCGCAGCGGACACATCGGCGACATTCCGGTTCGGATCATGCGCGTCAGTTTCACTGGCGAGTTGAGTTATGAAGTTAGCGTGCCTTGGAGCTACGGTGCGGCGCTGTGGCAGCAACTGCTGAAGCTTGGTACTGATCTCGATGTGACGCCGTTTGGACTGGAGTCCTTGATGGTGATGCGCATCGAGAAGGGATTCCTCCACGTTGGCACTGAGACCGAAGGCACGACGATGCCGCAGGACATCGGCTTTGCTGAAATCATTGCCAAGAAGGCCGATGATTTTGTGGGTCGTCGTTCGACGATGACGCCAGAGGGCATGCGCCGTGATCGTCGTCAGTTGGTAGGACTCGCTGCTGTTGATGGCGCCACCGTATTACCGGTCGGTGGACATCTGGTTTCTGCGGAATTCCAGAAGCCTCCGCACAAGACTCAGGGTTATGTCACCTCGTCTGCGTGGAGTCCGACGCTAGGACGACCTGTAGCAATGGGTTTGGTCGAGCGTGGCCGTGAACGGCTTGGTGAAAGCTTGATCGTCTACTCCGCGCGCAGTCCGAAACCGGTTGCGGTTCGGATTGTTGAACTTGCTGCCTATGATCCGAAAGGAGAGCGTCTCCATGGTTAAGAACTCCATGCACGCTGAAACACTTGAGGCACGTTCTGCATTGGGTTCGACGCGTAATCAACAACCGCAGCCGATCCTCGATACAGAAGGTCTGCGCGTTATCGAAGAACCATTTCTGCAGATCATCAGCTTGCGCAAATCGCGTCGACTGCCAGATAACTCGCTGGTGAGCAATTGGCTGAGTTCAGTTGGCCTGAGTTCGCCTCAGACATTCAATGGACTCTCTGGCAATGCGCAACTCGGTTGTTGCTGGTTCGAGCCTAACGCTTGGCTGGTGACTGCGACGAAGCCTGTTGCAATGCTCACAGCTGAGGCTGGCTTATTCGCAACGACCATCTCAGATCGCTTAGTAGCGTTTCGATTGAGTGGCCCGCAAGCGGCGCAAGTGATTGCGGCGGGATGCGATCCATCCATCGTCAAGATCGGCACTTGCGCACGCACCCGGTTCGCGAGCTTTGCAACTGTTCTTATTCAACGCTGGGACGACCAAGACTATCGACTACTGCTCGACGTGAGCATGGCGCGTAGCTTTGCCGGTTGGTTGTTAGATGCATCGCGGCTCTAGGAGAGATCGTCAATGAAAGCCTTGGTTAAGAAAGAAGCTCGCGAAGGGCTGTGGCTACAGGATGTTCCTGAACCCGTGATGGGCATCAACGATGTGCTGATCAAAACGCGACGCACTGCGATTTGCGGTACCGACATGCATATCTGGAACTGGGATGCATGGGCGCAGAAGACCGTGCCAGTGCCGATGGTGGTAGGCCATGAATTTGTTGGCGAGATCATTGAGGTCGGTTCCAACGTTAACGACTTCCATGCTGGACAGATCGTCTCTGGAGAAGGCCACGTCGTTTGTGGCCGCTGCCGCAATTGCATGGCAGGTCGTCGTCATCTTTGTGCGCACACCAGCGGCATCGGTGTGAATCGTCCGGGCTCTTTCGCGGAGTACGTCGCGTTGCCAATGGCGAATGTCTGGGTTCATCCAGACAATATTAATCTTGACGTTGCGTCGCTGTTCGATCCCTTCGGCAATGCCACGCATACGGCACTGAGCTTTCCCTTGCTCGGTGAAGATGTGCTGATCACCGGTGCAGGACCGATCGGCATCATGGCTGCTGCAGTCTGCCGCCATGCTGGTGCGCGTCACGTGGTCATCACTGACATCAATCCGGAGCGTCTGCGTCTCGCCGAAAAGATGGGCGCGACGCGTGGCGTCGATGTGCGCAGCGAAAAATTGATTGATGTGCAGAAGGCCTTGGGCATGAGTGAAGGCTTTGATGTCGGTCTCGAAATGTCTGGAAATCCGCAGGCCTTCCGTGATTTGTTGACCAATATGGCGCATGGCGGCAAGGTCGCGATGCTCGGCATTCCATCGGAAGACGTCGCCATTGATTGGAATCTCGTGATCTTCAAGATGCTCACAATCAAAGGCATCTATGGTCGTGAGATGTACGACACCTGGTACAAGATGTCGACGATGATTGACTCGGGCTTGGACCTAACGCCGATCATCACGCATCGACTTCCATACACCGAATTTACGGATGGCTTTCACGCGATGAAGAGCGGTGAAGCGGCCAAGGTCGTGCTCGACTGGTCAGTGTCATGAACGCTGCGTTCAACGCGCATGTCGAGGGCGAGCTCTCGTCGATCCGTAATGCCGGCCTGTACAAGCAGGAGCGCGTGATTGTCACAGCGCAGGGCAGTCGCGTCGGTGTGCCGAGCGGTAGCGTGATCAATCTGTGTGCCAATAATTATCTGGGCCTCGCGCAGCATCCAGAAGTTGCGCGCGCAGCAGCAGTGGGAATGGAGCGCTGGGGCTACGGCATGGCTTCGGTGCGTTTCATCTGCGGCACGCAGATTATTCACAAGCAGTTGGAAGCAGAGCTATCGGATTTCCTCGGCATGCAGGACACGATTCTGTATCCGTCCTGCTTCGATGCCAACGGGGGTCTGTTTGAAACTTTACTGGGCGAGGCTGATGCGATCATCTCTGACGAGCTCAATCACGCCAGCATTATCGACGGCGTTCGCTTGAGCAAAGCGCGTCGCTATCGTTATCGCAACAACGATATGGAAGATCTCGAGAGCAAGCTCAAGCAGGCTCGCCAAGAGGGCGCACGTTTCATCCTGATCTCTAGCGATGGCGTGTTCTCGATGGATGGCATCATCGCGCAGGCTGATCGCATCTGTGATCTGGCTGAGCGTTACGATGCGCTTGTTCATTTGGACGAAGCGCATGCGACTGGCTTCGTTGGCGCTGGCGGCCGTGGCACGCCGGAGCATCGCGGCTGCATCGGTCGTGTCGACATCATCACTGGCACGCTAGGCAAAGCACTCGGTGGTAGCAGTGGTGGTTACACCAGCGCGAGCCGCGCCATTGTCGAACTTCTGCGTCAGCGTTCACGCCCGTATTTGTTCTCCAACACGATTCCGCCGCCGATGGTTGCTGGCGCGTTGAAGGCATTGCAGCTGGTTCGTGAAGGCAGTGATCTGCGCGCAGCGCTGACACGCAATATGCGTCACTTCCGCGAAGGCATGACGCGAGTGGGTTTTGAATTGGCGGGTGCTGATCATCCGATCATCCCTGTGATGCTGCATGACGCAACGCTGGCAACAAAGGTCGCTGAGGCGATGCTTGAGCGCGGTGTCTACGTCATTGCATTTTCCTATCCGGTGGTTCCGACGGGCAGGGCGCGCATCCGCACACAGATGTCCGCCGCACACACCTTGGCCGATCTTGATCATGCGATTGCAGCATTTGCCGAAGTCAGGAAGCAGTTGCTGTAATGAGTAGCAATATCCAAAAAGTCAGCGCTGTGCGATGAGCGTCTCTTCGAAGAACACGCTCAGCGGCATTGCGCTCGCGGCTCGCGTCGCGGACGCTGGAACAAGCTACGGAAAACTGAGTGCTGGTGTCCAGCGGCTAGCTGATGATCTGGTACTGCCTTGCCTTGGCCAATGCTTCTTCGCGAGAAGTGGCATCAAGCTTCCAGTACATGTTGCGAACATGCCATTTCACGGTTCCGGGCGAGATGGCCAATTTGCGGGCAACGCCTTTAATCGATAGCCCCGTTCCTTGTAGTTCCAGAATTTCTGTTTCGCGAGGCGTTAAAGATTTTACGCAGAGTGAAAATGCGCTTTGAGTTTTGATGGCCCGCGTGGCCAGCAATTTATCTGGCGTAGAAACAATAAAAGAATTGCGTTGGGTTGTTGTGCTCAGGTGATCGTGCGTAAGGGTTTGCATGAAAAGCCTCTCGTGAAATCAGTAGCAATCAGGTTTGTTTCATCAAGCTTCAGAAAGATCCGCTGAGTCGAAGGATGATGGTTCGCGGTTGTGTGTAACCGCCATCAACACTGTTGCCCTGAGGGATGCGTGTCGTCACGCCACGTTTGTCTAGGAGATTGTTGACCGTGAGGTTCAACTCTGGAATCCACGGGTACGCCGTCGAAAGCACACCGATCTGCGCGTCCAGCAAGCGGTAATTGAAAATCGGTTTCTGGTCGTTGAGGTCGTTGGTCGCCGTGCCCATATAGGTGTGCGTGAACGATGTCGTGATCGTCCAGTCGTTCAGCTCCAGCGGATACGAAATAGTGGTCGCAGTCTGCCATTTGGGTGCGTAAGGCCAACCCGACCCTGGTGCTGCGATGTTTCCAGAGCCGGTCTGGAACGGCTTGGTGGTGACCGTTTTCGCATAGGTCGCACTTGAAGTCAGCATGACCTGCCAAGGAGTAATCCAGCGCAACGCAAAATCGAGGCCGGGGCTCTTCACGCCGCCAGCATTGTCGAGGTACTGAAGATTGGTCGTACTATCGGCCTGGAACACCTGCGGGTTTTGCCAATCGATGTAGAAGGCAGTTAGATCAGCGCTCAGCGTTTTGTCCAGCCACTCTGTACGGACGCCAGCTTCGTAATTCCAGATGATGTCGGATTTGAATGCGGCTGGTGCCTGCGTCGCAGAAATCGGCAGCGTCACGCCAGACTGCAGACCGCCGACGCGAAAGCCTTTCGAGATCGTTGCGTACGAGGTGATGTCGTCGGTCGCGTGCCAGAGCAGCGATACTTTTGGATTGAAGGCTTGTTCCTGCACGCCACCTTTGACGACCTTCGATGGACTCTGATTCAACACCGTCAATAACACGCCACGTTGCGTATTCTCGCCAAATGAACGGGTGCGATAGAGACGTCCACCGAGGGTGAGTTCCCAAGACTCTCCCAACTTGCGGGTGACTTCACCAAATGCCGCCACTTCGGTGATGGTGACGTCGGCGATCAGGCCCAGCAGACTGATGTTTCCGGCTGGGTTGATGATGCCGCCGAGGCCGAGGCCGTCGAGCAGAGGTTGCAGCAATGCGTCATTCAGCTCAGGCGGAATCAAGGCGTTTCCGGCCTGCAGATCCGCCTTGCTCAGCAGCTTCTGGCGCGAACCGAAGATGCCGCCGATCCAGCGCCAGTTGCTATCGCTGTCGCTGGGCGACACCAGACGCAGTTCCTGGCTGTAAGTGTTCGAGTTGCCGCCGCCGCTGATGCCTGCCAGCGGAACCGAGGTATCCGCAACAAGGTTGCGGGTGTTCTCGTAAAAATGGACGGAGTTCTTCTTGACGTAGGCTGACTCGGAGACGAACTGTGCCCAGTCGAAGGCATATTCGACGGTCAAGCCGCCCATGTCATAGCCATCGGTCTGCGGGCTGCGACGTGGACGGTTGTTGCTGGAGAGATTGCCGTTGAGACCGTCGGTGAGGGCGATGTCATAGATCGACGTGCGCTGAGTGGCGCCAATCAAATCGATCTTCCAGTCCTCGTTCGGTTGCCAACTGCCTATGACACGCCCACCGTGCTGCGCCAGGCGATTCGTATCCTTCTCGCCGAGTTGCAGGTTGTCGATATAGCCAGGTGATTTGCGATTGAAGCCAACCAGACGAAATGCAGCGGTGTCGCCGGCAGGAATATTCACCGCCGCACCGTAGATGGGTTCTGCGCCGCCATGTTCGATGCTGACGTACTGCGCAAAATATTTTGCCGAGAATACGCCTAGTGTTGCGGGCTCGGGTACATAACGGATGGCACCGTTGAGCGCGGAAGCGCCGAACAGTGTGCCCTGTGGTCCTTTCAGAACTTCGACAGTCCTCAGATCAAAGACCTGCTGATCCAGTGCAACCAGCGGCACGTACTGATCAGCGAACGAGACGTTGCCGAGCATGATGCCGGTGGTTGAACTCGTGTTATTCAATGACGCGATGCCGCGAATGGTGATGCGGGTAAATCCATTTTCGGAAGCGATGTTGACGCCTGGCACTTTCTTGACGATATCTTCAATGCCCTGGGCGCCACTTCTTTCAAGCTCACCACCGCTAAGAGCGGTAATGCTTTGCGGAATGTCACGTAGTGATTCTTCGCGCTTCGTTGCGGTGACAATGATCTCTTCAAGTTGCGGACTTGTTCGCGCAGCTTTAATCGGTTCAGGGTCGCTCGGGCGCCGCTTAGCTAAAGGGATCGTTTCAAGTTCTGTAGCTATTGATGCGTCAGCCGGAGGTGAAGCCGGTGTCGATTCAGCGGGAACCGATGTTTGCTGTTGCGGCTGTGCATCAGTAGCGGCAGATGACTCCGGGCTGGGCGACTCGAGCAGCTGATCAAGCTCTGACATCGAGCCATCATTGGTCGTTGGAGCAGGTACTGCCGACGTCTCCTGCGCAAAAATTGCAGTGCAATTGAATGCTGCAATCAAGCTCACCGCTGCAATCAATCCTTTGGGGCAGGGGCCTTTATTCATCATCGCTACGCTCCTCAAACAACTTTATTTTTTAGTAAGTGAAATAAGCCGAAGTACTGTTTCTGTTGAACAGTTGCATTCGTCGTAATACATTGTCAGTATGTCCTAACATAACCATATGTCCTGACAAAGTCCAGTGACCGATTTCCACATAGATGGTTAAGGTTTGCGGAGGGGTAAAGATGAATCGACCTGATGAGCGCAGTCAGACTGCCGGTGCTTCACGACCGGTGAGCCTTGCGCGTTTGCTGTGTTTTTTGGTGCCGCCTACAGCTGCGTTAATGGCTGGCTTCAATGGCATTCAGCAGGTCTTGGTTCCTGGCCAGATCGCAGAGATGGACCCGGCCAATAAGGTCACCACGCTGGCGATCCTGACGACATTTGCGGCGATCACCTCAATGGTCGGCATTCCGCTGGGTGGTTCGCTATCTGATCGCACGCGTTCACGCTTCGGTAAGCGCACGCCATGGATCGTTGGGCTCTCGATTGTTTCTGCTGTGTTGATGCTCGCGATGGGCTTGAGTGCCAATCTGGTGATGTTCGGCGTTGCATATTCCTTGCTGTGGCTGACTGCCAACATGAATCAAGGCGCGCTGGCCGCGATCTTGCCGGACCGCGTGCCTGAATCACGTCGTGGTGTGGCTTCTGCGATTCTGGGTCTTGGCCCTCCGATCGGCGCACTGATTGGCGTCAACATCGCCAGTCACGTGGGTGCCTTATCGAGCTATATATTTCTGGCGATTGGTTTGGTTGTTACTTGCGTTGCACTGGTATTCGGCGCACGCGAAACGTCTTCGCTGACGACGCTTATGCCTGTTGAGGTCACGAAAGAAACGCGCTCGGGTTTTTCCGGGTTCTTCGAAGCTTTCCGCGAACGTGATTTCACATTCGCCTTTATCAGTCGCTTCATGTTGTTCATGGCTTACTTCACCGTAAGCGGATATTTGTTCTATACGTTGAGCGATTACATCGGTATCGAAAATGTCCCGGATCGCAACGTACCCGTTGCGGTCAGCACGCTGGTCACTATCAGTGTCGGCGTATGGGTTGTCATCGCAACATTCTGCGGCTGGCTCGCAGACAAGCTTGATCGTCGCAAGCTTTTCGTCGGTATCTCTGCGGTGGGCCTCGCTGCGACGATGATCGTGCCGATTGTCAGCCCTACATGGATGGGCATGGTGGTTTACTCCGTGCTGTCGGGTGCATTCATCGGCACTTACTTTGCGGTCGATCTTGCGGTGATGTCGCTGGTGTTGCCGCGTAAGGACACTGCAGGCCGTGACCTGGGAATTCTGACCGTCGCGACGGGTCTTCCGCAGATCATGTCTTCTGTTGTTGCAGGTGGGTTGATTACCTACGTTGGTGGTTATCCGGCGCTGTACCTGTTTGGCGGTTTCTGCGCACTAGTTGCTGGCGTTGTTATTTTCATGATCAAGAAGGTTCGTTAAGTATGGCTATCGTGACTACCGCATCAGGAGCGCGCATTGCCTGGGATGCATTCGGTGATGCATCGCTGCCGCCGCTGATCCTGATTCAGGGTTTCAGCGCGCAGATGGTTGGATGGCGTCCGGGCTTCTGTCAGCGGCTCGCTGATGAAGGCTTTCATGTCATTCGATTTGATAATCGCGACGTTGGGCAATCGCAGCGATACCCGCAGGGCAGTTACGCACTCAGCGATCTTGCCGATGACACCGCAGCTTTTCTCGATGCGATGGGCATCAAGTCCGCACACATTGTTGGCCAATCGATGGGCGGCATGATTGCCCAGCTGTTGGTGCAGCAACATCCGGAGCGCGTGCGCTCGCTGGGTCTGCTCTATACCGCGGCCAATGGAAGTTTCTATCTGAGTCGTGATGCCATTGAAGAACGGATGGCTAGGCCGATCCCGACGTCTCGCGAAGAGTACGTGCCTTATTACGTGGAGAGTGAAGAGGGCTGCGCATCTTCAGGCTATCCTCAGGACGTCGCATGGCTGGCCGAAGTTGCAGGCGAGATTTGGGATCGTGGCTGGGACCCAGAAGGAACGCAGCGCCAGTTGGAAGCCTTGCTGAATGCCCCCGATCGCAATCAAGCTTTGTCAGAGATTCGCGTTCCGACAACACTGATTGCGGGCAAGGCCGATCAGCTGATCAACTCGGATGCAACAGTTGAGATACACAAGCTGATCGCAGGATCGAAGTTAAAAATATTTCCCGGCATGGGGCATGAATTGCCACAGCCTCTTTGGAGCGAGATTGCGCAGCTGTTGGCAGAAAATGCACGCAGCGTAGACTCGAAAGCATCATGACTAAAACTGTTCAAAACAAGAATGTGAAGGAGATTAAATTGGAAGCCGAATACCCACTTCCGCGATCGCTTTTTCTGAATATTGATCGCTCAGGTCCGATTCCGCTTTACCACCAGGTTGCTAGTCGCATCGAAGCGGCCATCGCGGACGGCAGCGTTCCAGCCGGCGCACGCATTGATAACGAGATTGCACTGGGTGAGCGGCTCGGTTTGTCGCGTCCCACAATTCGCCGCGCGATTCAGGATCTCGTCGACAAGGGAATCCTCGTGCGTCGTCGTGGTATCGGCACGCAGGTGGTGCGTGGTGGTGTTACTCGCAAACTTGAACTGACTTCACTCTATGAAGATCTCAGCTCTGCCAAGCGTGCGCCTTCAACCAAAGTTCTAGGCCACACTAAAACTACGGCAGATGAAGCCGTTGCTGCTGCTCTCGGCGTGCCAGTCGGTTCGCCGGTTTTGCACATTCGTCGCCTGCGTTTAGCTGGTGGTGTTCCCTTGGCAGTGTTGGATAACTATCTGCCGAGCGAGTTCATCGACATCACACGCGCTGATCTGGAGCAGTTTGGTTTGTACCAAGTCCTTAGTTCGCGCGGAGTGGATATCCGCATCGCCAAACAGCGCATCGGTGCGCGTAGTGCAACGCTGGAAGAATCCAAGAAGCTCGAGATCGAACGCAAGTCTGCTGTGTTGACGATGGAACGTGTTGCCTTTGACAACAAAGGACACGTTGTCGAATTCGGTCAACACGCCTACAGGCCAGACCTGTATTCGTTTGAAGTCACTCTGGTTGGCAAGTAATGACTGATTCAACCGCAATGGCTGCACGCCCGCTGGACTTGATTTGTCTGGGACGGCTTGCGGTTGATTTATATGCGCAGCAGGTCGGCGCACGTCTGGAAGATGTCAGCAGCTTCTCCAAGTATCTCGGAGGCTCGTCCGGCAACATCGCATTCGGTACTGCACGTCTAGGACTCAAGTCCGCAATGGTGACTCGCGTCGGCGACGATCACATGGGTCGATTCCTGACTGAGACGCTGACCCAAGAAGGCTGCGACATTGGCGGCATCAAGATCGATAAGCAGCGACTGACTGGCATGGTGTTGCTTGGAATCAAAGACTCCAAAACATTTCCCTTGGTGTTCTACCGCGAAAACTGTGCGGATATGGCGCTGTGCGCCGACGACATTGACGAGAACTACATCGCATCGAGTCGTGCATTACTGATCACCGGTACACACTTTTCTACGGAAGGTGTTTTCGGTGCCAGTATGCGTGCGCTGGAGTATGCGGCGAAGCACAGTGTGCAACGCATATTGGATATAGATTATCGGCCTGTGCTGTGGGGACTCACCGGCAAGGCTGATGGTGAGACGCGCTTTGTCGCCAGTGATGAAGTGACAAAACACATCCAGAAAATCCTGCCGCAGTTTGATCTGATTGTTGGTACGGAAGAAGAATTCGCGATTGCCGGCGGATCGGAAGATCTGATTCAGGCGCTTTCAAATGTACGCAAGCTGACGTCGGCGACGCTCG
>JAZKEM010000025.1:0-13427 GCA_040387055.1 Pseudomonadota bacterium | reverse complement strand
ATTCCGTTCGCACCCAACCAGTAATACAGCCACATGGCATGCGTACCCGTTGGGAACGTCTGCGCAAAGGTGTATTCGCGCTCTTTCTTATCCACCACCTTCTTCAGACTCGCGCCATCAACTACACCAGCGTCTTTCAATTTATTGGAAAGCGTAATGGCTTGGCCGTTGTGGTTGAGGCCCATCAGAATCGCCATGTCTTTTTTCTGACTGCCGATGCCTAGGTGCGCGCCATAAACCAAACCATAGAGCACGTGTGCAGCATCAAGCTGACCCAGAACCAATTTGTCACGTACTGCAGCCCAGCTCGCTTCTTTCGAAACAGTCACGTTCAGGCCGTACTTTTTAAACAGCCCCAGCTCTGAGGCCATGACGATGCTGGCGCAATCCGTTAGTGGAATGAACCCGATCGTGAGATCGGTTTTTTCCAGCGCACCAGTGCCAGCCCATGCATTACTTTGAAATGAAGAAGGAATCACACCCGATGCGGCAATGCCGCTCACCGCAGCTGCTGCGCTGAGAATGAAGCCGCGGCGCGACAGATTGGGGAAATTCTTTTGCTTGGTATCGCTCATAACATGCTCCTAGGTGTGCTTAGAATTTGTACTCGGCCTGCAGCCAATATTTGTCGGTGTTCACAGCAGCGGTATCTGCGCGATAACCGGCGTATTTCGCAGTGACGCTAAAGTTGTCGTTGATGGCTTTCATTGCCTGCACGTCGTATTCCGTGCCGTACTTGGCACCACCATCGTCAGAACGGAAGTCGTGATAGAAGCCGACCAACTTGATGCCTGCAGGCGCATCACCTTCAAGCTTCAAATAGGCATCACGAATGCCTCCGTTCGGAGTGTTCAGAAACAGATCGGCCCAGCCCTGGAAAGCGTGCAGAGTCGCTAGTGGCGTCTGGAATCCATAAGTGCCATCACCACCCAAAACTTCGTAGCCAAGCTTGGCGGTAACGCCGTGTGAACTGGCACCTAACTCCGCGAGGATGTACTGCGCTGAAACAGCGCTGGGGGAATCCTTGTAGTGATTCTGGTGTGCGTATTCGGCGGTGTAGAGCAGCTTGAATCCATCGAATGGGAATACACCGCTCGCACGCAAACCATAGGTTTGTGTGTCGCGGCGTGTCGCTAGGTTCTGATCGAAGTCGAACAGATAGGCGTAGCCAACTAGATTGAGTTGAGGCGATGCCGCATAGGCTGCATTAAAGACTTGGCCATTGATCTTGTAGCCTTTGTAGTTCTTATCATCGACACGACTTAAATAAGCGTAAGTCAGCGTAGTCTTTGGCAGTTGTGTGTTGACTACTGTGAACGAATCAAAAGTGGTTTCATTTTGACGCCAGCCCGAGTTGCCGATAAAGCGTGCGTTATCGAGGATAAAACGCTGGCGTCCAATCTTGAAAACATTGCCTGCAATGCCGGTGTAACGCAGCGCAACTTGATTGAGTTCAGTGCCCTTAGGATCGGCGATTATGCTGCGTGTGGCTTTGCCATTGATCGTACTGTTGTATGCCTGCGGACCGAAGGGGAAAGTGCCCTCAAATTCGGTTTGCATATCCAAGTCATTCCATTTGCCTGTGGTGTAACCCAAGCGCGCCCGCACGGTGTATGCGTCCGCAGCATCTAATGCATTGTCTTGGCTGACGTGTTCCCAACGTCCGCGTACATCAAGGTTAGGCGTGCCGCCAGACAAGGCGTAACGCAGTACATCAATCGAATCCGCCATTGCCGCTCCGGAGGTCAGCATCATTGCAGCACTGCAAAATGCATAACCCAAACTGTTCTTCATTCCCCATCTCCCTTGATGTGTTTTCGATCAACGCTGACCGAGCAATAAAAAAGGCGCCGCCGCAAATCTTCTCGATTCGCGTGCAGGCGCCTTTGCCTTAAAACTTATATGTGTCGACGTATCAGATGCCTGCCCGTCTTTGGGCTGCGCCGGCTTTTCTGCCAGTGCATAAGCAATCTTGAGTGTCAGATGTAACTAAGCAAACGTCGTGCCAACTATCACTTCTCTAAACCAAACCCTCTTGCGCAAGCAGCCCACGTGCAAAATCTGCGAGCCGTTGTTGGCGTCTCATTGCCAAACGACGCATCACGCCATAAGCCCGATCTTCACTAAAACCATGACGCTCCATCAGATGACATTTGGCTTGATCAATACTGCGACGATCATCGAGATCCTGCTGCGTCTTTGAGAGCTCAGCGTGCAACTGTCTGTGGCTTTGAAAATGCAGCATCGCCACATCGACAAGCGAACGCACCACCGAAGGCGAAAGACCATCAACGACATAGGCGCTGACGCCGACGCTAGCGGCTGCGCGCGTCAATGCTGCGTCCGCAACGTCGCTCATCATGATCATGGGTTTTGGGAAACGCTGACTCAGTGCACCGAGATGTTCCAAGGTGTCGCGCGTTGGCGAGTCCGTATCAATGATCACTGCGTCCGGTTTCAGGTTACGCAGCCCTGCATAAAGATCGTCGGTCTCACGCAGCACGGCGAGCACATGGAAACCCGATTCAACGAGGGCTTTCTCCATGCGCTCAGAGCGCTCAGTGCGGCTATCAATCAGAATTACGCGTAGCGTCATTATTTAAAGCGAACATCCAGCTTCAGCATGGCGCATCGCGCCTTTTGCACGAGTGGAGCAATATGCGTGCCGTCTTTATGGGGCACGTTCAACGCTTTGATACGGCTGTATTTCTTGAAGCCGCGCAAAACGCGTGCACGCAAATGGTGCTTTGATTTGAACCAGCGCCCGCTTAACGCGTAGTTTCGGGACGCACTCGTGACAACAGCAGTGCGCCCAATATGAAGAACGGCAGCAGTGCGAGGATGGAGTAACGCTGGTCGCTCACTGCGTTGGCAGTGACGGCAATGGCGATAGGCCCGCCGATAGCTGCGAATTTGCCGAGCATATTGTAGAAGCCAAAGAATGCGCCCGCTCGATCCAAGGGAATCAACTTGGCGTAATACGAACGCGACAAGGACTGCACGCCGCCTTGCACCAAGGCGATCACTGCCGCCATGCCATAGAACTGCGCTTCTGTTTGCAGCGTAAAGGCAAAACAGGTCACGCCGGTGTAGACCGCCAAAGCAAGATAGATCGCGTTTTTGGTCCCAATGCGATCTGCCAGATAACCAAAGGCAATCGCAGCCGGAAAGCCGATGAATTGAACCAATAGCAACGCCTTGATCAGTGCGGCTGGTTCAAAACCGAGTTTGATGCCGTAATCCACCGCCATACGAATAATCGTGTCGACGCCATCGATATAGAGCCAGTAAGCGCAGAGGAACAGCAGCACCGGCTTCATCGTGACCAACTGTTTGGCGGTGGCCCACAGCTCGGTTAGCGATGCATTGCCATCAGGCTTTGGCGTCTCTGGTACGCGTAGGAATAACGGTATCGAAAACACTAGCCACCACACACCCACACTTAAAAATGAAAGGCGCGTGGCGATGGAGGCATCAGCCAGTCCAAACATCTCAGGCTTAAGCACCATCGCAACATTGATCGCAAACAACAGGCCGCCACCGAGATAACCAAGGCCATAGCCCAGCGCAGACACGCGATCCATCTCTTCACTGTCTGCAACGTGAACAATCAAGGAATCGTAGAACGACAGACCGCCAAAGAAACCAATTGAAGCCAAGGTGAACATGATCAGCGCCGATTGCCAATCACCTTTCTCAATACCGTAAAGCCCCATCGTGGCGCCAGCACCTAGCACCACCATCAGAAACAGAAAGCGTTTTTTGTAGCCTTTACGATCAGCAACGCCGCCCAGCAATGGCGCTAACACCATCACGATAAGGCTGGCAATTGCACCGCCCCACCCTAGCCACCAGGTGCGCTCAGCATCGGCCAGATCAGCGGCCCAATACTTGGCAAAGAAAATGGGGAAGAAGCCGGCGAGCACCGTCGTCGAAAAGGCGGAGTTGGCCCAGTCGTACATCGCCCATGAGAGTTGTCCGCGTTTCATGCTCAGAGCAATTCAAGTCCAAGCACAATGGCGTCTTCGCGCCCATCAAATGCTGGGTAGTAATTTTTGCGCAAGCCGAGACGTTGAAAGCCTAGCGAGTCGTAGAGCTTGAAAGCACCTTTGTTGGACTTACGCACTTCAAGCAAAACGATGGTGCAATTGGCAGCGCGCGCCAAAGTGATCAGATGCTGCATCAGGAACAAGCCCAAACCTTGGCGCTGTTGATTGGGGTCGACACAGATATTCAAAATATGCGCCTCGCCAACAGCCATGCTCATAAATGAGTAGGCCATCACCTCACCAATCGTATTAGTGATCACCCACGAGCTGTAACCGGTTTTGATGCAGTCCTTAAGAATGCCTTCGGTCCACGGAAACGGATACGCGCGCTCTTCAATCTCCAACACTTGCGGCAGATGCGAAGGATGCATCGGCAACAATCGCCATTGCGACGGCTGGAGCTGTGCGCTCACTCAGTTTGCTCGATGTGGCGATAAACCTTCTTCAGATCATCCCAGCTCTTGGCTTTTTCACGCGGACTGCGCATCAAATACGCAGGGTGATAGGTGATGAATAGCGGCGTCTTGTCTGGGCCATACTCGTGAATCGGGCCACGCAGCTTCGACAAGGGCTCATCGGTTTGCAGCAAACGCTGTGCAGCAATACGGCCCAGCGCGAGAATCATTTTTGGTTTGACCAACTTAATCTGCTGCTCAAGAAACGGACGGCAGGCTTCTGCTTCGTCAGCTTCCGGATCGCGATTGCCTGGAGGACGGCACTTCACCACGTTGGCGATGAAGACGTTGTCCTTACGCGAACGACCAATCGACTTCAGCATCTCGTCGAGCAGTTTGCCGGCACGACCTACAAACGGTTCGCCCGATGCATCCTCATCCGCACCAGGGCCTTCGCCCACAACCATCAACGAAGCGTGTTCATTACCTGCACCAAAAACCGTTTGCGTACGTGTCGGGCAGAGCTTGCAGCGCTCACAACTTTTCACCGCAGCGCGTAGGCCTTCCCAATCGGTGGGCGCGACATAATCAGTGCGCGCAACCACAGTTGCTTTGGATGGCCGCTCAGCAGTCTTTGCAGCGACCACTGGTTCAGCTACCGCATTGAGACGTGGACGACCGCGGCTGCGTTTTTCAGATTCTTCCTCAACTGGGGCAGCCGTCGCTTCTACAACAGCAGGCTCCGCGCCACGCGGCACCCATGTTTCGATTTCCAGTGCCTTGAGGACTTGTTTGCGCTTGACGGTTTTCATGTGGTCATTCTGACATGTGGCTCACAATCTGACGACGTGTAAGCCTCGGGAGATCCCCTAGCCCTGCCTCTTAATGGCCACGGCCAGATTCAGAGCTTCGCGTCAGCACCATGGCCTCAATGCTGGCCCCGTCCATTTGCAGAACGGATGCCGAATAAGCGCCAATTTCAATGCTGTCGCCAACGCGTGGAATCTGCTCAAGCCGCTCACGCAGGAGTCCGTTCACGGTATTCAGTGTTTCACTCTCAGAAAGCGTAGTGCCAATTTCGCGCTCCAGCATGAATAGCGGCGTTTCACCGTGCACCAACAAGGAATTGCCATCCAGCCATCTCGGCACCCGGCTGCTTTGCTCGGGACGAACCTTATCGTGCTCATCAGCGATCGGGCCAAAAACAGCTTCCAGCACGTCTTCCATCGTCACAAACCCGGCCAGCACGCCGTCGGCACTCTCCACGAGCGCGAGATGAGTACTACCCATGCGAAAACCACGCAGCAATTGAGCGACGGGTGTTTCTTCAGTGAACCGTTCAGCAGGTCGCAGGTGACTACGCAGGCGCGATGCGTAATCCGGCCCCGGGCCTTCCAGAAAAATATCCTTAAGGTGCAAGATGCCCAAAATTTCTTCGCTATCCGCAGCGATAAAGGGATATCGGCTGTATCGATGAACCTGCAGCGTGCGCCGCACTTCAGCATGGCTCAAATCATCCGTAATACCGACCAAATCAAAGCGACTACGCATCACATCGCCCGCGCATAGCTTCGGCAAGTCGAGCGTGTGCGTGAGCATGCGGTTGAGATCGGAATCTCGCTCGTCGGTTCCGGCGCGGCTGAGATGCAAAATCGTCCGCAGTTCTTCATGCGAATACGGAACTTCGTATCCGTGCTTGGATTTATCCTCAAGACCAATGCGACGCAACATCCAGTTGGCACTGTGATTGAGAAAATAAATAAACGGGTACATCAGCCAATAAAACAGATACAGAGGAATGGCTGTCCACAATGACATTGCTTCTGGCTTACGAAGTGCCGCCGATTTTGGCGCCAGCTCGCCCACCACGATATGCAGATATGAAATCACGCCGAATGCAAAAATAAATGCGATGGTGTGGACCGTCGCTGGATCGTTATCGAGTCCCATCATTGCCAGTGGAACTTCTATCAAACGAGCAAAAGCAGGCTCACCAATCCAGCCTAAACCCAGCGATGCCAGCGTAATACCCAGCTGACAGGCAGACAGATAAGCATCCATGCGCTGATGCACTTTAGCCAAGATACGGCCACGAATACCGTTAACACGCTTCAGCTCTTCGACGCGCGTATGACGCAGTTTGACGATCGCAAATTCAGCGGCAACAAAGAAACCGTTGAGAAAAACCAACAGCAGGGCAAACAGCACCAGAACAATGTTTTCAGTCAGACCCATGTTTACCTAAACAACGAAACCAAGATTATTTGAGACATCAATTTTCAAAAAAAGAGCCCGCTATTGCGGGCTCTTTACCAAGCTTCAAGCAGCGGCCGATTTCGGCGCCGACGCTCGTGTACTGCGATTAAGGCCACACAAGATCGCTTTGAGCGAGGCAGTCACGATGTTGGAATCCATGCCGACACCAAACAAAGGCTTGCCGCCATCAACGCGCAGCTCGATATAGGTGATGGCTTTAGCATCCGCGCCCGCGCCGATGGCGTGTTCGTGATAATCCATCACCGTGATCTTTTGATTGCTGAGTTTCTGCAGCGCAGTCACAAAAGCATCAATCGGGCCGTTGCCTTGGCCAGAGATTTTTTGCTTGCTGCTGCCGTCTTGCACTTCTGTATTGAGTTCAACGATATCGCGCGTCGAGTCTTCAATCAGATGATGTGAGACATAGCTATAAGGCGCAGTCTCCAAATATTCACGCTGGAAGATGGCCCAGATGTCTGCTGCCGTCACTTCCTTGCCGCTGGCATCAGTCACTTCCTGCACAACGCCACTGAATTCAATCTGGAGTCGACGCGGCAACACGGCGCCGTGCTCGGCTTCCATCAAGTAGGCAATGCCGCCCTTACCGGACTGCGAGTTCACACGGATCACCGCTTCGTAGCTGCGGCCCAAATCCATCGGGTCGACAGGCAGATACGGCATTTCCCAAACATCGCCTTCCTTGCGTGCAGTGAAGGCTTTTTTGATGGCGTCTTGATGCGAGCCTGAGAAGCTTGTGTAAACCAAATCACCTGCATACGGATGACGTGGATGCACAGGCAACTGCGTGCAGTACTCAGCGCACTGGCGAATCTCGTCAATGTTGGAGAAATCCAAACCCGGATTGACGCCTTGCGTGTAGAGATTCAAAGCAACGTTGACGACGTCAACATTGCCGGTGCGCTCACCGCTACCGAACAAGCACCCTTCCACGCGATCAGCACCGGCCATCATGGAAAATTCAGCGGCTGCCGTGCCAGTGCCGCGATCGTTATGAGGATGAACGGACAAGATGATCGCTTCGCGCTTGGCGACATTGCGATGCATCCATTCAATCATGTCAGCAAAAATATTCGGCGTGGAGTGCTCAACCGTTGCAGGCAGGTTGATGATGATCGGGCGCTCTTTGGTCGCACCAATCGCATCAACGACAGCATCGACTGCACGTTTGGAGAATTCCAATTCAGTGCCCGAGAACATTTCTGGCGAATACTCAAAGCGCCAGTCGGTGCCCGGATTCTGCGCAGCTAATTCCTTAAGCAAAATCGCGTGCTTGATCGCGAGTTCTTCGATGACCTGATCCTGCGTCATATCAAACACAACACGGCGCATCACCGGCGCTACTGCATGATAAAAATGCACGATGGCGCGCTTGGCACCTTTGAGCGATTCAAAAGTGCGACGAATCAAGGGCTCGCGCGCAGGCGTGAGCACTTGCACGGTGACGTCATCAGGGATCAAGTTGTTATCGATCAAGTGACGCAAAAAATCGAACTCGGTCTGTGAGGCGCTCGGAAAACCAACTTCAATTTCTTTAAAGCCGATCTTGACCAGCTGCTCAAACATACGAAGTTTGCGCGCGTGATTCATCGGCTCAATCAGCGCTTGGTTGCCATCGCGCAAATCGGTTGAGAGCCAGATCGGCGCTTTGGTGATCACAGCGTCTGGCCATGTGCGGTCGCGCAAATGAACCGGCTTAAAGCTGCGGTATTTTTTCGAAGGGTCGGTCAACATCGTCATGAGAAACTCCAAATCTGCATTTTCAGTCGCGATAAATTCAGCGGACTGACATAAGGTTTTTGTTTGTACTGGTGTTGGTTGGACGGTTTTGGCCCCGTGCCGGGCGCGGCGCTATGGTCTGCCTTACGGCAGAAGCGCGAGTGACAGCAGAGCCAGCGAGCGCAGCTCAACGCCGCGAACGAGCGCGGGCGAAAAAGCGAAATGGCTGCGAAAAGTCGACATAGCGGTGTAAATATAGACCAAGCCACGCGGATCAGTCCAATTTCTTGAGTGCGGCTACCGTTTCGGCGTTGGCCGGGTCCATTTTCAGCGCAGTTTGGTAGGCACTACGCGCTGCATCATTTTTTGAACTCAGCGCAGATAAGCGCCCTAAAATACGGTAGCCCATAACGGGCGTGGGGTCCTCGTCAGTCACCGGGCCACGATCCAAAAAAACTTTCACCTTTTCGAGACCACTGTCCACGCGCTGATTCGCTAGCGCCGCAGTATTGGCATAGTGGTAATAGGCGGCGGTTTCACGTGGCAGCAATTGCATCACGTCTTCAAAGCTCGCAAACGCCGCATCAAATTGCTTCTGCATTTGCTGTAGCCGACCTAGCTCGTATCGTGGCGCAGCACGCTTGGGTGCAGCCTGAATCGCGGCACGAAACTCACGTTCGGCATCGGCATAGCGTTTGTCATGAATGGCGATCACACCATTGTCGATATGGCCTTCCGATCGATCCAGAGCCATCAGCCGTGCTGCTTCAGCAACAGCCTTGTCGCGTCCACCACCAATAATCCCAGGAGCGGCCAAGTAAAATCGCACGAGGCCGTCGCGCACATCCACGGAACGCGGATCAACCCGCAACGCGTCTTCAAGATGTTTGTGTATTTCTTGTGCGAGGCCAAGCTTCCGATAGAAAGGCACGTCGTCGATGTACGCGCCGATCGCCGCAGAAACGACGATGCGATATTCGACGTTATCGGGCTGCAACTCGACTGCACGACGTAGCAGCTCGACCGCAGCCTTGCGATGATTTTGACGGAGTTGCAGACGTCCAAGATAAAACAAGACGGCCGGATCGTTGGGTGTCTGCGCTTGTAACAGCGTGAATTGCCGTTGCGCTTCGTCGCTGCGCATCGCTAAAAACTCTGCACGCGCAGAGTCCAACGTCACATCAGCGGCAAATACCGTAGCACTCAGCAGCAGCGCTAACAGCGCGCTGATCCCACGCAAGATCATGCCTGAGGAGTAGGTGTCGTTTTGCGATTCTTGTAGCGGCGCCACAAGGCCAATACGGGACCTGACAGTGCGTAAATCAAGAACGTCAGGAAGAAGATATGCGGAGGGTCCATCGCAAACAAGGCGAGCAAGCCGACCATGACGACGATGTAGCGGAACGGCACCCTACCCTCAATCTTCACGGTTTTGAATGCCGCAAAACGGAAGTTGCTGACCATCAGAATACCGGCACCTGCTGTCACGATAGCAGCGAGCAACATCACCACCCAGTTATCGCCAGGCAGACCTGATTCGTTGGCCGCCCAAACATAACCGCCGACCAAACCCGCTGCTGCAGGCGAAGGCAGACCAAAAAAATCGCCCGATGCGCCGCCGCGTGAAGCCAGCACATTGAAACGTGCGAGACGCAGCGCCGCGCAAGCCGCATAGAGGAATGCCACAGCCCAGCCGACTTTACCGCCTAACCAGTGAACGTCGGCAAAGTGATTCAAACTAAACGCGTAGATGACGATGCTGGCGGCAAAACCGAAAGCGCCCATATCGCAGAGGCTGTCGTATTCCTTGCCGAAATCGCTGAAGGTATTGGTGAGACGTGCGATGCGGCCATCAAGGCCGTCCGCGATCATGGCAGCGAGAATGCCCGCTGCTGCCGCAGAAAAGTGGCCGTCCATCGCCGAGATAATTGCGTAGAAGCCGCCAAACAGGGTGCCGGTGGTGAACAGATTCGGTAGCAGATAAATGCCTCTGCGACGTTTGTTGCTGGCGCCCTGCTCATTCATGCTCATTGCCTCTTAAATCAGTTGCAACATCTTACGATTGAAGTCCACAAAAGATAAGGGGCGCTTTCGCGCCCCTTAGTCTTTAAAACAGTTAAGAACTTAGTTCTTGGACTTGTCGACCAGCTTGTTCTTACCGATCCAAGGCATCATTGCGCGCAACTGGCCGCCGACGACTTCAATTGGGTGCGCAGCGTTGAGGCGGCGCATTGCGGTCATTTCTGGATAGCCCATCTTGCCTTCGGAGACGAAAGCCTTGGCGTACTTACCAGTCTGAATATCGAGCAAGCACTGCTTCATCGCTTTGCGTGATTCATCGTTGATGACCTTAGGACCGGTCACGTACTCGCCGTATTCAGCGTTGTTCGAGATCGAGTAGTTCATCGTTGCGATGCCGCCTTCGTACATCAGGTCGACGATCAGTTTCAGTTCGTGCAAGCACTCAAAGTAAGCCATTTCTGGCTCGTAGCCTGCGTCAACCAGCGTTTCGAAACCGGCCTTAACCAGTTCAACGGCGCCGCCGCAGAGAACAGCCTGCTCACCGAACAGATCGGTTTCGCATTCGTCTTTGAAGGTCGTTTCGATGATGCCCGAACGACCGCCGCCGATGGCCGAAGCGTAGGACAGTGCAAGCTTCTTAGCGTTGCCGCTGGCGTCTTGGTAAACAGCGATCAAATCAGGAATACCGCCGCCTTTGGTGTACTCGTTACGCACGGTGTGACCCGGTGCTTTAGGAGCAATCATGATGACGTCGAGGTCGGCGCGAGGCACAACCTGGTTGTAATGAATGGCGAAGCCGTGAGCGAAGGCCAGTGCAGCGCCCTTCTTGATGTTCGGCTCGATTTCGTTCTTGTACAGCTCAGACTGGAACTCGTCCGGCGTCAGAATCATCACGAGGTCAGCCCAAGCGCAAGCATCAGCTACGTTCTTGACCTTGAGGCCACCGGCTTCAACCTTCTTGGCGGTTGCTGAACCAGGGCGCAGGGCAACGACGACATCAACGCCGCTATCCTTGAGGTTCAGCGCATGGGCGTGGCCCTGCGAACCGTAACCAACGATGGCGACTTTCTTCGACTGGATGATCGAAAGGTCGGCGTCTTTGTCATAAAGGACATGAATACTCACAGCGCGCTCCGTGTAGGAAACTAAAAAAGACAGAAGTTATTGGGGAACAGCAAGAACCGGATGGCCACGCGTCAATGCGGCAACGCCGCTGCGGACCATTTCAATAATTTTGGCGATCGTGGCGATCTCAGCGATAAATGCATCGACTTCAGCGCCAGTGCCCGCCAGTTGCAGCATGCGGGTATTGTCAGAGCCATCCAGCACACTGACGCGGTGCTTACGCACGCAATCAATCACTTGCTGGGCGGTGTCCTGCGCCATTTCAATTTTGATCATCAACAACTCGCACTCGATATGGTCCGTACGGGACAGATCGGTGATTTCGAGGATATCGATCAATTTTCGGGTTTGTTTGATGATCTGGTCGATCACCGCGTCAGAACCCAGTGTGACCAGCGTCAGGCGCGAAACAGCCGGATCGTTGGTTGTAGCTACAGACAGCGATTCGATGTTGTAGCCACGTGCGGAAAACATGCCGGAGACACGCGCCAAAGCGCCCGCTTCGTTCTGCAAGAGGATAGAGATGATATGACGCATAGGGCGCGCACCTTAGCCATGTTTGTGCTGCGATGCAACCCCGACGCAAGCCCAGATAACTTCATTTGTTTACTGAGGCTTGCAACCAAGTGCCCTTTTTTGAAGACGCATCAAATCATGTCGGACTTTTGATTGGCGAAGCGAGGCCTGAAAATTAGCGAAATGAGGCTGAAATTAGCGTTTTAGTGCACTGAAAACGCCCAGAAACCTGCCAGAAGCCCCCCCTAACATGCTATAAAGCGCGTCCAATTTTTTGTCATTTACACCCAGTACGCCATGAACGCAGCGCATCAGCCCAAAACGCATCCCCTCGCAGGCAAAACCATGTCCGGCGCGGAGATTGTCGTCCAGATTCTGGCCGATGAAGGTGTAGACGCCATTTTCGGCTATAGCGGCGGCGCAATTCTGCCGACCTATGACGCCGTGTTCCGTTACAACGCCGACCACCGTAAAGCTGACGGCAACGAATCAATGCCGCTGATTGTTCCGGCAAACGAGCAGGCCGCTGGCTTTATGGCCGCTGGCTATGCCCGCGCCTCCGGCAAGGTTGGCGTGGCACTGGTGACCTCTGGCCCTGGCGCCACCAATACTGTGACCCCTGTGCGTGACTGCATGGCGGACTCGATTCCTATTGTCGTGATCTGCGGTCAGGTTCCAACCGCCGCGATTGGTTCGGACGGCTTCCAGGAAGCACCGATCAGCAACATCATGTCGGCCTGCGCCAAACATGTGTTCCTGGTCACGGACGCCAAGAAGCTTGAAGCGACCATGCGCACCGCGTTTGAGATCGCCCGCACCGGCCGTCCTGGCCCGGTTGTGATTGATATCCCGAAAGACGTGCAGAACTGGAGCGGCGTTTTCCAAGGTGATGGCGTTCTGCCAATCCCTGGCTATCGCGCGCGCCTCAAGGCTGTGGCTGATAACACGCTTGATGATGCCGCCTGCGCGCGCTTCCACGAGATGCTGTCTCAGGCCAAGCGCCCGCTGATCTATGCGGGTGGCGGCGTTGTGAATGGTGAAGCTTCCAAAGCAGTGCGCGAATTCGCAAATGCTTATGGCATCCCGGTCACCACCACGCTGATGGGTATCGGCGCGGTCGACACCACTGCCCCACTCTCGCTGCACATGCTCGGCATGCACGGTACTGCGTTTGCCAACTATGCGACCGATGACTGCGATTTCCTGATTGCTATCGGCGCACGCTTTGATGACCGCGTTGCGGGTGTCCCTGCCAAATTTGCGCCGGGCGCCAAGTGGATCGCGCACCTCGATATCGACATCGCCGAAATCAACAAAGTGAAGCGCG
>JAZKEM010000024.1:12401-25319 GCA_040387055.1 Pseudomonadota bacterium | reverse complement strand
TACAAAGAAAAATTTGATCCGGTTTGGCGTCCGCGTTATCTGGCTTCGCCAGGTGGTTTGGCGCTGCCAAGAATATTATTGGATACAGCTTCGCTGATTGCGGGCGGTATGAAAGAGGTGGTGTTCAAATGAAACAACTCATTGCGTTGCTGTTGGTATTGGTGGCGGGCTCTGCTCAAGCGCGTGAAGTGCTCTCGCATGGTCGCTTCGACAAAATCACCATGTATCAGCCCAAGGGCACGCCGACGAGCTTTGTTGTTTTTCTATCCGGCGATGCCGGATGGAATGGCAATGTGATCAATATGGCCAAGGCACTGACGCAGAAAGGTGCCTTGGTTGCAGGGGTTGATACGCCAGCGCTGCTGCGTAATTTTCAGAAAGATGGCGGCGATTGTTTTTCACCAGTTGGTGATTTGGAAAATCTCAGCCATTTTCTGCAGGCCTATTACAAGCTCGGCGACTACTACCGTCCGATTCTTGTTGGCTATGACATTGGCGCAACACTCACTTATGGCACTTTGGGACTCGCACCCGACAAACTTTTTGGCGGCGCGATGGCGCTGAGCTTTAGCCCTGAGCTGGCATTCAAAAAGCCATTGTGCAAAGGCGATGGCTTTAAATTTGAAGTAGAGAAAAATGCGCAGGGCAAGATCAAGCGTTCGGTGTTCTATCCAACGCAGCGGATCAAGGCGCCTTTCGTTGTATTGCAGGGCGACGTTGATCCTAAATACCCATCATCGGCCGTTCAGATTTTCATGAGCACGGTGAGTAATGGCCGCGTGGTGATGTTGCCCAATGTCGGCCGTTACTACGGACACGAGAAAGATTGGAAGCCGAAGTTCCTCGAGAATTATCAGACCATCGTCACCAGCAATAAAGCGACGTCGCCGCCGCCTCCGCCAACATCACTTGGCAACTTGCCGGTGGTCGAAGTGCCATCGCAGGGCAAGGAAACCGATACCTTCGCCATTCTGATTTCAGGCGATGGTGGTTGGGCGGGTTTGGATAAAGAAGTTGCTGCAGCACTGACGGCGAAGGGCGTCAGAGTTGTTGGCGTGGATTCACTGCGCTACTTCTGGGCTGCGCGCACGCCAGCAAGCACGGCGGCGGATACAGATCGAATCATTCATTACTACGCGTCGAAGTGGAAAAAGAAGCGCGTCATTCTGATCGGCTATTCGCAGGGCGCGAATGTGATGCCTTTCATTGTTACGCGTCTGTCCAAAGCATCGCTTGAATACGTCAGTCTGGCTGTTGGCATGGGCTTGAGTGAATTCGCCACATTTGAATTCCATCTGAGCAACTGGGTTTCAAACGGGAAAGAAGGTCTGCCGACATTGCCTGAAGTGGCCAGAATGCGCGGCATTCCGTTCCTGTGCATTTACGGCGCAGGTGAAGACGATACGATTTGCCCCAAGCTACAAGGCACGCCTAGTGCGCGTGTGGTGAAGCTGCCGGGTGGGCATCACTTCGACGGCAATTACAAATTGCTTGCTGAAGAAATTCTAAAAGCAATGCCACGCTGAGCGAATACACGTGGAGCTGTTAACAATCCTCTACGTCATCCTCGCCATTGCTTTGGTGTTGGGTGGTTTACTCGGTGCGATTTATCCGCTGTTGCCCGGGCCGCCGTTGGTGTTCGCAGGTCTTTGGCTCGGTGCCTATGCCGATCATTATCAGCACGCAGGATTTAAAACTTTGGTGCTGATCGCCGTGCTCGGCGGGATCGGAATGCTGCTGGATTTTGTTGCAGCGAGTTTCGGTGCCAAGCGCGTTGGTGCGAGTCCACAAGCGATAACCGGTGCATTTCTCGGCACGCTAGTCGGATTGTTCTTTGGAATCCCCGGACTGATCTTCGGCCCTTTCGTCGGCGCTGTGCTCGGCGAGTTGTATGCGCAACGCTCAATCAATCAAGCCGCTGCTTCTGGTCTCGGCACGTGGCTGGGTTTGCTATTGGGCACCGTCGCCAAGCTCGCGCTGTCATTCATGATGATTGGCGTTTTTGCTTTGGTCTGGATTGTTTAAGCCGAGTGCCGCGCAAGCTCAGTGACGTGGAAGCAGCGAGGGCTTGTAAGGCGTGTGGCCGATGTAGCGTGTTCGTGCGATGAAGTGTGGGCCGAGTAGATCAAGCTGAGGCTGATCTTTGCTGGTCTGGATGTGTGCGAGATCCAGTAGTGTCCAGTCGAGCACATCGGTTTGGAATGGCCGTTGCTCAAGTTGGCGCTTTATTACTGGATCAATTGCTTGTGACTTCCAAACAATGAGCGGCACGGCGAACCCAGCTTCGCTGAGCGAATGTCCAGCAAAGTCACGCGTGTGTCCCACTTCCTCTGCATGATCGGGCGTGTAAAGGAAGGCGCCAGATGTCGTGCTAACGTCTGCTTTAAAGCTATCCAGCAGGCGTGCGATGACGGTGTCCTGATACAACATCGCGTTGTCGTAACTATTGCGTAGCATGCGCACCCAGAGCGAGCGACCGTCCTTGCGCATTTTTTCCATCGTTGCATCATCGCTGTCTGAGAAACGATGGAACGCCGTTGGTGAGCGCAGATCATAGTGCGCGTGTGCGCCGAGCAGGTGGACGAAGATCATTTTGCGTGGGGCTGGATCTTTTAGCGCTGCGTCCCAGTATGGCAAAACGTCTTCGTCGAGTTTGCGGTCACTGCGGCCGCCGCCAGTGTTGGTGATCTTTACCGAGTCGGCTTCTTCGGCATAACGTGAATTGATAAAACGGTCGTGCTGGTTGGATATCCAGAAAGTTTTGTAGCCAGCCGCTTTGGCGAGCATGACAACGCTGGGTTCGGCCTCGTCATCCAATTTGCTGTTGACCACGGCGGGCGTCAGCATCAATCGGAATGAACCAACGGTGCCGGAGGCTCCGGAGATTACATCGCGAAATACCAGGGCATCTTCGGTTTCGTGCATCAACTCCGGGGTGGTGGCGCGCGGATAGCCATATAGCTGCCAGTTCCAGCGGTTTGTACTTTCCCCGATCACGACCGCAATGGTGTGCTGATCAGGGCCGTCATACACCGGCGCCCATATGGGGAGCTTCTGCTCAGCGAGCCGACGTTTGATATGTAGTTGGCCCAACTGATTTTGGAAGTGCTGATAACTCACCGCTTGCGTTGGCCAAAAGAACATCGGATTGGCGCCGCGGAATGTTGGATTGGCATGCAGACCGACGAAGATGACGAGCAATCCAATGGCCCAGCTCGCCTTATGCCGCTGAAGCACTTCAGTGTTTGGACGCAGCCATAGCAGTAGTCCTAGCAGCAGGGTTGTTGCGAGCACATGGCCCAGCAGCATCGATCCATACTGCTGTATGAATTCGAAAGCCTCATCAGGATTGGTGTTGCTGATCGCATCAACAACGATCAGCGTGTCGGGATCAGTACCGAAGAAATTCGAGAGGAATGCTTTGACGCCGGTGTGAAGAGCAAACAGGGTGACCCATCCAAAATAGGCGATGCGCTGGGTTCGTCCCTGCAACAGTCGGCATAAGGGATAGCTGCCCAAGGCAAAAACCAGCCCAGCCTTGAGCGTTTCGCGCCAACTAACATCGAGCGCTGCATAAGCGATCAGCAAGATGCATGTGCTGACCACGATGCCATAACGCTGCGCGGCCCACGATTGGGCACGCGACGAGACTGTCGCAACAGCCGACGTATTCATCTCCCAGGTCCCTCCCCAAATATTCTGCTTACGCGGCTAATTTCCCTAGATTTCCCGTGGCTTGATGCGCAAGGCGCAGGGGTGGGGAACTGCCGCATTTTTGTGTTTGCAGACTTATTCATACGCGTGAAGCCACGCGCAGTCAATCGAGTGCCAGCGCTCACAATGGCTAACGCAGGGCAATTCGCGACTTTTTACTTGGGTTTTTCAAGTCGGGGGGATCTTGAGCTTCATTCCCGGCTTGATATGGCTCGTCTGGTCGAGATTATTCACTTTACGCAGTGATGCCACGCTGGTGTTGTAGCGTTTGGCGATGCTGCTCAGCGTCTGACCCGATTTCACCTTGTGCACCTGATACTTCGTCGATGCAACTTTGGTTTTTGCCTTGCCTTTGGTAGCTGCCTTCGCTGTTTTGGCGGCTTCAGCAGCCTCTGCACGTTTCTGTGCGCGGGTTTGTTGGGGCTTTGATTCACCAATAGCGACGGTGATTGGGCCCGGACGCGATTCTGTATGTGCAGGCACTTTGAGAATCTGGCCGGTGCGCACATGGCGTTTTTTGCCAAGGCCATTGATCGAAGCAATCGCAGATTGGGTGACGCCATAGCGCTTGGCAATCTTGGCGATGTTGTCGCCGCTCTTCACTTTGACCAACTGGTAGATCGAGCGCTGCGAGTCGAAGCGTTCATTCGACGAAAGCTTCGAGTAGCCCACTTCAAAATTCTTCGCACTGCCTGAAGGCACGCGGATCAAATGCCCGGGCGGCACATACATCTTGCCTTCGATCACTTCCGGGCGATAAGCCGGATTGAGGCGACGAAACACTTCGTCGTCAGCGCCGCAGAGACGACGCAGGGTTTCATAAGGAACGTAGTGCTGAGTCTCGACCACATCGAAACGCATCATCTCGTTCTGGCGTGAGCGGTCCTGACTACGTACGTATTTGCGCTCGACATCCAGCGCAGCGAGAAATTCTGCGTAATAGTTTTTTGAAGCAAAACCAAAGCGCGGACCATCGTAACGTTGAATCAGATCAATCAGCGTGGTGCCGTTGACGGCAGTGCGTGCGCGCGAGATGCCACCGCGACCATGGTTGTAAGCGGTGACTGCCAGCGGCCAATCGCCGAGAACTCTGTAATCATCTTTGAGATGGCGTGCAGCAGCGTCGGTTGACGTCCACGGATCGCGGCGATCGTCGACGATATTGTTGAGACGCATATAAATGCGCGCTGAGGATGGAATGAATTGCCACAGTCCTGCAGCGCCAGCTTTGGAGTAGGCCTCAACGTTGAAGCTCGACTCCACCAGCGGAATACGGGTCAGCGCAATCGGCAGGTCGTGGCTTCGGAACGTTGTTTCCATCACCGGCAGATATTTATTGGAGAGATCCAATGCTTGAATCGTGCGTTCTTTGAGTCCGCGCTGTGAGCGTAGCGTGCCAACAGCAGCCAGATAACGATTGTCATCAGGGATGTCAGCGTACAAATCAAAGATGCGACGTTGTTCGCTGTTCATCTGTTCTGGCGTGTGGCGCAGTTCATGCACTTGTCTCAGCACGCTGTCGTAACGTTCTTTGGTTTGCTTCACTTGCAGATCGCGCAGATTGTTCAGCGCCACTGCATTCATGCGTGCGGCGTCGCTGCGGAAATCCAGCACTTCAAAAACTTTCTGCGGGTACACCATCGAATGGAGCACGCTTTGGTTTTCAGAGTAATCACCGAAAACTTGTGTCCAAAACGCAACCGCAGGCTTGAGTTGTGTATAACGTGGGAAGTACTGAGATTCTTTCGCCAGCGTGTCCAGTTTGGTGGCTGAAGGTAGGCGCGCCGTCTCGGGCGGTGGCGTCATCACCTCGGGCAGGCTGACTACTGCTTCCGGAGTTGTTTTGGTCTCGGCTTTGACGGCTGCTGCTGCAGGTGATGTGAGCGCTGGCGTTGGTGTCAGTGCAGCAGGCACAGGTGCTGCGACAGCATCGGGAGCGGTGACAATTGCTTTTGCAGTTGGGCTTGGCGTTGCCGAATTAGCCGGCACAATCGCAGGCGACGTTTTGAGTGTCGGTGCAATGGTTGCTGTAGTTGAAGTGGGTGCCGGTTTTGCTGTGGGAGCAGGCGTTGCGTTGGCGTCTGCTGTGGGATTTGCAGCAACAGGTTTGGGGTTTGCGTTTGCATTGGCGCGATCCTGCTGCGCAAATCCGGCGGTGCAAACTCCTAGGCCTAGAACGGCGGAAAGACCCAAACCACTGTATTTCTTTAACATCATCTACTTCCAAACCTCGAGCCACGAACATTTTGCAGCTCTGATTAGAGATGCTAGCGCAGCAACAATTTTATATCAATTAGCACAATTGCCTACGTAGACGTAGAAATCATCGCCTAAACTTGGCGCCACAAAAAAATCCGACAGTGAAATAGCTGACATGCCTAAAGCCTATCCCTCGCAAGCACCCTACAAAACTCATCGACTCCGTGTTTCTGAACTGCACGATCTCTATGTCGAAGAGAGCGGCAATCCACAGGGAAAGCCGATTGTGTTCGTGCACGGCGGGCCTGGTGGCGGCACCGAACCTTGGCAACGCGGCTTCTTCAATCCTGAGAAGTACCGCATTGTGTTATTTGATCAACGCGGCTGCGGCAAATCGACGCCACACGCTGAATTAACAGACAACACCACCTGGGATTTAGTTGCGGATATGGAAAAAATCCGCGAGCTGCTCGGCATCGATCAATGGATTGTGTTCGGTGGCTCTTGGGGCTCAACGTTAGCGCTGGCTTATGCAGAGACTCATCCTGAGCGCTGCAAGGCGCTTGTGCTACGCGGAATCTTTTTGATTCGTCCTGAAGAAATTCGCTGGTTCTATCAAGAAGGTTGCAGTTGGATTTATCCCGATGCCTGGGAGCATTACGTCAATGCGATTCCAGAAGCAGAGCGTGGTGATTTTGTGCAGGCCTATTACAAGCGCCTCACCAGCAGTGATCCCGCCGTGCGTAAAGCCGCAGCCAAGGCTTGGAGTATTTGGGAAGGCTCGACCAGCAAATTGCTGCCGAGCGAAGACATGGTTGCGCGTTATGGCGAAGGTGAATTTGCAGACGCGTTTGCTCGCATCGAGTGTCACTACTTTGTTAACAACGGCTTCTTCCGTCCGAATCAATTGCTGGAAGATGTCGAAAAAATCCGCCACATTCCTGCTGTGATTATTCAGGGGCGCTACGACGTGGTTTGCCCAATTAAATCAGCTTGGGATTTGCATCGTGCATGGCCGGAGGCGCAGCTGCAGATTGTGTCTGACGCTGGGCACGCCGCCAGTGAGGCCGGCATCATGTCGAAATTAATTGAAGCGACGGATCGCTTTGCTGATCTTTAGAATTTTCACCGAGCAGGCATGATCTTGTTGGGCCGTAAGGACTATAGCTCCACAGTACGCCTGAAGACGTCAATGAATCCCAAGCATCATCCCTTCTGGCGGGCCTGCGCCACTGTCGTTATCGCTTTTGCCGTGCTTCTTCCCGTTGGCAGTCAGGCCGCTTGCAAAGTCGAGGCATTGGAAATTCCCGTAACCATGGTGGAAGGGCGCGCCATCGCCACGCTCGGCATTAATGGCATTGAGGTGCCCTTTGCTGTGGATAGCGGCGCTTTCTTCAGCTTCATCACGCATGCGGCGGCAAAACAACTGAACTTGCCGATCAGCGCTTTGCCTTATGGACTACGTGTTGATGGCGTGACCGGTGAGGTGGATGCAGGCAAGACGACCGTCAAGCGCCTGCAATTGCAAGGAGGTGACGTGCCCAATGTGGAATTCATTGTGGGCGGCAATGAAATCGGTGGTGGAGCGATGGGTTTGCTGGGGCGTAATCTGCTGTCAATTGCAGATACTGAATACGATCTTGCGCACGGTACGATCCGTTTGATCTTTCCCGAAGAAGGGTGCAGCGATACGAATATGGCGTACTGGGCGGGAACAACGCCAGTGGTCGAGTTGAAGCTGCGAGATGATCAATCGACGGTTGTGCCTGCTATCAGGGCCATCGGGCAACTGAACGGCAAAGAAATTAAAGTGATGTTTGATACTGGCGCTTACTCCAGCGTATCGCTTGAGGCTGCTCAACGAGCCGGCGTGGATAAGGCCAGCATGAAAGCGGCAGGCCAGATGCATGGTGCGGGCCGTGGCGCGGTAGATGCCTGGACAGCAAAATTTCAGAAGTTCGAACTAGGTGGCGAGGTCATATCCAACACACAGCTGCATGTTGGAGATTTTGCCCGACAGAATTTCGATATGTTCCTTGGCGTCGACTTTTTTCTCTCGCATCGTATCTACGTGTCGAAGAGTCGACAGCGCATGTTCTTTACCTACAACGGCGGGCCAGTTTTTGCATTGGATCGCGCAGTGCTTCAGGCCGCGGGCGTGAGCGATGTGGCAACGCCGGGGGCAAGCAATGCCGTGCAGCCGCTCGACGCTGCTGGCTATGCGCGACGCGGTGCTGCTTCTGCTGCGCGTGGCGATTTCATCAACGCCTTGGCCGATCTAGATCGCGCTTGTGAGATGGCCCCACAGGTTGCTGCTTATTTCGTGCGACGTGGTGTTGTGCGCGAGGCGCTGAAACAGTCGCAACAAGCGGTGCAGGACTACGATACGGCTTTGCGATTGGATCCGTTGCAGTCTGAAGCGCGGCTGCGACGCGCATGGCAGCGAATGTATTTAAAAGATCGCAATGGCGTTATCGATGATTTGCAGGAGCTTGATAAGACGCTTGCCGCGCAAGCTGATCAACGCCTCTCGATGGCAACGCTTTATCGGGCATTAGACTTACGAGAACAGTCGTTGCCGCAATTAAATTTCTGGATCGAATCTCACCCCACGGATAGAACGTTGGGTGATGCGCTGTATTTCCGCTGTTGGTCGCGAGCGTTGCTGAATGTGCAACTCGATCAAGCGCTCGATGATTGTAATGAAGCGTTGAGGCGACAAGTTAAGAACGCTAATTTTCTGAGCGGTCGGGGGTGGGTGCGTTTGCGGCGTAACGAATTGCGTAAGGCACTTGCCGACTTCGATCATGCAATCAAGATTCGGCCGAATAGCGCGTGGGCGCTGTACGGTCGTGGCATCGCGCGCAGAAAAAATGGTGAAGTTGAGCCGGGCAATGTGGATATTGCGGCTGCTCGGAAGTTGCGGCCATCCATTGATGCCAATGCGAGTCGGTATGGGATGAATGCGGATCTTGGTTCGGTAGTGCCGAAAGACGATGTTCCTGATGAAAACGAGATCGTTCTGCCCATTAGCTCTGATAAATCTGACGACGGGCGCGCTGCCAAATAGCGGGCAGTGACGAGCGCGATTTGTTCTCTTGTGGGCCTGCCTTTACAATGTAACCGTCACTGGGGAGTAGCCGCCTGCCTTGAGCGGGGAACGCATCAACATTCTTGACCTTCGGTCATGGTGCGTTCGGCAGTCATTACGATTGCGTCTGGCGAGACCATTGGCATGAGACCTGTCCTGGGCTGGGCGGGGTTTCGTGCCTTTGGTTCAACCGCTGTCCGGCCCCGGTATCTCAATATGTCGACTCAAAAACTTTTGTCATTCTGTCTCGCGTTTTTCCGGAGCGCGCCATGATCTTGCTATGCGTTGAACTGGTTCTGATGTTGTTGGTGATTCTAGCCGCAGCAGAAATTTTCACCAATGCGCTGGAGCATCTCGGTGAGCGCCTCGGTATTTCAGAAGGCGTCACAGGTTCGTTATTTGCTGCCGTAGGCACAGCGTTACCCGAAACACTCGTGCCGATCATTGCGATCTATGCGGGCACGCAGAACATGGAGCTCAACCATGACATCGGCGTCGGCGCCATTCTCGGTGCGCCGTTGATGCTGTCGACACTATCGACTGCCTTGATGGCGATTTCGGTGCTGGGCCTGCGCGGAATTAAAGGGCGTATCGCGCCAGAGCGCAGTGGCTTTGTGCGAGATTTGAATTTCTTCCTGTTGGCTTTCTTCATCGCTGCTGCTGCGATGTATGTCCCTGCAGAAATGCGCGAAGCACGCATTGCGCTGAGCGCGGCTTTAGTTGGTTTGTATCTCACTTACATTGTCGTAACCGTGCGTGCTTCCAGCAGTCTGGTCGATGCCGGACACGGAACTGAAGCGGAAGATCCGATATTTCTGACCAAGTTTGGATTCAAGGAAAATCTCGGCACGATCATTTTGCAGTTGGTGCTTGCCTTGCTGTTGCTGGTCGGCGGCGCTAAAGGATTTATCAACGGCATCGAAGGTGTTTCGGTTGCTTTAGGAATTTCAGCGCTGGTACTTTCTTTGCTGATTATTCCAATAGCGACCGAGTTGCCTGAGAAAGTGAACAGCATTCTCTGGGTGCGGCGCGGCAAAGACACGCTGGCATTCGGCAACATTACGGGTGCGATGGTTTTCCAAGGCACTTTGTTGCCAGCGCTGGGAATTTTAGTAACGCCTTGGCAGCCGCGGCCAGAAGTACTTTCCGGCATTGTCATCACGCTTGTCGCTGCGACTTGGCTGCGTTTGAATGCAACGGCGAATGGACCGCGTATTGCCGCGTTGTTGCTCAACGGCGGTTTGTATCTCTGCTACTTGGGCTACGTTCTGCTGTAAGCGATCAGATCAACCCGCAGCGTTGAAATTGCTGCGGAGTTGTTTGATTTCTTCCGCGTGACGTAAGCGCTGTTCTCGGCGTAATTGCGCTTCTTGATAGCGGCGCATTTCGTCTGGAGATTCTGCTTGGATTGGCGCAACCGGGCGTGGCTTGCCCGCAGCATCCAGCGCAACAAAAGTCAGGTAAGCACTGAGAATATGGCGGCGATTACAGCCGTCATAACTTTGCGCATCGACTTTCACGCCGACTTCCATCGAACTATTCCAAGCGCGATTGACTGAGGCGTTAAAGATCAGCACATCACCGCGACGCGCTGGCGCAACAAAATGTACTGCGTCAACGCTGGCCGTAACGGTGACGCCGACAGAGTGGCGATCAGCAACCACGGCAGCGTAACGATCCATATGCGCCATGATCAGGCCGCCGAACACGGTGTCGTTGGCGTTGAGATCATTTGGAAACACCATGTAAACCTGCTCACGAACAGCTGAGAGGGAAACAGGACGTGGCGTAGTGAGCGCGTTATCAGTCATACAAGGCTCCGACTTACTTGATGGGATAACGCGGGCCTTGAGGCGGCGTGTGAATGTTATCTGGCAACTGAATCGGGATTACGATCATCTCGTGGCCAGCCAAGTGCAGTTTGCGCTGCATCGCGAGTGGCATCTGATTGTGCAAGAAGCGCGTGAAAATATTTTCATGCTCGAACACCAGCTTATTGGCAAAGCTGACGTTGCTAGGGAACTCTTTGACTACTTTCGATAGCAACTGTGAAAGTTCTTCTTGAGGGTCTGCCCCATAAGCCTGGTAATAAGTTGCGGGCATTCCGCGGCTGGTGCAGTAAGTGGTGAAGTAATTGAGCGAGTTTTCAATGCGTGTTTGCAGCGCTTGAATCGTGCGATTGCCGTCAAAGTTCTGTTTGTCGACTTCGCCCACCGAAACGAAAACAAAATTCTTAAACTGATCCGGAAACTGCTTGAGCACCCACTGCAGCATGTTCATCGCTGCGCCGCGATTACTGCCGACCAGGAAAATTGCTGTTCGCGCGCTCTTGTCCATCGGCAGTGACTTGGCGGCGTCATCCCAAGTTAGTTTGATCGAGAAAAGTTCATCGACCATGTTGAGCTGTTTCTGCGTGCCGTCGTAATGGCGGCGAATCAACAGGCTCAGGCCGATTAAGGTGCCGGTAATCAGCAAGGTGAGCCAACCACCTTCCATGAATTTTTCGACCAAGGTGACGAGCAAAATGCAGAAGGTCACGCTGAAGCCGATAGCAGACAAAGCAAAACTGCGACGCCAACTGCGGGTGTAGAGGCGCTGCTCCAACCAATGTCGACATAGGCCGAACAGTGACAGTGAGAACGTTAGGAATACATTGATGCTGTACAGCACCACCAGTAGCGAGACCTTGCCGCGCGTTCCTGCCAATGTCAGCAGCGCTGCAATGCCCATCAGCAACACGCCGTTCTGCGTCACCAAACGGCTGGAGAGTTGACGGAACTGGCGCGGCATCCAGCGATCTGCGGCCATATTCGCCATGACGACCGGGCCACCAAGAAAGCCGGTGTTCGCCGCAACAACCAGCAGGCCCGCTTCGAGAACTAGAACGATGACCAATGCGGTGGTGTTGAAGTGTTCGCCGCCCCAATTGAGATCTTCAATGATGGCGCGGAAGGTGACCGCATTCAGCGTTTGTCCCGGCACATGCTCTGCGCCCCACAGCATGTACAACAAGATAATGCCGCCAGCGGTGAAGGCCAAAGACGTGGCCATATAGAACATGGTCCAGTGGCCGGTCCGCACACGCGGTTCGCTGAGCATATTGATGTTGTTGGAGACCGCTTCAATACCGGTATAGGTACCACCGCCGAGTGAATAAGCGCGCAAGAAAAGTGCGGTGACAAAAATCCAACTGGTGTTGTGCGTCAGCTCCTGTGTCTTGGCGAGTGTTTCTGGAACCAAGGTCACCAAGGCATCGGCGTGTGCGTAAATGCCGTAAAGAATCAGGCCGACGTGTGTGATGAAAAAGCCGAGGAAGATCGGCACCAGCACGGTGATTGATTCCTTCATGCCACGCAGATTGAGCACAATCAATAAACCGAGTACGCCGAATTCTGCGAACAGTTTGTAAATTTGCGCATCGTGAGCGAGCAGACTGAACAGCGCATCCATGCCTGCGGCGATGGAGATGGTGATGGTTAATACGTAATCGACAATCAGCGCCGAGCCAGAAACCAAGCCGGCGTAAGGGCCGATCAATTTAGTCGCCGCTTTGTATCCGCCGCCGCCAGATGGGAATAGTTCAATCACCTGGTTGTAGGCCAGCGAAATAATGAAGACGGTGATCGCCGTCGTCAGTGCCAGATACAAACCCAAGTGGGTGTGTTCGCCCAAGGCAAGAAATGCTTCTTCGGGACCGTAACAAGCAGAGGAAAGTCCGTCTGCACCCAAACCAATCCACGCCAGAAACGCGACCAACACAATGTGTTTGCGTGTGTTCGGGTCTAACGGATCCAGCTTTTTGCCGAAGATCAGTTGACGGAGTTTGCTGAGGAGGGGGTTCTGTCCCATGGGCGGATGCATCTGCCTAGCGTTTAAACCAACCGCTTCGGTGAGTGGGTAACAGGTTGTAAGAG
>JAZKEM010000024.1:0-12301 GCA_040387055.1 Pseudomonadota bacterium | reverse complement strand
GCGTAGTCGACGCTATAGCCGCTCGGTAAATTCTCTTTGGCCAGCTGTCGCATATAGGTCAGCGCATCGCCCATCGTGCCCATTGGCACGCCTGCAAATGTCGATGAGTTGAGCTGCTGGAAGTGGCTGATACGGGTTGGAATCGTTTCAGTCTTCAGCGTTGCAACAGTCGAAGCAGGCACCATCGCACCGTTGCCAGCGCGAATGTAATAGTTGTTGAGCTGCTCGGCATTCAGACGGCTGCCTTGCTGAATCTGCGGAATCACTTTGTAAGAACGACCCGAGATACTGAAGTAGTTCACATAGCCGCCACCGAGCAACGCCCCGAGTGCCGAGCCGACATCACGCATGCTCATGCCCATGGTTGCTGCTTTGTCGCGATCCACTTTCACTGTGACCTGCGGCTTATTCAGCTTGAGGTCGGTGTCGATAAAGAAGAACTTTCCGCTCGCCTGCGCTTTCGCCAACATGCGTGAAGAGACTTCTTCCAGATTGATGAATGGATCGGTCGTGCCAATCACAAATGCCAAAGGCGTGCTGGTGCCGCCGGTGCCCGTTGGCAGTGGTGACGGTTGCGAGGCATAGATCGTCGCGCCAGAAATCTTATTCACGCTGCCCTGAATGTCATTCTGGATTGCCGTCGCATCGCGACCGCGTTCGCCCCAAGGCTTGAGAATAACGCCGGTCAATGCCGTATTAGGGCCTTGAATACCGGTGAGCTGGAAGATCTTGTCGCGCTCAGGCAAGCCATCAACCACATCATAAATTTGCTTGGCGTAAAGACCCATTTGCTGCACGGTTGCATTCGGTGCGGCATAGCCATAAGTGATCAAGAATCCTTGATCTTCTTGTGGCGCCAGTTCGCTATTCGAGTGCTTGATCATCACAAACACGGAGACAAAGATGATCAAGCCAAAGGTTACGGCTGCAGGCCAGCTTCTGAGAACTACACGCAGTCCGTTCTCGTACTTATTGCGCGCCCATAAAAAATTTCGGTCGATGGTTTTTACCAAGCGACTTTCTTCTTTTTCGTGCTTTAAAAAACGCGAAGCCATCATCGGTGACAGTGTCAACGCAACCACCGCCGATACCGCAACCGCACCAGCAAGCGTGAATGCGAATTCAGAGAACAGTGCGCCCGTAAGGCCACCCTGGAAGCCGATGGGCACATACACAGCAATCAGCACGACCGAAATCGCGATGATCGGCCCCGCCAATTCACGCGCGCCTTGCAGCGACGCTTGAAACGGCGACATGCCGTCTTTCATATGTCGATCAACGTTTTCGACAATGATGATCGCGTCATCCACCACCAAGCCAATGGCTAACACCAAGGCTAGCAGCGTGAGCAGATTGACCGAATAGCCCAACACCAGCATCACGAAGAATCCGCCAATCAATGACAGCGGAATCGCAACAACTGGAATCAGTACCGAACGGATTGATCCAAGGAAAAGGAAGATAACGACTGTAACGATAACCAGCGCTTCGATCAGCGTCTTGACCACTTCATCAATAGCGCTGTTGATGTAACCGGTCGCGTCGTAGGCAATCTTGCCCGTCAGGCCTGCCGGTAATTGCTCGGTGATCTCTGGGAAAATCTTGCGAACGTCTTTGGTCACCGTCAACAGGTTGGCATCAGGCGCAACGCGAATACCGATGAAGACGGACTGCTTACCGTCGAAGGAAACGTTGAAGTCATAATCTTCGGCGCCGAGTACGACGTTAGCAACGTCTTGCAGACGCACAACCGAATCGCCTTTCTGTTTAACAACCAGATTTTTGAATTCGTCGACCGTATGCAAGTCGGTTTCAGCCGTCATATCCACTTTCACCATCTGGCCTTTGGTCGAACCAATGGCTGAGATGAAGTTGTTCGCTTCCATCGCCGTGTAGATGTCTTGCGCAGTCAGGCCGTTGGCCGCAAGTTTCTGCGGGTCCATCCATGCGCGAAGTGCGAACTGACGCGAACCAAGAATTTCAGCCTGCTGAACACCGGGAACCGTTTGCAGTTTTGGCTGCACCACACGAATCAAATAGTCGGTGATTTTGTTCGACGGCAGCGTTTCACTATAAAAGCCCAAGTACATCGACGCCGTGCTTTCACCGGTTGAAACCGTGAGCTGTGGCTGCTGCGCTTGTGGCGGCAATTGCCCAAGCACAGAGTTCACCTTGGTGCTGATTTCGGTCAACGCCTTGTTCGAGTCGTAGTTCAGGCGCAGGTTGGCGGTGATGGCGCTAACGCCACTGCCGCTGGTCGACGTCATGTAGTCGATGCCCTGCGCTTGCGCGATTGCAGCTTCGAGTGGCGTGGTGATGAAGCCTGCGAGCACATCCGAGTTCGCACCAAAGTAAGCGGTGCTGACTGTAACCGTCGCGATTTCAGTTTTCGGATATTGCCGCACAGGTAACTGTGCGAGCGCACGCAGACCCAGCACCAGAATCAGCAAGCTGATTACGGTGGCAAGGACCGGATTGCGAATAAATATGTCAGTGAATTTCATGGTGTCTCTTATTCGTCAACCGTTGTGGGGTTGGCGTTGTTGAGCGGCTGTACCTTGTTATTAACTTCAACCGCGGTGCCGTTCTGTAGCTTGAGCTGACCGCTGGTCACGACTACGTCACCAACCTTGAGGCCTTTCAGAATTGCGACCTGATCGCCACGCGTTGGGCCGACAGTGACAAACACTTGCTTGGAGACCAGCTGCTTGCCTTCTGGCTGTGGAGGGCCTCCAGCTGCAGCTGGTGTCGGCGCAGTGCCTTCAGCCTTGGCCTTGGCGTCGTGTTCAGCTTTGTATTGCTCTGCAGTGGTGAGCACAAACACGGTTTCGCCGTAAGGATTAAACGTCACGGAGTTCAGCGGCACGGTGAGATATTTAGCGCCATTGCCTGCGTCAATGTTGATGTTGGCGTACATACCCGGCAGCAGTTTGTGCAGCGGATTCTTGATGGTGGCGCGCACTTGAACGTTGCGTGTGTCGGCATCAACCTTTGCATCGATTGCAGAAATTTCACCTTCAAATTTCAGACCGGGGAAAGTGTCGCTGCTGGCATCGACTTTCTGTCCAGGTGCAATCTGGCTCAGTGATTGCTGTGGCACAAAGAAATCCACAAAGATCGGATCCAGCGTTTGCAGCGTCACAATCTTGGTGCCGGGCTGCAGATACTGACCGACATCGACATTGCGCACGCCGAGTGTGCCGGCGAATGGAGCAACGATGTTTTTCTTGTTGAGCAGTGCTTGCTGTTCAGCCACTTGAGCTTTGGCGCTCTTCAGAACGGCGGCGGTGTTGTCGAGTTGTGCCTGGCTAATGGCCTGCGCTTCGAGCAACGCTTGATCGCGCGTGTAATTGCCTTCGGCCAGTTCGGCATTGGCTTTGAGCGAGTTCAAACGTGCAAGATCATCGCCGGAGCGCAGCGACAGCAAAGGCTCGCCTTGCTTGACGTTGCTGCCAGAGGTGAACGGAACGCTTTCGACAACACCAGCAAGTTCAGCGCTGATATCAGCACCACGCACAGCACGCAGCGTACCAACCGCGTGCACCTGCGGCTGCCACTCTTGCTCCGCCGCTTGGACGGTGGAGATGGTCTGCTTAGGGACGCCCATGGCTTTGAAGCCCTGAATCATCTCGTAGGTGTTGAATCCCCAGATGCCGCCAATGATGAGAATGAGCGCGAGGACGAGCAGAAGCATCACTGCCCAAGGCTTCATGGAAGAACGCTTGTTATTAGTAGTCATACGATTGATCAATTCGCTTGTGCAGTGGTTGTGCTGCCATTGCTGGCAGAAGGTGTTGCATCTTTGTTGTCTTCGTCATCTGTGCGATTCCACCAACCGCCACCCAGTGCTTGGAATAGCGCGGCGGTGTCGGCGTAGCGAGCGGCTTGTGCTTGCGACAGCTCAATGACGGCTTGCTGATAGTTGCGTTCAGCGGTGAGCAATGTTGGATAGCTGATTGAACCAGCGCTGTATTGCTTACCGGCAATGGCGTGACTTGCTTCAGCGGCTTGATACGCATCGCGCTGCGCTTTGAGTGTTTCGGCATCAGCAGCCAATGCAGTCAATGTGTCGGCAACATTCTGGAACGCAACGTTCACGGTCGCACGATATTGCGCCACTGATTGTTCATAGCTGGCCACCGCTGCGCGACGACGATGCGTGAGCTCTCCCGCACGGAAAATCGGTTGCGTGATGCCTGCGCCGAGGCTCCAGATGTTGCTGCCTGCGGTGAACAGATTGCCGGTGTTAGGCGCAGCCTGACCGTAGCTTCCGCTAAGGGTAATCTGCGGCAACATGTTGGCGGTCGCGATACCGATGTCAGCGCTAGCCTGATGCACCAATGCTTCTTGTGCGCGCACATCGGGACGCTGCTCGACGAGTTTCGAAGGCAGGCTCAGTGGCAGCGTTTCCGGCAGCGTTAGATCAGCGAGTTCAAATTTCGCGTCGATCTCTTGGCTTGGCAATTGTCCGAGTAACACGGCGAGTAGATTGCGATTCTGATCGAGCTGCTTGCGCAGCGGCGGCAGTGTTGCGAGGAGTTGTGCAAGCTGCGTCTGCTGCGTCAGTACATCGGTTTTAGCCGCGCCACCGAGTTCAAACTGACGTTTTAGGACGTCGAGTTGTTTGCTGCTCGCTTCAACGATCTTCTCGGTTGCTGCAATTTGCGCGCGCAATGAGGCTTCGCGAATCGCGGTCGTCACGACATTCGAAGAGAGTGACAGATAGCTCGCTTCCAACTGAAAGCGCTGGTATTCGGTTTGTGCCTTGGCCGATTCGATGACGCGACGCTGACCGCCGAACACATCAAGGTTGTAGGTGACGTTAACGCCGGCATTGATCACGTTGTAAATCGAAGTGCCAGGTCCGGGCACGTTGGCCGCTTTCTGACGAGACGCGCCTACTTGCGCATCAATCGCAGGGAACAAACCGCTGGACGAGGCCAAGGCGTTCTCATGCGCTACGCGCAGCGTTGCTTGTGCAGCTTCGATATTCGGATTGGCTTTGAGTGCCTGCTCAACCAGCGCTTTCAGCTTCTCGGAGCCAAACAAGGTCCACCACTGCGCCGGAATATCTGCGCCGTTCTGAAACGTTTGCGCCGCGCCGCCAACAATATCGGTTGATGCGGTGCGCTCAGGCAAAGCCTGCGCGGTGTAGCGTTCGCCAGCAGCGCTGTCGGGCTTTTTAAAATCAGGGCCGACGGCGCAGCTGATCAAACTTAAGCTGAGTGCGGAGAGGCCGATGTGTTGAATGGCTTTCATGAGATTTTCTTCTGAGTGCTTGAGATAACGTTGCTGGCTGGCAGAATTCCTTCGATCAGCAGCGTGCAGACTTTTTCAGCGAAGCCGCGTGCGGCATCCTCGCCTTTGAACAGTTCGAGGTCCTGCATGGTTTCGCGGCATAGGAAAAATGCATTCTTGGATCCGCACCAAGCGACGGCTGCGGCGCTGGCATCAAAATCCGCGCGGAACTCGCCGCTGCGCTGGCCCTGTTCGAACAGTTCGATCACCAACTGGAAATTGCGGCGAAAGACCTGATGCGCGATGCGACGGACGTTGTTCTCGCAAGCCTCGCCCAGTTCACGCAAGATCAGACGCGTGCGCAGTTCGTTGTCGATCATCGTTTTGATGTCGTACTCGGTGAGGCGGTGCAGCTTTTCGACGCAGGAGCAGTCTTCTTTCAGCAGCGCCTCAGCCAATTCGGCGTGTTCGGCACTGGCTTTTCGCATGACCTCCAAATAGAGGACTTCCTTGGAGGCATAGTGATGGAAGATATTGGCCTTGCAGACCCCGGCCAGATCGGCGATCGAGGCGACCGAAACGCACTCATAGCCATCGCGCGCGAACAATTCCGTAGCCGCCTCGAGAATCGAGAGCGCGCCAGTCGTTGTGGGTTTGGATTTGGTCATGAGCGGCTGTTTTGGACTGAAATGGACGTAAATAGAAATGACTGACCGATTGGTCGGTTAGCATTCTAGACAAGTCCGAGTGCGTGTGTAAACAAGATTTCCGACGATTTTGTGTAAAGAACGGTGGAGAAACCGATGCGGGTAACGGCAAAAGATGTCCTGAGACGGATCGAGCCCCTGATTTATGGCCGTCATTCTCGCCGTGCCTGTGTTGCACTCTTATTAATAGCCACGGCTTGGCTGGCGGGGCAGGCCGTGCAGATCCGCCCGGATGCGGATTTCGAGAAGACCATCCCGCTGGATCACCCTTATATGCAGGTGTTCCGCCAATATCAGGCCGAGTTTGGCGGCGCCAACACCGTGCTGATCTCGCTCCAGCAGGACAAGGGCGACATCTATAACGAGTCATTTCTCACTGCCCTGAAGCAGGCGACCGAGGAAGTCACCTTTGTTCACGGCATTGATCGGGCCCACACCTCGTCCATCTTCACGCGCAATGTGCGTTTTATCGAAGTGGTCGATGGCGGCTTTGCGGCGGGCGATGTGGTGCCCGCCAACTACTCGCCGACACCTGAGATGTTCGCGACCATCCGCAGCAATGTCGGCAAGGCGGGTTTGGTGGGCAATCTGGTCAGCCGCGATCAAAGCGGCGCGTTGATCGCCACCGAAGTCGTGGAAAACGATCCGCTCACCGGCAAGAAAACCGATCTGGTGCAAGTGGCGCACGACCTGGAAGATCGCGTACGCGGGCGTTACGCCAACCCAAGCAAATATCTCTATCGCCTGAAAGAAGCCGCGCCGCCATTCGAAGCGAATGAAGTGGTCGCGGAGCGTTTCTCCGCGCCAGGCTTGCTGCATCCATTCAAACATTACGCGGCGAGCAAGACGTTGCCGGATGAAAGTCAGGTTCAGCGCGACTTCAGCGGACGTGAGCTGAAGGTCGAGCAGGTCAAAAATCCGGACTACAACCCGGCGATTGCGGTCCACATCATTGGCTTCACCAAAGTCATCGGTGATGTCAGCGACGCTTCGCTGCAAGTGATGATGTTCTTTGCGCTCACGGTCATCGGCACGATGTTGGCGCTGTGGTGGTATCTCGGTAGTTTGCGACTCGCACTGTTGCCGCTCGGCTGTTCACTAGTCGCAGTGATTTGGGAATTTGGTCTGCTGCATCTATTTGGTTATGGCATTGATCCTTTCGCGATCATGGTGCCTTTCCTCGTGCTCGCGGTGTCCACATCGCACGGCGTGCAGTATGTGAACACCTGGGCGGATCAGGTCATCGGTGGCCAAAATGGCTACGACGCATCGCTTGCGACTTTTCGCAGACTATTCATCCCCGGCAGCATTGCGCTGCTCACCAACGTCGCTGGATTTTTAACAATCTCACTGGTGCCGATTGGCAGCATTCGAGATATGTCGGCCAATGCTTGTCTCGGCATGTTGGCCGTCATCGTCACCAACAAAGTCATGATGCCGGTTTGGTTGTCGTATTTGGGCGTGACGAATGTTGATGCCTTTCGCAGCAAGCGCATTGCGCGCATTAACGCTGGCGATAAATATTGGCGCTTTCTGTCTGGTGTTACAGAAAAACCTGTCGCGATCACATTAATTGTTTTGTCGCTCCTAGTTTTGTCCGTGTCATGGTTTGTGCAAGATCGCCGCATCATCGGCGACGCGCAACTCGGTGTGCCTGAGCTGCGTCCAGATTCGGTCTACAACAAAGACGTCGTCGACATCGCCAGCAACTACAGCATCGGCGCCGACATTCTCAAAATCATTGCCGAAGATGACGCGGGCAACTGCGTGCAATACCGAACGCTGGAACAAATCGACCAATTCATCTGGCATATGCGCAACACAGAAGGCGTGACCTCAGCGCGCGGATTTACCTCGGCAACACGACAGGCTTATCAAGGTATGTCGGAGATGAATCCAAAGTTTGGCGTTGTGCCACGCAATAGCAATGTGTTGGTGCTGGTCAATCGAGGCATCGCCACAAATACCGGCTTGCTCAATTTTGATTGCAGCGCGATGCCCTTGTTCTTCTTCACCGCCAATCACAAAGCAGAAACCATCGAGCATGTGATCGCAGCGGCCAAGCAACTCAATAAAACTAACGCAGAGGATTTTTACAAAACCTATCCAGATTCAGATCCCGCTTATTGCGCAGCCAAGAAAATTCTGCGCGATGGACTGGGGCAGCGCCATGTCCAGCAAGATCATCTCACCGCAAAGCTGCGTGCGAATGGCGTGAGTGAAGACGCTATTGCCGCAGACAAACGCATCGTTGATGGCTTTGCGGCGATAGAAGTAGATAAAGCCAAACTGGCAGAGCAGACCAAGGCTTGCCCGGTGAACTTTGCGATTGGCACCGGCAATGTCGGCGTGATGGCCGCGACCAATGAAGTGGTCGAGAGCAAAGAGTTGCCGGTCATTCTGTGGGTCTATGCCGTCATCATTGTGTTGGTGCTGACTTCATACCGCTCACTCGCTGCATTGCTCGTGATCTGTATTCCATTGTTCATGGTTTCAATCTTCGCCAATGCGCTAATGGCTGCACTTGGAATTGGCCTCAAAGTAGCAACGCTGCCGGTAGTGGCGCTGGCCGTTGGCATAGGCGTGGACTACGGCATTTATATCTATGACTTGCTGCAAGACAAGGTTTTGCGAGAAGGAAAAGCATTGCGTGAGGCGTACACAGAAACGCTGCGGCAAACGGGCAAGGCGGTGATCTTCACTGGTATTTGTCTTGCTGGTGGGGTGTTTGCGTGGTTGTTTTCGGGACTGCAGTTCCAACGGGATATGGGGCTGCTGTTGGTGTTTATGTTTACGGCCAACATGCTGGGTGCGGTATTACTGAGTCCGGCATATTGCAGATTCCTCTTAAGGCGCAAAAGCTAAAGTAGGGTGGGTAGAGCGTACGAGGGTATGGATACCCGAGGTAGAGCAACGCAGGAGCAGTTGCCGAGCGAAACCCACCGTCTTTTCTTGTCTCTTTTAGCTGCCGCCTGTTGGTTGTTGATGTGACGTATTCCGCGCTGAAGCGCGGGTAACTTTCTTTGCTGTACGGCAAAGAAAGTCACCAAAGAAAACGTACCCTGGCGACTACGCCGCACACAAAAAGCGTGTGCGGTTCCCTGCGCTTCTCGCACTGACCGGGGTGCGTGACAGGACATCCGTGTCCAGACACGCACGCTCGGCTCCTGCCTCGCCCGACGCGAAGCGTCGACAATAACCGATCAGTGCTGCGATGCTCGGCTTGTCGCAAGGGAACCCGGCAAATCAAAAGCAATTAAGCGCGCCCTGCGGGCGAATTCTTTGCGGCGCTTCGCGCCGTGCTGTTCTGTTCTTCTTTTGACGTTGGGCCCCTTCGGCAGCGCCGAGCATCGCAGTCTTGACCGGTTCAAGCCGTGCGAAGACACGGGCGAGGCAGGAGCCGAGCGTGTGTGCCAGGCCACGGATGGCCTGTCACACACCCCGGTCAAGATGAGAAGCACAGGGAACCCGCACAGCTTCATCGTGCGGGCGCGTACGCGGGGTGTGTTTTCTTTGGTTACTTTCTTTGCACAAGCAAAGAAAGTAACTCGCGCCACAGCGCGAAACACGTCACCTCAAAGAACAGCAGGCAGCAATTCAAAGCAAGAACTGGATTCCCGCCTGCGCGGGAATGACGAAAAAACAGTGGGTTTCGCTCGGCAATTGCTCCTGCATTGCTCTACCTCGGGCATCCATGCCCTCGTACGCTCTGCCCACCCTACGGGCCAGCCCAATCGAGGCCCAGATTCCCACGATTAAGGCCCCAAGTCCCGCTCTGCACTAATCATTTTGGGGGATGCTGCAAAGGCCCCCCTGTGAAAACCTGCTCGCATCATAAAAAGTCCGCGTATTTGCGGGCGCGCAGGAGATTTTCATGCAAGCCAAGTCGAACACCGTCACCGCTGAATCGTTGGTGCAAAGCGCCCGCGCTTTGGTGCCTAAATTGAAAGAGCGCGCTGCTCAGACCGAGCGCGATCGCAAGGTGCCGGATGAAACCGTTGCCGATATGCAGGCTGCTGGCCTGTTTGATGTGCTCAAGCCTAAGCAGTACGGCGGCTACGAGATGGACCCGCAGGTGTTTTACGACGTCTGCATGACCTTGGCTGAAGGCTGTATGTCGACTGCGTGGATCTACGGCGTCATCGGCGTGCACAACTGGCAGATCGCATTGTTCGATCCGAAGGCTGCACAAGAAGTATTCGGCAAAGATCCTAAAACACTGATTGCTTCGACCTACATGCCGAAAGGTCAGGTCACGCCAGTTGAAGGCGGCTTCAAATTCAGCGGTCGTTGGGGTTTCTCCAGCGGCATCGATCATTGCCAGTGGGTGTTCCTCGGCGGTTTGATCTTCAACCCCGGCCAGCCGCCGGAATACCGCACCTTCTTGCTGCCGAAGTCGGACTACGAAATCGTCGACACCTGGCACGTAATGGGTTTGAAGGGCACGGGCTCCAAAGACATCGTTGTGAAAGATGTGTTCGTGCCTGAATACCGCACGCACAAAGCGAGCGATGGTTTCATGGGCACCAATCCGGGCCGTGACACCTTCACGTCTGATCTCTACAAACTGCCGTTCGGTCAGATCTTCGTTCGCGCCGTTTCGTCGGCAGCGATTGGTGGCCTGCAGGGCGCACTCGACACCTTCCTCGATTTCGCCAAGGTTCGCGTTGGCGACATGGGCAACAAGACTTCGGAACAGGCACCGGCGCAGTTGGCTGCTGCTGAAACCGCACTCGCGATTGACGAGATGAAGTTGATCCTGAATCGCAACTTCGATGTGCTGATGAGCAAGGTTCGCGCTGGTCAGCCGCTCGACGATATCAAGCAGCGCTTGCTGTTCCGTCATCAGGCTTCGCAGGTTGTTGAGCGCAGCGCCAAGCACGCTTATCAGCTGTTCTCAGCTTGCGGCGGTCGCGGCATCTTCCTCGACTTCCCCTTGCATCGTTATATGTGCGACATCATGGCGGCTCGTGGTCACTACGCGAACAACCCTGAGCAGTTCGGCCGCAACTTCGGTGGTTACTTGCTCGGCCGCGATAACACCGACTACTTCATTTGATCTTACGTGGGGCGGAGCCTAGCGCTCTCGCCCCACTGTTTTGCAATCAATAAGCAGTTAAGAATTTGGGGCGAGAGAGCATGAGCAGTTCAAATAATTTTGATCAACAGTTCGACGTCATCGTCGTCGGTTCCGGCGGTGGTGGTATGACGGCGGCGTTGGTTGCGCAGTCGCAAGGTCTGTCGTCAGTCGTTCTGGAAAAGTCCAACAAGTACGGCGGTACATCCGCAGTATCGGGCGGCGGTATCTGGATTCCTTGCAACGATGACATCGCCCCGAATGGCGGCAGCGATTCTTATGAAGAAGCGCTGACCTATCTCAAGACCTGCATTGGCCCTGAAGTGCCAGTAGAACGTCTCGAAGCCTATTTGAAGAATGCGCCAGAAATGGTGCGCTACATGCGCAACACCTTCGGCGTTAAGTACACCAACGTGCCGAAGTATCCCGACTACTACCCGAACAAGACCGGCGGTAAAGATGGTCAGCGTTCGATGGAACCAGTGGACTTTGACGCATCTTTGCTCGGCGCAGAATTCGACAATCAGCGCGAAGCCTTCAAGGGCACGCTGCTGATGGGTCGTATTGCGATGACGCAGCGCGAAGCGCATGTGTTGTTCTCGCGCTCACCGGGTTGGGTGATGCTGACGGTCAAGATGTTGCTCAAGTATTGGTTCGATCTCGGCTGGCGTTTCAAGACGCATCGCGATCGTCGCCAAGTGCTCGGTCAAGGCATGGTCTCGGCACTGCGTTACGCAATGATGCAGAAGAACGTGCCATTGGTTCTCGAAACCGGCATGGATTCGCTGATCACTGAAAATGGCCGCGTTGTCGGCGTTAACGTGATTCAGAAAGGTCGCAAGCTGCGCTACGGCGCGCGCCACGGTGTGGTGCTGGCCTGCGGTGGTTTTGAATCGAATCAAGAAATGCGCGAACAGTATTTGGCCAAGCCAACGACAATCGCATGGACTGCTGCACCGCCGATCAATCATGGCGACGGCATTCGTGCGGGTCAGCAGCTAGGCGCTGCGCTCAAGCACATGGACAAAGTTTGGGGCTCACCAACGGTGAGAAAACCGAGCGCCGAACAGCAAATCACGTTGTTTATCGAACGCGGCATGCCAGGTTGTGTTGCAGTGAACAGCAAGGGCAAGCGCTTCACCAATGAAGCCGCGCCGTATCCGGATTTCCGTGATGCGATGTACGCCGATGATGCCAAGGGCAACGGCACTGCACCGTGCTGGCTGATCTTTGATGCGACCTTCCGCTACAAATATCCGATGGGCATTTTCCTGCCGGG
>JAZKEM010000023.1:0-2947 GCA_040387055.1 Pseudomonadota bacterium | reverse complement strand
TGCCAATTCCTGATGCAAAGATCACCAAGAAGTGGCGCCTGCAGCCGGGCCGCATGTTCCTGATCGATCTCGAAGCTGGTCGCATCATCGAAGACGAAGAGCTGAAGAACACCTACGCCAACGCCAAGCCTTATAAGACTTGGGTCAACCGCGTGCGCATCAAGCTCGACGAACTCAAGCTCGTCCCAACCAAGACGCTGCCTGAAGAAGTCTCAAGCGTTTCTCTGCTCGATCGCCAGCAGGCTTTCGGCTACACGCAGGAAGACATTCGCATCGTGATGGCGCCGATGTCAGTCGATGGCGAAGAAGCCACCGGCTCGATGGGCAACGACTCACCGCCAGCGGTGATGTCGAACAAGTTGAAGCCGCTGTACAGCTACTTCAAGCAGCTGTTTGCACAGGTGACCAACCCGCCAATCGACCCGATTCGCGAAGCGATGGTGATGTCGCTGGTGTCGTTCATCGGCCCCAAGCCGAACGTGCTCGACATCAACAACAACAATCCGCCGATGCGTTTGGAAGTTGCCCAGCCGATCCTCGATTACTCGGATATCACCAAGCTGCGCAACATCGCTGCGCACACCGGCAACAAGTTCAAGTCGTATGAACTGAACATCTGCTACCCGGCTGCATGGGGCAAGGAAGGCATTGAAGCGCGCCTCGCCTCGCTCTGCGCCAAGGCCGTGGATGCGGTGAAGTCTGGCCACAACATCCTCATCGTGTCCGATCGCAAGATGGACGCGGATATGGTTGCGATCCCTGCACTGCTCGCCACCTCCGCAATTCACTTGCACCTTGTGAACAAGGGTCTGCGCACTTCAACTGGCCTCGTCGTTGAAACCGGTTCAGCGCGCGAAGTGCATCACTTCGCCCTGCTCGCTGGCTACGGCGCAGAAGCGATCCATCCTTATCTCGCGATGGACACGCTCTCTGCAATGGCCGCTGGCCTCACTGGCGATTTGTCGCCAGAGAAAGCGATCTACAACTATCAGAAGGCCATCGCTAAGGGCTTGATGAAGGTCATGTCCAAGATGGGCATCTCGACCTATATGTCTTACTGCGGCGCGCAGATCTTCGAAGCGATTGGTTTGAATCGTTCGCTGGTCGACAAGTATTTCCGCGGCACCTCGTCGAACATCGAAGGCATCGGTGTATTCGAAGTCGCCGAAGAAGCACTGCGTCTGCACAAGGCCGCATTCGGTAACGATCCTGTGCTCGCCAACATGCTCGACGCAGGCGGCGAATACGCCTTCCGCGTGCGCGGTGAAGAGCACATGTGGACGCCGGACGCGATTGCCAAGTTGCAGCACTCGACCAAGTCGAACAGCTACAGCACGTATAAGGAATACGCGCAGATCATCAACGATCAGAGCAAGCGTCACATGACGCTGCGTGGTCTGTTCGAGTTCAAGCTTGATCCGAGCAAGGCGATCCCGTTGGACGAAGTAGAACCGGCGAAGGAAATCGTTAAGCGTTTTGCTACCGGCGCCATGTCGCTGGGTTCGATCAGCACGGAAGCGCACGCAACACTCGCCGTGGCGATGAACCGCATTGGCGGCAAGTCGAACACTGGTGAAGGTGGTGAGGATCCAGCGCGTTATCGCAACGAGCTCAAGGGCATCGCGATCAAGACTGGCGAAACCATTGCCAGCGTAATCGGTCCTGATCAAGTTGAAGCCAACATCCCGTTGCTGGATGGCGACTCGCTGCGTTCGCGCATCAAGCAGGTTGCTGCAGGTCGTTTCGGTGTCACCACTGAATATCTGAACTCTGCTGATCAGATCCAGATCAAGATGGCACAGGGTGCAAAGCCAGGCGAAGGTGGTCAGCTGCCAGGTAAGAAAGTATCCGAGTACATCGCGCGTCTGCGCTTCTCGGTGCCGGGCGTTGGTCTCATCTCGCCTCCGCCGCATCACGACATCTACTCGATCGAAGATCTCGCGCAGCTGATCCACGATTTGAAGAACGCCAACCCGCGCGCTTCGATCTCCGTGAAGCTCGTTGCAGAGAGCGGCGTCGGTACGGTTGCTGCAGGCGTTACCAAGGCTAAGTCTGATCACCTTGTGATTGCAGGCCATGATGGCGGCACCGGCGCATCACCACTGTCGTCGGTGAAGCACGCAGGCGCGATGTGGGAACTCGGCATGGCTGAGACTCAGCAGACGCTGGTGCTCAACGGTCTGCGTTCGCGTATCCGCGTACAGGCTGACGGTCAGATGAAGACCGGCCGTGACGTCGTGATCGCTGCACTGCTCGGCGCTGATGAAGTCGGTTTCGCCACGGCTCCGCTCGTTGTCGAAGGCTGCATCATGCTGCGCAAGTGCCATCTCAATACCTGCTCGGTGGGCGTTGCGACGCAGGATCCTGTACTGCGCAAGAAATTCGCAGGCAAGCCTGAGTACGTCGTGAACTACTTCTTCTTCGTTGCTGAAGAAGCACGTCAGTTGATGGCGCAGCTCGGCATTCGCAAGTTTGATGATTTGGTGGGTCGTTCCGATCTGCTCGATCAGTCCAAGGCAATTTCGCATTGGAAGGCTCGCGGTCTCGACTTCAGCCGTCTGTTCTATCGTCCGGAATCTCCGGGCGGCGCTTCGCTGTATCACACCGAAGAGCAGGATCACGGTCTGGTCAAGGCGCTTGACCACAAGCTCATCGCGCAAGCCAAGAATGCGCTGGAGAAGGGCGAACGCGTTTCGTTTATCTCGCCGGTGCATAACTTCAACCGCACCGTCGGCACCATGCTTTCGGGTGAAGTGGCCAAGAAGTACGGTCACGAAGGTTTGCCAGACGACACCATTCACATTCAGCTGCAAGGCACCGCAGGGCAGTCGGCTGGCGCGTTCCTCGCGCACGGCGTGACGCTGGATCTGGTGGGCGAAGGCAACGACTACGTCGGCAAGGGCTTGTCGGGCGGCCGCATCATCGTGCGTCCGAACACCGAGTTCCG
>JAZKEM010000022.1:0-3734 GCA_040387055.1 Pseudomonadota bacterium | reverse complement strand
TGCGCAATCAGGCTCCAGAAATCGTGCAACTCTGCAGCGCTGGGTTTGGTGTTGGGGCCAAACACCAGAGAAAAACTTTTGCCGAATTGACGCTCGCCGAAGAAGCGCGTGATGAGTCCGCCGAATGGCGAACGCAGTAAGCGCTGTGTTCCCGTCATTCGATGCGTTTCTGGAAACAGGCCGCCGTTGAGCAGTGTGACGGAGCCAATGGTGTAGGGCTTGATCTCGCGTTCGTAGTCGCGCGCCAAAAATTCTTGCGCCACGCTCACGCCGTAATCGTGCGCGAGGATATCGATGTGTCTCACGCCGAGTCGAGCCAACAGTGCTTCGTGAATATCAGTTTGCTGCACCAGCGAATAAACATAATCACGGGGCTTGTCAGAAAATCCAAAGCCCAGCATGTCGAGTGTGATGACGTGCTTATAGCGCTTGCACAACTCCGGCCAGAGGCCTGCGAAATCCCACGATGCCGTGGGAAATCCATGAATCAGCAGCAACGCTTTATCACCGCTGCCTTCTGCGCGATAGAAAATCGAATAATCATTCCATTGAAAATATTCGCCAGCGCTGCGCCATTGCGCTGGGGTCATGCGCTGCGACTCTGGCCAAGGTGCACGCCGATGAATTGTGCGATGTGCCAAATGGCATCGTCAGCTTCTGGCATTTGCCCAGCGTAGAGTTGCCAGACGTGCCAGAGATCCGGTGAAACTTGCAGCACAGTTTCAACACCGGCTTTCTTCGAGGCTTCGGCATAACGCGTTGAGTCGTTATAGAGCACTTCAATGTCGGCGACTTGAATCAGCGTCGGCGGCAAACCTTTGAGATCTGCATGCAGCGGTGATGCAAATGGCGTGCGTGGATCGGCGCCTTGCAGATATTGCTGCGTGTAGGTCTGAATGCCGTTGTAGCTCAACATCACTTCAGTGGCGGCGTTTTTTTGCATGCTCTCGCTGACATTAGTCAGGTCGGTCCATGGCGACATGCAGACCAGTGCCGCAGGTAGCGGCAGGCCTGCTTCACGTGCAGCGAGTGCGCAGGCGAGGGTGAGGCCCCCGCCAGCGGAATCGCCGGCGATGATGACGTCCTGTGCTTCGATGCCCATATCGAGCATGCCGCGATAAGCCGCGAGCGCATCATCCACTGCAGCGGGAAACGCATGCTCAGGTGCGAGGCGATAGTCGATGACCGCTACGCGCAGCGCGCAGTGTTTGGCCAGATGTGCCGTGAGATTGCGATGGCTCTGTGGTGAGCCGATCACGTAAGCGCCGCCGTGCAGATACAACATATAGCCCTGCACGCCGCTGTGAATATTTTCGACCCATTCCATCGGCACGCCGCCCAGCGTTTCTTGAGTGGCCAAAGTGCCGCGCGGCGCCAGAAATTTCATCAAGCGCGTGATCAAAGTCAGGCGTGCGCGCTGCCGTTCTGGTGACAACGAGCCACTTAATACTGGCTGCAGCAAAAAGCGTGTGCCGTGACGCAGAAAACGTGCGCGCAGTGATGGGCGTGTTGGTGCTTCGATAATGATTTCTTTCATGGTGAAAGCATAGCGGGTTTGGATAACGGTCACCCCACACTACGGCATACGGGTGAAGGTAATTATGCTTGTCTGTTTGAAGTGATTTTATATATGTGTAATTAATATAATTAAACAATATATAACTTTACCGGGGGCAGTTTATTTAGCTCCGTTGTCACTAAAAAAAGCATCCCAGCATTTAGACTCGCGCCATGAAAATTTCACGCGCTCTTATCGTCGCGCTATCGACGCTAATGCTTGCCGCTTGCGGCAGCAGCTCTAGTCCTGATGGCGAATCATCATCGGGCCCCGTGCCCACGCCACCGACGGATGCCGCGCGCTGCGCGCCTGGCCAGCCTGCATTGGAGTTCAGCGGCAGCATTGGCAGCAGCGATGCCAAAACCTATCGCATGCTGCCTTTCAAAGTTGCGTCAGGAACAGGCCGTGTTGAAGTGAGTTACGGCTGGACTGATAAGCCCGGCCTGCCCTCAACACCGCTCACGTCCACCACGCTGGATCTTGGCTTGTGGGATCAACATGGCTATCGCAGCAATGCTGGTTTTCGTGGTTGGTCTGGTTCGCGGCAGGGGCGTATTGATCAGGAACAGAGTCCCGTTTTTGTTGAGGCCGGCGCTGCTGATCGCGGCTACCTTCCGGGCAAGATTGAGCCAGGCGTTTGGTATGCCGATCTGGGTGTTGGTGCATCGTCACCGCAGGGTGCTGATTGGGTGGTGAAGGTGGAGTGCAAGGTTGGTGGTGGTACAACGCCTGCCAATAATCCGGTCGACAAGAACCATGTCGCGCGCAGTGCTGCAGGTTGGTACAGCGGTGATTTCCACATGCACGCTTATCACTCCAATCCCAATGCGCCGGACTGGGATGGATTTATTCAACAGGCGCGCGCTGCAAAGCTCGATTTCCTGATGGTGACGGAATACGTCACTACGCAACATTGGCGCACGCTTGGCGCCGTGCAGCGCGCAAATCCTGACCTGTTGATTTATCCGGGCCGTGAAATCATCACTTACTACGGTCACGTCATGGGTCACGGCGAAACGCCGCACGTCAGCGAATACCGCCATGGTTTTGAGAACGTCAAAATTAGCGATGTTCAGAAGGCGATAAAAGCCGATGGTGCGCTGTTCCAGATCAATCATCCCACCAGCTTTCCGCCGCCGCTGTTTTCCAATTTCTGCCGTGGTTGTTATTTCGAATTAGGCGATCAGATCGATTGGGATCAGGTCGACACGATGGAGATTCTCAACGGCCCACTGCTGACAACGGCCGATGATCTTGGCGTGCCGCTATCAGATCCGAAAATCGAAAATCCGTTTATGACGACCGCACTGGCGCTGTGGGATCAGCAGTTGAGTGCAGGGCACAAAATTACCGGTGTCTCTGGCAGCGACTCAAAAGGCGTTGATGCGCCAGATCAGCGTGAGCGCAAAGGCTATGGCTCATCGGCGACGGTGGTTTATGCGCCTGAGTTGTCACGCACTGCAATCAAGGCGGCGATCAAAGCGGGTCATGCTTACGTGAAAACGCGTGGCGTGACGGCGAGCCCATCGCTGCAATTTGAAGCGAGCACTTCTGATGGGCAGCACGCTATTTTTGGTGACACGCTCAAGGTCGCGGCCAACGGCACGGTGAAGCTGCGCACGACCGTCACTGGCGGTATGGGCCAATTGTTGAGTTACTACCGCAACGGTGAAATTCAGCTGGGCGTTACTTTGCCAATCGCCTTGCCTTTGCCTAATGGACTGCCCGTGCCGACGCTTGCAGTGCCGATCACCAGCGATCCCTTTGTGCATGAGATTGAGGTTGGGCGGAATACTTTGAATGAAGGTCCGCTCGGTACTTTTTGGCGTGTTGAGACGCGTAATTTGCAAACGCGTACGGCAATCAGCAATCCGATCTTTCTCAAAGCGCCGTAAATTTATTCGTGAGTTGGAGTGACCGGCTTAGGCCACTCCAACCAAAGCGTTCCATCTTTATAGACCGCGCCATTTTTCTTCAGCCCGGTATCGCCATTCTTGATCTGTGTGTGCACGTTCTTCGCGGGTTGTGCGACGGCATCGCGTCCGTGGGCAAAGTCCTGTTCGCGCACGAGCGCCATATAGGCTTTGTTCAAGGCCAAGGCACGTTCGCGTGAAGGCGTAATCAGCTCGCGCATATCTTTGGCCGAACGCACTTTGGTTTCGTCGAGTTTGCCTGC
>JAZKEM010000021.1:0-12856 GCA_040387055.1 Pseudomonadota bacterium | reverse complement strand
CTGCAGGTTCATCCGAGGTGATGAAGCTGATCATCGGACGCGATCTGCTCAAGGGTAATTACCAAAGCTTCTTCGACAGACACTAAAAATGACGACCTATAAAACGCTGCTCACCGAGCGTGCCGATAAAATTCTGACGGTCACACTGAACCGACCCGACAAACTCAATGCACTATCGGCCACGTTGCTAGCTGAGTTGCGCGCGCTGTTCGCAGAGGTTGCCTGCGATCCGGAAGTTTCAGTCGTCGTCATCAAGGCCAGCGGCAAAGCGTTTACCGTCGGCTATGACCTCAACGAATCCGAATGGCTGATCAGCCAGTATCCCGCCAACTACGACGGCAAGGTTGATCTTGATCGTGATCGTCAGGACATTCTGGGTCTGGTTGATCATTGGATCCAGCTCTGGAAATTTCCCAAACCGATCATCGCGCAGGTACAAGGCCTGTGCTTGTCGGGTGGCGGCGAGTTGCTGGCGATTTGCGACATGGTGGTCGCTGGAGAAGATGCACAATTCGGTCATCCCGCAGGCCGCGACCTCGGTATTCCACCCACAGTATTCATGTGGCCGATGCTGATCGGCATGCGTAAGACGCGCGAGTTGTTGTACACCGCCAAGCTCATCGGTGCTGTCGAAGCTGAAAGACTTGGATTGGTGAATCAGATTTCCCCACGCGAAGCGCTCAATCAGCAGACACGCGAGTTAGCGCTAGACGTTGCCAAAACACCGTCGAATCATCTCGCCATCTTGAAGAGCGCAACCAATCGCTTCTACGAGAACATGGGCATGTTCGCGTCCTGGCAAAGCGGCGCGGAACTCGATGCCATCTTCCACCAGAGCCCTGCATACATCGCTTTCTTCAAGCTCGTGAAAGAGCAGGGCATGCGCGCTGCGCTCGACAATCGGCGCAAACTATACGGATAGGTGTTGTGTGAAGGTTGAAGATTAGAGTATTGATTCGGATCGTTACTCTGCACAGCCTCAACAGGCCTAATCAATAGGAGCACGTTTATGATTAAAGTAAGTGTGATGTACCCCAACACCCCGGGCGCGCGGTTTGATCACGACTACTACCGCACAAAGCACATGCCGCTGGTGAAAAGCCTCATGGGTGACACCTGCAATAGCTACACCGTTGATAAAGGCTTGGCTGGTGGCGCTCCCGGCGCACCCGCAACCTATGTCGCTATGTGCCATATCTTCTGTGATTCGGTCGAGTCGTTCCAAAAAGGCTTCGGACCGAACGCGAACGAGATTCTGGGCGATGTGAAGAACTACACGGATCTGGCTCCAGTGATGCAGATCAGCGAAGTGGTTGTTGATTGATTGCAGCCTTGTCTGCTTGAACATGACCCGCCAACCGGCGGGTTTTTTATTGCCACTTATTTCGTTTGGATGTCACATTGGGGCGGGCTATTTCGTCTATAGCGGGTATGTGATCCACTTAGGCACCCGAATGAACCCAGCTACTGTGATGACCCTTTCCGAACGTGCCCAGCGTTACGACCGTGAACATGCGAGCAGTTTGCGTGCGCTGGCGTACCGCATGCTCGGCTCGCGCGCCGAGGCTGAAGATATCGTGCAGGAAGCTTGGCTGCGTTGGGCCAAGGTGGATGAGAGCACGGTTGAGCATACGGGCGCGTATCTCTCGCGCATGGTGACTAATCTTTGTCTGGACTTATTAGGCTCGGCCGCAGTCAAGCGAGAGCAGTATTTTGGCGTGTGGCTGCCAGAACCCTTGTTGAACGACGATGCCAACTGGTCGCCCGATCCGGAATCGCAGGCTGAGTTTGCACAGGATGTCTCGGTTGCTTTCATGCTCGCGCTGGAACGCCTTTCGCCTTTAGAACGTGCGGCATTTTTATTGCACGAGGTGTTCGATCTGGATTTCAGCGAAGTCGGGCGGCGTTTGGATCGCAGTCCAGATGCGTGTCGCCAACTCGCGAGTCGTGCACGCAACCACGTAAAAGCCGACTACGCGCGTCACGAGGTTGTAGCGGAGGAACGCGAACGTCTGTTCAGTGCTTTCAGCGAAGCGGTAAAGAACTTCGATGTCGATGCTCTGGCCAAAGTGCTCACCGAAGACGCGGTGATGCTGGCTGATGGTGGCGGCAAAGCGACTGCAATATCGCGTCCGCTGCAGGGCGGTCTGGTTGTCGCCAAAACGTTCATTGGTTTCTGCAAGCTTCCAGCCAGCCGCGCCTGGCGCATGGAGTCTGCACGCGTTAACGGCATGCCGGGCTGTCTGATTTTTGATGGTGAAACGGGCAAATTAATCCAGACCATAGCAATGGCGTTCTCGGCGACTGATTCTGGCCGAATCGCTGCGCTTTATATCCAGCGCAACCCTGACAAGCTGCAAGGCGTTTTGGCCACACTCGGACGCTGATCAATATTTCCAAGATTGATGTCACAAAGCGCAAGGCTGGATCGTCTTAACCATGACGATCAAATGCAATTCGTCAATGAGTATCGCCCTTACGATTCGCTAATGGAAATAGAACATGACTAACAGCAACGCCTCACCTCGTTTGAACTATCAGCAGCAGTCGCCCGAACTGATGAAGAAGCTTGTCGAATTTGGCATGGGCATCGCCAACAGCGGGCACATTGACCGTGGGCTATCCCTGTTGGTGGATATCCTCGCGTCACAGCTGAACGGCTGTGCCTTTTGTCTCGACATGCATGTCAAAGAAGCCAAGTTGCACGGTGAACGTGAACTGCGCCTGCACCACGTTGCTATCTGGCGCGAGTCACCGTTGTTTACCTCGAAAGAACGTGCAGCGTTTGCATGGACTGAAGCACTGACTCGGATTACCCCTAACGGCGTCACTGACGAGCTCTATGCCGAGGTCCGTGAACTGTTCAACGAGAAAGAACTCTCGACGCTGACTTTCCGCGTCGCCACGATCAATGCTTGGAATCGCCTCAATGTCGCATTCCGCACCGCGCCGGGCATTTATGACAAGGCTTTTGGTTTGGACAAAGCGGGCCTTAACTGAGAATGCACAGTTGCATGCGTGGAGCAGGCCGCATCCAACGCTTAAGTAAATAAAGAACCGGAGCAGAAGCATTGCTCCGGTTTCTTTTTAAGTTGCTTCCCTGAGTAGATCGTCGCATTTGCGACACAAGAAATTCACAGAGACGCTGAGTATCGTTGTTCTAAACTTGTGCATAAGTACTAAGAAGTTAAATTGAATCAGTACGGTTCACGAGTTTGAACAAAGTTTCATCGATGACACTGCCACTGTCACAATCCAATGGCAGTATTGCTCATGTTACAGGCGACATTTCCGTTAGGAATGTACAAGCTTGGTGTGAGTACTTGTTCGCGCCTTAACTTTATTACAACACTTAAGGCCCGGCATGATCGAACAGAAAACTGATCTCATTGTTACTTCCGGATCAATTATTGCGCAGCGTTTGTTCGATGTGGCCTACGCCATTGATCTGGAAAAAGCTGAAGCGCTGTGGTCTCTGCGCTCGCCAAACACGAGTAGTCGTCGTCGTTTGAGTGCGGCGCCAGTCAAGGCAATTTCATTCGGCGTTCCACCTGTTGTCTTGATGCTGGATGCTGTTCAAGTTCCGTCGGAGCAGGGTTTCGAGACCGCGACGGTTACCGCTCGCCTGTATGACTTTGGGGTGATCTGCATTTCAGTTCGCACTGCAGTAAGCGATTGTGAGTGGACTGAATATTCCAGAAAACTGGAAGGAATTGATCAAGCCATTGGGTACTCTTCGAGTACTGATTTGTGGGCCAATATTCTTGATCCACTGGTCAAATGGCTCACGCCAGCACTGCTCAAGCCCAGTCAATCCAAGTTACAAGAAGATTATCTTCTGGCCGTTGTCCATCAGTGGAACGAGCCCATCACAGCGACAGATCTGTTGAATCGAATTGATCTGGTTCCGCTGCTCTCAGGCGATAAACGTGCACTCTCTGAAGGGACTCGACGCGATTTGATGCGGCATAAGTTCTCTTATTACGAAGACGATCTTGTCGTATTAACCTGGGATCGAGCGCTGATCTATGAGCCGCGTGGGGACTCGGACGTTGCAGATATTCTCGAAGTAGCAAACGCGCAGTTGCTGGAAATGCGCTACTACGACGAATTGCTGGACGATGAATTGCCGAGAATGTACGACCTCGTCGAGGAAACCCGCCGTGCCGCGTATCTGGCAGCACCTGGGCGCTTTGCAAGCTTGGCGAGGCGGCTATACACCTTGGTTGCAGAGGTGACAGAGCTGACCGAGAAGGTCGATAACGCGCTTCAGGTCACTGAAGATGTGTATTTGGCACGTATCTATACTTCAGCCATAGAGCTGTTTCGCGTGCCGAACGTGAGCAGTGCGGTTGATCGAAAGCTCTCTATCGTCCGTGATACCTATACCGCGCTCTATGACGAATCTTCAGCCACTCGAGCTCAACTGCTGGAGATCACGATTGTTGTCTTGATCGCCGTTGAGATTGTTCTGGCTTTGATTCGCTACTAGGCCAGCAGTCATGGGTTACAGATGGGCTGCAGCTGTTGCCTGAGGGTTTGTCTGCTCAATAAATCTCTGTCGATTGCTTTGCGCGCTCACTGATAATTTCTTGAATAGAACGGCATGCTGCCCATCGGACACCAGCTGTTCTGGAGTTTTATCGCCGAACTCAGCAAAGCGAAAGTTTTTGAACCAGGTTTTAGCCTCGTCCATGTCGGTCAATAAAAGCGCAGCTGAGCCCATCACCTTCAGCGCATTTTCCATAAAGTTCTGAAGCGGTGGAGACATCCGCCAATCTTTAATATGGAGTTGATCAACATGCGCTAATCGCTCTAGAGCGAACAGATCATAATCAAAAGCATGTCCGAATCGTTCTGGAGAAATCTCAGAGCGACCTGCATAACGCAATTTGTTAATCAAAAAATCAAGATCAACAATTTGATGTGTTTGAGCTGAGTTGCGCATTCTTGATTCCCCCAGATTTATGGTCAACCTGCCAATGGCGGCGGATTGTCCCTAGGCGTGCTCTGGCTTGCCGCCACCAAGTGGTTGGTGCCGGGCGCAACCTGAAACGCTGTGCCAAAAGTCTGCGTACTGCTTGGCGCGCTGATAGTGTCCACATACCAATACTCACCCAGCACTCGTTCTGGTGTTACATCCATCACCATGTAACCTTTCTTGGCCAGATCGACATATTTGATGTGCGGATTGGTTACGCGCAACACATCCTGTATTGGGGCCAGTGCATCCAAGCCCGGCGAAGTGATCGAAGTGCAAACGTATTCGACGGCCAATGAACCATTGCCGTTGATGGCGTTGTAACCGCCGGCTGCATCCAGCGGGTTATTCGGATCAGGGGTGATATCGCAAGCCCATGAGCAATGAATATCGCCTGTTAGCACGACAACGTTATCGATCTTGCTGTTAGCGGCATCACCTTTAAGCGCATCAAATATGCGATCACGGGCTGGAGCATAGCCATCCCACTGATCGCTATTCAGATAGATTGATGCGCCAAGCGCATTGGGTACGCCGACCACCTTGAGCTGCGCAAACATCACACCTTGGCCTAACAACTTCCACTGCGAACTCGAAGTGCGTAGGCGATCAATGAGCCAGGCTTCTCCATCATTGCCCAGCATGGTTCGATTGGGATCGGTGTAGGCACCGCTCTGGGTGAAGGGTGTTATCGGCAACAAAGTTGCCAATGGCGGCAGCAGTTCGGTGACGAGCTCCGGCGGCACATTGCCAGGCAGTTGCTTGTCACGCGCACCAACGCGCTCTTCCAACAAGATCAATTCCGCCAGATCACCGAACACCAGACTACGGTTGTAGCGTTGCGGATTGGTTTTGTCATCCGGTTCGCGGGTGGGCATCCATTCGTAATATGCCTTCATCGCATTGGCGACGCGGACACTCCATGCGCCTTCATCAAAGCCTTTCTCTCCGTGGTTGACCGCGCCATCTTTATAGGCGTTGTCAGCAAACTCATGGTCATCCCAGATGTTGATCATTGGATGTTGACGATGGAGTTCCTGCAAGTCGACATCGCGTTTGTACTGCGCGTGACGGATGCGGTAATCCTGCAGCGTCAAAATTTCGTGTGGCGGCTCATAGGCACGGAAATCGCCGTAGACCTCATGGCCATCTTCGCCGCTGCTGTATTCGTAAATGTAGTCGCCCAAATGCAGAACGAAATCGAGATCCGCGCGCTCGGCAACACGGCGATAAGCATTGAACAAACCATGCGCATAGCTGGCGCAAACCACTACGCCAAAGCGCAGTCGCTCTGGCGAGCCCGTAGGCAGGGTACGTGTGCGGCCAACAGGTGAGGTGAATGAGCCGACTGAGAATTGATAGTAATAAGTCGTAAATGGCTGCAACCCGCTGGCATCCACTTTTACGGTGTAATCGCGATCAGCCGTCGCTTGCGTGAGGCCACTTGAGACGACGTGCTTCATCTCTGGGTCAGACGCAACAACATAATTCACTGGAACAGGTGCGTTCACAGGTGCCGTAATGCGTGTCCACAAGATGACGCGATCCGTCATCGGGTCGCCACTGGCTACGCTGTGTTTGAACGGATTCTCAGTCAGATCAGAACCAACGACTGATTCGCTGCGTCCGCAGCCGGGCAGCATAGGCAGAGCGGTAATTGCAGCCGCACCCGCTCCAGCCCGAATCAAAAACTGACGACGTGTAATCCCCGTGCGACGAGGTTTGCGGCGACGCGGTGCACCCATGACGTTCCCTTGCTTTGTTTATGCGCTTTAAGCGAGATGAGAATTTTATGGCGCATTGATGACAGGACTAAGACAAAGCTAGTCTGCTTAAGGAATATCTGATTGGTCCTATTTATGAGTGTCACGCACCAGTGACGCCCGACTGCTGAGCAGACTGATGCTGAGCCCAAGCAGGGCAATCACGAAGAAAGAGATGCGCATGCTGGTCGCTTCGGCGATATAGCCGATCAACGGGGGCGCGGCGAGAAAGCCAAAGAATGCCAATCCGGAAACTGTGGCGATGGCCATGCTGGGATTAGCGATTCCGGAACGGCCGGCGATGCTGAAGAGCGTCGGAACAACCGTGCTGACACCAAAGCCGGTGATCATGAAGCCTAGCGTTGCGCAGTAAATATTCGGCACCAGCGCTGAGAGGCCGAGGCCGGTGAAGATCAGCAGACCGCTGGCTTGAAGCGTTTTGAGATAGCCATAACGCTGAGTCAGGCGATCGCCAGCAAAACGACCAATCGCCATGCACGTCATAAAAGCAGCGTATCCAAGCAAAACAAGATTTTCAGATGGCTGCACGATCTGCTTGAAGTAGACGCCACTCCAGTCAAACATCGTGCCTTCAGCGGCGAGCCCGCAAAGTCCAATCACACCCAGACTGAGCAACGCTGGGTTGAGTTTGCCGAACAATGGCGGTCTGTCCTCGGCAGGTGGCGCTTCGTGTGCGATCAGCGCGTGTGCATTCAGCAACACACCGATTGCAACCAACACAGCAACAATCAGGAAGTGCGGGGCAGGGCCAACGTCGTGCGTGCGCAGCAGCATGCCGAGTGCGGCGCCGGTAAAGCCGCCGATGCTCCAGCCACCATGGAATGAAGACATGATCGCGCGGCCGTACATCATCTCAACGCCAACGGCCTGTGTATTCATGGCGATGAACATCAAATTGCCGATGACGCCGAGCAAGAACAGTAATGCGGCCAATGGCCAGATACTGGATGCGCAACCAATCAGAAAGATCACCAGCGTGATGAGCGGAAAGGTAATGCGCAGCGTCAGACGGCTGCCAATATGAGAAACGAACTGTCCTGCAACGGGCACAAAGATGAGTTGGCCAATCGGCGCTGCTAACAACAAGGTTCCCAACATCGCATCGCTGAGGCTGAGCGCAAACTTGATATCAGGAATGCGACTCGCCCAAGAAGCCGAACAAAGCCCGTTGGCAAAGAAGAAATAAAAAACAGAAGCGCGCAAACGCGCTGGAGAAATTTGTGTCATTGAGACCCATGCTACTCGGTCTTCTTGGCTTCAACATCTCGAATATTGTCGAGGATGGCAGCAGCGACAGCAGCTGGATCATCGTACATCGGCAGATGACCGCAGCCAGCAAGTACGCCGTGAGTTTTCAAGCCGAATCTGTCGAGGAAAGGCTGACCAAATTCATCGAATGGCAGCACGCTGTCCTTTTCGCACCAGACGACGCTGATCGGTGTTTTATTGTCGGCAGGCAATGATTCTACTTGTGGCAGACCGCTGTTCAGAAAATCGAGAGCGATTGGGCAGTTCAGTCCGTGATGCAGCATGCCACGAGCTTCTGCGGCAGAAATTCGGTCGCCGTGCTCCATATCGCCACTGAGGAAAATTTTGCGAAGCGGCGTGATTCCCAGTATCAGTGACAAAGGCCATTTCAGATACGGCATCACTTTGAATGTCGCGCGAATCTTCTTAACGGTTTTAGCCATGCGCGCGTCATCTTTCCACGCGCCGCCAGAAGAAATGGCCAGCACGGATCGCGCAACACCGCGTCGCGCCATTTCAATCGCCATGTAACCACCCAGCGACTGACCGACAACATGCACCTGATTCAATCCGCGTGCGCGCAGCTGTGCGGCAAGCGCATCAGCAATCGCAGCTGGCGAGACTTTTTGAGTGAGCGGAAGGCCACCCGAATGACCCGGCAAGGTTGGAACAATGACGCGGTGATGTTTCTCCAAGATTGGCAACACCGGCTTCCACATACGCCAATTGCCACCAAAGCCGTGAATCAAAACCAAAGGAGTTCCCGCGCCGCCTTCATAGACTTCAGGCAATGGCAGCGTGTCCGGATAAGAGGGGGTCGATTTGTTCATCAGAATTCTCTAAGAAGATTTTACGGCGCGCAGTTCAGAGATGATCTCTTTCACTGTGCCGGCGGTTGCCTTGCATAGCTTCGGCAAAGCAACAAAACCATGAGGTGCGTCGAGCACATTCAGATAGCGCACTGCAATTCCAGCTGCTGACAATTTATCAGCGTAAAGCTTGCCTTCGTCTCGCAGCGGATCGGCATCTGCAGTCAGGACGAAAGCAGGGGGTAAACCTGAAACATCCGACGCCAACAAAGGTGAGACCAGTGGATTTTCTGGCGACACCTTTCCTTGCAGATAGTGCGCGACCATGCCGACGAGTTCATGGCGCTTCAGGCCGCCACCGGTATAAGTATTCATGGAGTCTGACTGCAACGTTGCATCCAGCACCGGATAGATCAGCGTTTGATGAACGATACGTGGTCCGCCGCGTTGTTTGCTCAGAATGCATAAGGCAGCGGCGAGGTTGCCGCCAGCGCTATCGCCCATCACTGCGATGCCGCTTGCTGATGAATTGTTCTGTGCCAGCCAGGATAACGCTGCATAGCTGTCTTCAAGACCGGCAGGAAATGGAAACTCCGGTGCCAGTCGATACTCAACCGAGATGACTCGCGCGGCAACGCCGTCAGCCACGTTGCTGCATAGGTAATCCATGGAAGCCATTCCGCCAGCGATCCAACCGCCACCATGCATGAACAGCACGGTTGGGCGGGAAGCGTCGACTACCGTCGGGGTAAAGATGCGAACGGCGAATGGTTCTGCGTTTAAAGGTGAGATCGTCTCTTCAGTGATCTTTACGCTAGAAGGCAGTGGAGGGTGGATCATCGCTCCGCCAAGTTTCATGGACTGACGTTTTTTCATCGGCCAGCGTGTCACTTCCGTGATCGGCGGAATGAGGCCGATAAGCGTAAAGAAATCCACAAGGCCAAACATCAGGTTTAATCGCCAACCAAAGTTGGTCTTTGTGCGGGCATTTTTTTTCTTAGGGTTGCTGATCATTGCTCTTCATACACTGTTCTTTCAAACGGTTATTTCAAAGGATCGAGGAGACGGTCTTGGCGCTAGTACTGCGCGATCACGGGTCGATAGCTTGGGCCAACGCCACCGATTCGAATGATTTCCTGATAAGCGGGCACCGCAGCGGTGGGAATACGTGTCAGCGATGGATCCGTTTTGACGTTAACGGTGTACAGGCCAAAGCGTGGGGTATAGCTGCCCCATTCGAAGTTGTCGGTCAGTGACCACACCATGAAGCCGACCACATTGATGCCGTCCTCGCGTGCACGCTGAACCCAATAGACGCTGTCGCGTAGCAGGTCTTCACGTGTGACCCCGTCGTCGCGAGGCTGGCCGTCTTCGGTCGGCATGCCGGCCTCGGCAATCAGTAAAGGCTTGTTCGGGTAACGCGCTTTGAGAGTTTTCAAGGCGCGATAAATGCCTGCCGGTTCCGGGAAGATTCCCCACTGTTTGCCGTTCTTGATGGCTCGCGGCAGGTTGGCGGCGTAGTAGTCGATGGCGATGACGTCGCATTTGTCTTCAATGCGGTCGAGGAACATCCAGTCGGTCAGGCCTTGCAGAAAGCCGCTGCCGAGGTGGTCGCCCATCCAGATAATGTTCGACGTGACCATGGCTGTTGGATCGAGTGCATGGATAACGTCATAAGTCTCGCGATGTGCAGCCACGAGATTGTCGCGCGCACCCAAAATTTTGCCGAGGCCGCGCTTGTATTGGAACGCCTCGAGCAACTGATACGTTCCTTCTTCATTGAAGGTGATCCAGAGGCGAACGTCGTGGTGATAACGCTTCGCGATCATGCTGCTATAGACCACAAAATCTTTCGTAGTTTGTGGATTGGTCCAGCCACCTTGATCAGCAACCCAGCCTGGATGAACGAAGTGATCTAGCGTAATCAGTGGTGTGATACCCGCCTGTTTCAAGGCCAGAATAACGTCGTCGTAATAAGCCATTTCGGCTTCGTCGATCTGTCCTTTCTTTGGCTCTACGCGCGCCCAGTTGATGCCGATGCGATAAGTGTTGATGCCCATCGCCTTTGCGAGTGCCACGTCTTCGCGGTAGCGATGACGGAAGTCGACCGAGGTTCCATACTCATCTCGTTCCGGATGAAGGGCATTCAAGCGAGTCCAGTTGGAGTCCATCGCGCCACCTTCGCTCTGATAACCCGAAGACGACACGCCCCATATGAAGTCCTGCGGCAATGCGGCTTGCACCGGTGTTGCCGGCAACATGGCCGGATCGCGCATGGCGTAGGCAAGCCAGGCGATGAAAGCCACTAACAAAGCGAATGTAATCATCATGGACTTTCGTATCGCTCCTTTATTCTTGTTGAAGCTGCTTCCGCAGTTATTTTTAGTCACTGATCGCTCTCGTGAAATTTGCCGTTGATTCGCAGCGTCATGGCGCGAGCACGGGTGCAGACTGCGTCTGAGGGGCAGGGTCTCGAGCCGCCTTACGAGAAAAATACGGTACAGATATTGTTGCGTACCCTCCCAGCTAGAGGGGGCTTAGGGTGGGCTACATCAAGCTTTATTGTCTAGACAAAAAGAAGCCGCCAATTGGCGGCTTGAAAAAGATCCTAATTAAGGATCGAGGAGACGGTAACGTGGAGGGATTTAACTCGCCACGCTGATTTCTTTGCTTTCGACTTCGCGTATGAATTCGAGTATTTCATCGGCAAGACGTTGAGGATCATCAAACATTGGCGTGTGGCCCCAGTGATCCACCATGACGCATGAGGGTAGTTTCAGTGTGTCGAGTAAGGGCTGGCCAAATCTCTCGAAAGGCAGAATCACATCTTGAGCGCCCCAGAGCACCCGTAGAGGCACATTGCAGTCGGCAGGTAGAGGCTGAATCGGATCTAGCTTTTCATCGAGAAATTCTTTGGCGATGGTCAGGCGCGAAAGATTGTCGAAATGTTTCCATGCATCAGCAGCCGGCATTCTGTCGCCGTGCTTCATCTCGCGTGCGAGTGCAAGCCTGCGCAGGAAGGAGAAGCGCGACATGAATTTGAGTACAGGGACCGCGTAAGGCAAGAACTTGAGTGCAGCTTGTCCATCACGCATGAAAGTAACAACGTCATCGCGTGTTTTGAAAGCGCCCGCTGAGCAAACGCCCATTGAAGAACGAGCAAGCCCCAAGCGTGCCATTTCAAAGACCATCCAGCCACCAAGCGACTGACCGACAAAATGCGCCTTAGTGATTCCACGCTGGCGCAACTGTTCTGCAAGTGCTTCAGCGATACTCAAAGGGCTGGGACGTTTCTTCAGCGGAATGCCGCCGACATGACCAGGCAAAGTCAGCGCTATCACGCGATGGTGCTTTTCCAGAAGTGGCAACAATGGTTTCCAGTAGCGCCATGAGGCACTGAAGCCATGTACCAATACTAGCGTGCTGCCTTCGCCGCCTTCATGCCATTCGCCAGCCTGATCTAATTTTCTGTTCAATGTTTCACCTGATTAATTTGGCGGTGTAAATCTTCAGAACTTTCCGCTGATGCGTACGGTGATAGCGCGTGGGCGGGTGTAAACAGTGTCAACAAAGTTTGCGGTCGCGCTGCCAGCGGCAGAACCATTTCTATACGTGATGCCACGCTCGTCCAGGATGTTGGTGCCAATCACCGAAATACTTGGCAGCCATGGAAGTGTTGGATTGACGAGGCTCAGGTTTAAATCCAATTGCTGATAACCAAAGATCGAAAGCTTGGTCGACAGATCGTTAATTGCCTCGCTGAGGTAGGTATGCGTGATTGCAATGCTGGGCTTCCAATCGCCGATATCCGGTGCATAAGCGAGGGTAGTTGCGGTCTGCCATTTTGGAGATTGTGGAAAAGGTGTTCCGGTTGGAACCGTTTCTGAATCACTTAACTTGAATGGAACGCTGGTGACTGTTTTGTTGTATGAGGCTCCAAATGTCAGCGCAACGCCTTCAATTGGTGGCAGCCACTCAATGGATCCTTCGATGCCTTTGCCGCCATCTGCCGTGAAGAGAACGTGGTGCTGGCG
>JAZKEM010000020.1:5040-6181 GCA_040387055.1 Pseudomonadota bacterium | reverse complement strand
CCGATAACGGTGTGCGCTTGCAGTCCACGAATGAAAACTTTGTCCATGCTTAAACGGCTTCCAGCTCAGTGATCGGCCAACGCGGACGCGCTAGCAGTGTGTGCGTGTGTTGTCCTTGCGAACGACGAGCCCAGCCAACGTAAGCAATCATCGCGGCGTTGTCGGTGCAAAATTCGTGTCGCGGGAAATGCAACGAAATATTGTTCTTGCGCGCGAATTCGCCGAGGCGTTCGCGCAAACGGATATTCGCGCCAACACCACCGGCCACCACCAATGCAGGGAATCCGGTTTGCTCAATCGCGCGTGCGCATTTGATTGCGAGTGTTTCAGTCACCGCTTCTTGGAAGCCATGCGCGATATCTGCTTTGTCTTGATCGCTGGCGCCTTTAGGCAAAGCAGTGAGCACCGCAGTTTTGAGGCCGCTAAAACTAAAATCGAGCCCCGGACGATCCGTCATCGGACGCGGGAATTTGTAACGGCCTGGTGTGCCCAGTTGTGCGAGCTTGGCCAAATGCGGCCCACCGGGATACGGCAGGCCCATCATCTTGGCGGTCTTGTCGAAGGCCTCACCAACGGCGTCATCCAGGCTCTCGCCGAGAATTTCGTATTCGCCAATTCCGCGAACGGCCACCAGCAGGGTGTGCCCGCCGGAAACCAACAGCGCCATGAACGGGAATTGCGGGCGGTCGGTTTCCAGCATCGGGGCCAGCAAATGGCCTTCCATGTGATGGACCGGAATCAGCGGCAGGTTATGGGCCGCGGCAATCCCGGCAGCTACAGCACCACCCACCATCAAAGCCCCGACCAGCCCCGGACCTGCCGTATAAGCCACGCCAGTGAGCTGCTCGGTCCTCAGATTGGCCTGAGCTAAAACCTCACGAATCAATGGGTTAATACGCGCAACATGATCGCGCGAGGCTAGCTCCGGCACCACACCACCGTATTCGGCATGCAGGGCGACCTGGCTATATAAGGTGTGCGCCAGCAGCCCGCGTTCGCCGTCATAGATGGCGGCAGCCGTTTCGTCACAGGAGGTTTCGATGCCGAGAACGGGCATAAGGACTAAGGGTTTTAAGATGGGGCTGTAATGAATAGTCCGGGACAGGGATGTCCCGGAACCCAGACAAGGACGTCGACGCGC
>JAZKEM010000020.1:0-5030 GCA_040387055.1 Pseudomonadota bacterium | reverse complement strand
GTCTTTACTGAATAGTCCGAGGCAGGATGCCTCGGAACAAAGACAGGGACGTCGACACGCGATTCTATGCCGGATTGCGCCAAAGGCGCGAACGGCATAGAATCGCGGCCCTTTTACTGGGCGTGTGCCCCTTCGCTGTATCCTGAGAATCTTGAACAATGCCAACTGTACGTGTCCGTGATAACGAGCCGTTTGAAGTCGCCCTGCGCCGTTTTAAGCGCACCTGCGAAAAAGCCGGAGTCCTCACCGACGTTCGCAAGAAGGAATTCTTCGAAAAGCCAAGCCAGGAACAGAAGCGCAAGCGCGCAGCTGCTGTGAAGCGTCAGCAGAAGAAAGTATCTCGCGAAGCGACCCGTCGTACTCGCCTGTACTAAGAGCCGGTTATAAGGCCGGCACATTTCAACTTGTGCCGGTCTGCTCTTCAAGTCCGTCACAGCTCCCTGTAGCTCATCAAGACGGACTCTAAAAATGTCACAAGACCTCAAAACCCGCGTTCTTGAAGACGTCAAAACTGCGATGCGTGCGCAAGAAAAACTGCGCCTGTCGGTTTTGCGCATGCTCACTGCTGAAATGAAGCAGCGCGAAGTCGTTGATAGCGTCGAACTCACCGACGCCGTAGTCAGCGCCGCCATCGAAAAGATGATCAAGCAGCGCCGCGATTCCGAAAAGCAGTACACCGACGGCGGCCGCCCTGAACTGGCAGCCAAAGAAGCCGAAGAAATCAAAATCCTGATGGTTTATCTGCCCGAACAGCTGACGGCCGATGAGCTCGTGGCCCTCGTGAAGCAGGCCGTTGCCGAGACCGGCGCGGTTGAGGGCAAGGACATGGGCAAGGTCATGGCATGGATCAAACCCAAGGCACAGGGCCGCACCGATATGGGCAAGCTCTCGGGCCTGATCAAAGCACAGCTGGCAGGCTAAGCGCTTACCCCATCCCCGCTTCGGCGGGGATTTTGTTTTACTCCTCTTTCCTTCGCATACCTCGGTAAACTCCGCGCATGGCCGGTGGTCGCATTCCTGAATCGTTTATCCAAGATCTCCTCGCACGAACGGATATCGTCGAGGTGATTAGCTCGCGCGTGGAACTAAAACGCGCAGGCAAGGAATATCGCGGGCTCTCCCCGTTCACGCACGAAAAATCGCCGTCGTTCTTCGTCAATCCGTCGAAGCAAATGTTCTTCGACTTCAGCTCTGGCAAGAACGGCAACGTCATCGGATTTCTGATGGAATTCGATCGCCTCACCTACGTTGAAGCGATTGAAGATCTCGCACGCAATGCTGGCTTGGAAGTTCCGCGTGAAGGCGGGCACCACACTGATCGCCTCGTACTCGATGGCCCGCTCGATGCCTCTGCTGCTGCGGAACGATTCTTCCGCGATCAACTCCGCAAGTATCAACCTGCAATCGAGTACTTGAAGAAGCGCGGCGTCAGCGGCGAAACTGCCAAAACTTTTGGCATCGGTTACGCACCAGAATCATGGGACGCGCTGACCAAATTTTTCCAAGACACTAAACACGCGGTAGACGCAGGACTGCTGATCAAACGCGATGATGGCAGTGGCGTATACGATCGCTTCCGCAATCGCGTGATGTTCCCGATCCGCGACACGCGCGGCCGTACGATTGCCTTCGGTGGACGCACCATGGGCAACGATCCCGCGAAGTATTTGAACTCGCCTGAAACACCGCTATTCCACAAAGGTCGCAATCTGTTCGGCCTCTACGAAGCCAAGCAATCAGATTCCAAGCTGCCCTATCTGATCGTCGTTGAAGGCTATATGGACGTCGTCATGCTCGCGCAGCACGGCATCCATGAAGCCGTCGCAACGCTCGGCACCGCGACCACGCAAGAACATCTGCATCTACTGTTCAAATCCACCAGCAAAGTCGTGTTCTCCTTCGACGGTGATCGTGCAGGCCGCGCCGCTGCATGGCGCGCATTGGAACAAGCGCTGCCAGAAGTTTATGAAGGCCGCGAGTGCGTCTTCATGTTTTTGCCCGACGGCCACGATCCCGACACGCTGGTGCAGGAAATTGGCGCAGAGGAATTCCGCAAACGTATTGGTGAAGCACTTTCGCTTTCGCAATTCCTGCTGGGTGAACTCGCCAAGCAAGTGAATCTCGGCAGCATGGACGGCCGCGCACGTCTGGCTGCGCTAGCAAAACCACATGTCGAAAAACTACGTGAAGGCCCATTGCGCGCACTGATTCTTGATGAGCTCTCACGCCTCACGCGCCTGTCGCGCGCTGACATGGAAGCAACGCTCAATCGCCCGCTAGCGAACGGCGGCTCAACGCCATCGAGCTACGCTCAGAATGTATCGCCAGGCCCTGGCAAAGCCGAGACAGGCGCAAGCCGCCCGATTAAACGCGCGATGCAGCTTTTGCTAGAGCGCCCTGCGCTGGCCGAGCGTGTCGAGCATTTTGAATTGCTCGCACAGAGCGACGCACCCGGCGTGGAGTATTTGATCGAGATGATCGATTTCTTCCATGCACACCCGGATGCACACGCCGCACAATTGCTTGAATTCTGGCGCGACACTCCAAAATCCAAGGCCTTGGAAAGACTGCTCCAGCAAGAAGTTAACGTGGATGAAAACACGCTGGAACGCGAATTTTTGGACACGATTACGCACCTCCTGCAAAAGGGTTTGCGTGCGCGAGTTCAGAACCTGCTGGCCGAAGCCCGTCTGCGCCCACTGACGGTCGCCGAAACCAGAGAAATTGAAAGCATTACCAGAGACTTAGCCACCAAAGGGCAGTCCTAAAATGGGCCCTAAACGAGGGCCTTTCTTAGCAACTTTTGAGCGGGTTTTTAGGGCGAATGTGTATAATTAGCAGCACATGACGGCCATTTTTGGCCGCTTTTTCGTTACAGAGTTCAGTCGAATATGACCGTCAATCCTGCCGTCGCTGATAAACAATCCCAGATCAAAGCCCTGATTGCGCAAGGCAAAGAAAAAGGATTTCTGACTTACGCTGAAGTTGCTGACCATCTACCTGAAATCGTAGATGCAGAGCAGATCGAAGACATCATCAGCATGATTCAGGCGATGGGTATTCCGGTTCACGAAGAAGCGCCGGATACCGAATCGCAGTTGTTCGCCGAACCCGCCGTTGTTGCAACGGCTGAAGAAGAAGAAGACGCCGCTGAAGAAGCGATCACCAACGCCACGGTAGACGATCAGTTTGGTCGCACCACCGACCCCGTGCGCATGTATATGCGCGAAATGGGTAGCGTTGAACTGCTCAACCGCGAAGGCGAAATCCGCATCGCAAAGCGCATCGAAGAAGGCCTCAACGAGGCCATGTACGCGATGGCGCAGTACCCAGAGACCGTTGCGATCCTGCTCGAGTCGTTCGAGCTGCATAAAGCTGGCAAGAAGCGTCTCGCAGAAATTGTTACCGGCTTCTTTGATCCTAACGCTGAAGAAGCACCGCCTCCGCCGCCTCCACCTGAAGTGGCAGAAGACGACGATGAAGCTGAACTCGATGTCGTTGCTGGTGCCGATGATGAAGAAGAAGCTGTCGACACTGGCCCAGATCCAGTTCTGACCGCAGAAAAATTTGCTGACCTCCAGAGCCTGTACGACAAGGCTTGGGACGCGTTGGGCAAACTCGGCAGCGCCAACAAAAAGACTCAGCAGGCCCGCGCAGCGGTTGCTGAGCTGATCATGACCTTCAAGCTGTCACCGAAGATGGTCGACGAAATCACGCGCAACCTGCGTGCACGCGTTGATCAGGTTCGCAGCACCGAGAAGTTGATCATGCGCATCTGCGTCATTGACGCTGGTATGCCACGTGACGAATTCCTGCGCATGTACAAAGAAGGCGGCGCAACGAGCGAAGACTGGATCGTTAAAGCGATTCGCGGCAAACGCAAATATTCTTCCGAGCTGAACACCCGCAAAGAAGAAATCTTTGAGTACCAAGCCAACCTTCGCAAGATGGAAGGCGACAACCTGCTGACGCTGGACGAAATCAAAGACATCAATCGCCGCATGAACGTTGGCGATGCCAAGGCTCGTCGCGCGAAGAAGGAAATGGTGGAAGCCAACCTTCGCCTCGTGATCTCGATTGCGAAGAAGTACACCAACCGTGGCCTGCAGTTCCTCGACTTGATTCAGGAAGGCAACATCGGCCTGATGAAGGCCGTCGACAAATTTGAATATCGTCGTGGTTACAAGTTCTCCACGTACGCAACGTGGTGGATTCGTCAGGCCATCACGCGCTCGATCGCCGACCAAGCCCGCACCATTCGTATTCCGGTGCACATGATCGAAACGATCAACAAGCTCAACCGTATTTCGCGTCAGATGCTGCAGGAAATGGGCCGCGAACCAACTCCTGAAGAGTTGGCCGTGAAGATGGAAATGCCGGAAGACAAGATCCGCAAAGTCCTCAAGATCGCCAAAGAACCGATCTCGATGGAAACGCCTATTGGCGACGATGAAGATTCACACTTGGGCGATTTCATCGAAGACGTCATGGCAGTTTCGCCGTTGGAATCAGCAACGTCTTCATCGCTCGCAGAAGCCACGCACCAGATCCTCGCCAGCCTCACCCCGCGTGAAGCCAAGGTTCTGCGCATGCGCTTCGGCATCGACATGAACACCGACCACACGCTGGAAGAAGTCGGCAAACAGTTCGACGTCACTCGTGAGCGCATTCGTCAGATAGAGGCTAAAGCGCTGCGTAAGCTGCGCCATCCGAGCCGCGCGAACTATCTGCGTAGCTTCTTGGACGAGTAAGTAACGCGCTTCAAAAAAAGCCCCGCAATGCGGGGCTTTTTTATTTTGTAGGGTGCGCTGTGCGCACCGCTGCTTCTCTACCGATGAAGGTCTTTGGTGCGCGTAGCGCACCCTACGCAGCAGGCTTCGGCGCCGCACCAATCAAGGACCCAAGCTCATTCAAAGCACGGTCATAAACCTCACGCTTGAACTCCACCACTTCCGTCAGCGGATGCCAGTAGTCGACCCAACGCCAACCATCAAACTCCGGCGTCTCGCTGGCAGCAAAGTGCACTTTGG
>JAZKEM010000019.1:0-25624 GCA_040387055.1 Pseudomonadota bacterium | reverse complement strand
GCTGCATCGCGCCAGCCAGCAACCTTCACCCACTTGCCTTCTTCCAGATCTTTGTAGCGTTCGTAGAAGTGCTTGATCTCGTTGAGCAGGCGTGGCGGAACGTCGCCGATGTCTTTGATGTTCTCGTAATACTTGGTCGAAACTTTGTCAGTCGGCACGGCGAGCAGCTTGGCGTCGGTGCCCTTTTCGTCGACGGTGTCGAGAACGGCAACCGCGCGGCACTTGATCACGCAGCCAGGCACGATCGGGAACGGCGTGAGTACGAGCACGTCGGTCGGGTCGCCGTCGCCAGCGAGGGTTTTCGGAATGTAGCCGTAGTTGGCTGGGTAGTGCATCGACACGTTCATGAAACGGTCAACCATCAACATGCCGCTTTCTTTGTCCACTTCGTACTTCACCGGGCCAGCGTTAGCGGCGATTTCGATGACGACGTAGAACTCGTTGGGGGCCTTTTCGCCCGGGCCCAGTGCTTCAATACCCATGATGTTGCCTCTTGGTCAGTGACTTAAAAATCCGCGCAATGCGCGGCGGTAAAATGTAATGCGTTAAATCTCGAAACTCCGGCCCGCGACTTTGGGCACGCCCTAGTTTTGTAGCGTGCTGTATTGCAGCGGATTACGCGCCACCCGATTAGGCATAGAACGCGTTGCGTGGCATACGGGAATTGGAGTTGGTTTCTAAGTCCTTTAGTTTAATGGAGAAAGCCACCTCCGGCCATAGAGTGCGTTGACGTAGAGAGGGGCAACAGGTAATTTCCGCCATAAGCGGCCGGCGTCAACCGTCTAAAACAGGCCGCAAATAAACAGAACTTCAAGTCAAAGAGATAGTTAAAACATGAGAATTGTTCTGCTGGGTGCGCCCGGCTCAGGAAAGGGCACCCAAGGCGAGAAGCTTGTGGCCCACTACAAAATCCCAAAAATCTCGACCGGCGATGCCCTTCGCAGCGCGGTCAAGGCTGGCACCCCAATGGGTGTTAAGGCTAAAGCCGCGATGGATGCTGGTCAGTTGGTTGCAGATGAAATCGTTATCGGTATCGTTGAAGAACGCCTACAGCAGCCTGATACTGCGCACGGCTTCATCCTTGATGGCTTTCCGCGCAATGTTGTGCAAGCCAAGGTACTGGATGGCATGCTGGAACGCCTGAAGCAGCCGCCTGTCAGTCGCGCCGTGCATTTGGCTGTGGCAGATGAAGAAATTGTTGCCCGTTTGCTCGACCGCGCCAAGAAAGAAGGCCGCGCTGACGACAAGGAAGATGTGATCCGTCATCGCATTGAGGTTTATAACGGTGAAACCAAGCCGTTGCTGAACTTCTACGCACATCAGCACAAGCTGGTGGATGTTGATGGTATCGGTACGCTCGACGAAATTTTTGATCGCATCATTGACGCGCTCTAAGTGCACGTTTAAAAATTAGAACAAAAAAAGCCGCTAGCAAATCGCTAGCGGCTTTTTCGTTCTGAGCGGGCGTGAATTAAGCCAGCAGTTTCAGCAGTTCAGTTCCCGCCACATCACGTCGCCAGCCTTTCAACACGTTGGCCTGTGCCTCTGCGCCAAACAGCGCGAGCGCTTCGATGTCCACGCGTGGTGCCAACATGCTGGGCGGTACTTGCAGCGTTGTAGCAATGGCGCGCAGACGTTCTTGCAGCTTGGTGACGCGTGCCTTGATTTCTGGCTCTAAGCGATCATCGTTTGCGAGTGTGCGCGGCTCTAGCGTGCGTGCGTGCGTAATGACTGTCAGCAAGTTTTCACCATGACGTGCGAACGTCTTTGGCGGCAATACGCTGAGGGCTTCAATTTGTTCCAATGATTCTGGCGCACGCTCGGCCATGCGATAAATGGCATCGTCTTCAATGATCCATTTGCGTGGACGATTACGTGTTTGCGCTTCGACTTCACGCCATTCTGCTAGCGCAGCGGCAATCACCTGCGCACGTGGCGCAAGGCGAGCCAAGCCCTTGAGGCGACGCCAGACATCGGCAGGATCATTGAGATAATTTTCTGCGATGCAGGCACGTGCGCAATCTTCTTCCAGCCACGTCAGTCGCTTCGCAGCGATGAGCTCTTCTCGCAGCACCGGATAAATTTCAGCGAGGTAGTGCACGTCGAGCGCGGCGTAGTCGAGCTCGGCTGCGGTGAGCGGGCGACGCGACCAGTCGGTGCGTGTGAGGCTTTTATCCAGCACAACACCGCAGCGTTTTTCCACCAATGCGGCATAGCCCATTTGATCGCCAAGGCTCAGCATGGTGGCGGCGGTTTGCGTGTCGAAGATTGGAGAAGGGCAGGCGCCGCTCAGCTCGACAAAAATTTCCAGATCCTGACTCGCGGCGTGAAACACCTTGAGGATGTCTTTGCGGTTGAGCAGGTCGAACAGTGGCTTTAGGTCTTTGATCAGGACCGCGTCAATGCAGGCGCTGGTCTCGCCGTCGCCAATCTGCACCAGGCAGAGTTTGGGGTAATAGGTGTCGACACGGACAAATTCGGTGTCTACCGCCAGCCAAGGACGTGTGGCCCAGCGCTCCAGATAGGTTTGGAGAACATCGGCGGTCTGGATAAAAACGTGATTGGGCATGAGCTTCGATCTGTATAAGCACATAGAATATCGGCTATCGAAGGCCGAAGATTGAAAAATGTTTAACGAAGTACTGAATGCCACGCTCCGCATCCTGTTTTTCCGTGCAGGACCGCAGGATTTCCCCTTTGCTATCGGGATTCGTCCTGCGCTATTGCTGCTGGCCGCGACAGCCAATGCCTTAGTGTTTGGGCAGGTTTTGCCCTTAAGCATGGCGATAGGCATTGCTGTGGCGATGATTGGCGGTATGGCGCTGGTGGTGCGCTGGACGCTTCGTCTGCGCAATCTGACCGTACGCTTTCAGCAGACGTTTGATTCACTACTTGCCACCACGCTCTTGCTGACGCTGGCCACAGTGGTTCCGTTCTCTCAGGTGGCGCCGCATTTGCTGGAGCTAACCAAACACCCTGAAGCGCTGCAGAACCCGGAGGCTGCTGTAAAGCTACCTACGTTGCCGGTGTTGCTGATGAACCTGCTTAATTTCTGGAACTTTGCCGTTACCGCGCACATTTTTCGTCATGCCGCTAACGTGCCGATGTGGGTGGGCTTTGTGATCGGGTTTATTGCTGCTGGCGTCATGCTGTTTATTGGCGTGGTTGGTGGCACCTTTGTAGGCGCTTTGTTTGGCGCACCGGTGAGCTGAGCGTTACCTTCGTTATTGTTTAAATTTGTTAAACTAAATTAATTGCAGTCAATAAATATCAACGAATAGAGTGCGCTGGCCGCTGTAGCGGGGCGGGCTTAAGCGTTTAATCAGGTCAGCGTCGATGTCCAAACCTAAACACATTCATATCCTCGGTATCTGCGGCACTTTTATGGCCGGCATTGCCGCCATTGCGCGTGAGGCTGGATACAAGGTTACGGGTTCAGATGCCAACGCTTGGCCACCAATGTCCACGCAGCTGGAAGCGCTCGGCATCACCTTGATGCAGGGCTATGAGCCATCGCATCTACAGCCTGCGCCGGATGTCGTTGTCGTTGGCAACGTGGTTACGCGCGGCAATCCGGCGATGGAATATGTGCTCAATGCAGGTCTGCCTTACATCTCTGGCCCGCAGTGGCTCGCTGAGAACGTGCTGCAAGGCCGTCATGTACTCGCGGTTGCAGGCACACACGGTAAAACGACAACGACGTCGCTGCTCGCATGGCTGCTCGATTACGCAGGCTTCGAGCCGGGCTTTCTGGTGGGTGGCGTGCCGGTGAACTTCGGCGTGTCCGCGCGCTTGGGCAAATCAAAATATTTTGTGATTGAAGCAGACGAATATGACACCGCTTTCTTCGACAAGCGCAGCAAGTTCGTTCACTACCATCCACGCACGACGATTCTGAATAATCTGGAATTCGACCACGCAGATATTTTTCCGGATCTGGCCGCGATCGAGCGCCAATTTCATCATCTGATTCGCACTGTGCCCGGTGAAGGCCGCTTGGTGGTGAATGGTGCCGATGCCAATCTTGCGCACGTGCTGCAGCAAGGTTGCTGGAGCTCAGTTGAGCATTTTGATCATGTCGATGGTTGGCAGGCAGAGCCGCGTGAAGAGGGCTTTGAGCTTTACGTGAAAGGCCGCTCCAAAGGCATCGTACAAACACCGATGGCAGGTGCGCACAATCGCTCCAACACACTCGCTGCATTTGCTGCGGCAACGCATGTTGGTGCCTCGCTCGACAAACTGATCGAAGGCCTCGCTGCGTTTCACAGCGTGAAGCGCCGCTTAGAGCTGGTTGGCGAAGCACGTGGCGTCAAGGTGTACGACGACTTCGCGCATCACCCGACAGCGATTGAAGTGACGTTGGCAGCAGTTAAAGAGCAGGGTGGTGGTCGCGTACTTGCAGTGCTCGAGCCGCGCTCGAACACCATGCGTATGGGTTCACATGCACAAGAACTTGCGCGCAGCTTGCGTGATGCGGATCGCTGCTTCGTCTACGCGCGACCCGATCTCAAGTGGGACGCGAAGTCGGCTCTGAAAGACGTCGGCTCACGCTTGCATGTCGAGCAGGCACTGGAGCCATTGATTGCCGCTATCGCTGCGGAAGCGCGTGAAGGTGATCGTGTGGTGGTGATGAGCAATGGGGACTTTGGTGGGATTCACCAGAAGTTGGTGGATGCGCTGAAAGCCTAGCGTTGTGCGGGGGGGCAGTGTGCCGCCTTGCGGCGTAGCACTTTCGGTTCTTCTCTGAGGTCGTGTGTTCCGCGCTGAAGCGCGGGTGACTTTCTTTGATAAACGTCAAAGAAACTCACGAAAGAAAACGTTTCTAAAAGCAAAGCCACTCTTGTTTTTCTCAAGCAAGCAGTTAGCACGATGGCGCACTTCAGTCATCAGCATGTAAAAAGTGTGAGTGGCACTTTTTCTCGCATTGGAAGCAGCAGCCAGAACACATTCGGGTGCTAAAAGCTGAAAGGCACAAGTGGCTTTGCTTTTAAAGGTGATTTCTTTGGGTTACTTTTCTTTGCACCAGCAAAGAAAAGTGACTCGCGCCGCAGCGCGAAACACGCCATCTCAATCAGATCAGACAGTAGCCACGCCACCAGGCGGCGAACAGGAACATCAACCTGTGCTTTGCCCGCCCTACAAAAAATAAAAGCCGAGCTGCGATGAACGCAGCCCGGCTTTTTGTACGTGAAACTAATTAGAACTGATAGCCACCGTAAATCATCAGATTGTCACGGTCACGCTGTGCGTCACGTACGCCACCACCGGTGAACCAGGTGTAGCGCATTTCACCGAAGTAGCGGGAGAGATAGTCGACGCGAATGCCTGAGAGAATCTGTTTGCGACCGCCTACAAAGTTCTGACCAAGGCCTGGACCGACGCCACTAATGTCGTGGAACAGTGCGTTGAGGAACTCGACGTTGGCGCCAAATAGTGCACTGTCGTAACGCGTCAGCGTGACAAAGCGATAACCATACGAGTACTTGCTTCCAAAGCCGCCATGATCTTTCCAGGCTGTTGGGTTTTGGCGCACGTCGAGTGTGAGGTCGGTTTTGCTGGTTGACGGATCATTGGGGTCGGTGCGCACATCGCGCGGATTGATGCCGAAGCTGCCATCAGCGCCGCTGGAGATATGGCTGTCGGTACCCGCGCCGTTGAACTGCAGTTCCGACAAGCTAGGGAAATCGATGATGTGGGTGAAACCGGTTTCCAGCAGCAGCGTGATCTGGCTTGCATTCAGCGGGTTGTCGCCGCCAATGGTTTTGAGGAAGCTCAGATTGAGCTGGCCAATCTTCATCGGTTCATAACCGCGAATGTATTGACCTGGAGCTACGCAATTAGGCGCGCAGCCTGGATTGCGGAATTGGGTCAAGAAATCCGGTGCGGCCGAGCGGCGGCCGGGCAGGGTAGCGATGCCGAGGTTCAAATCATTTTCGGGGAACGCAGGCTGCAACAGCGCGAACACCAAATCGGTTGAATGAATCTGTCCGGGCAAGTTAGGACGGTAAACATACTCGCCAGAAACCGCGACATCGCCAACAGTCGTGTTGAACGAGACGCCATACATCTTCAGATTTTCCGGATACTCGATGAACAGACGCGCGCTGTCCAAGGGTAGGGCTTCCTTGTCCAGCGGAAGTTTTGCTGCGCCGCCTAACGCGGCAGCCACTGTCGCGTCGACCTGGCTCAGATCGCTAAGGCAGTTTGCTGCAATTTGCGTAACGGTAGTGAGAATGTCGGTGATTTGCGACGGCGCAGGATTATTGGGCAAGCAGGTTGCGTTGGCGGCAAAACCAGAGATGCTGGGGATGCGTGCGTGGTAGTTGGCAAAATAAAGACCAACCTCGGTGCCATTCAATCCCTCTAGGTAAAACTTGAACGCAGCGCCGTACTGTCCGCCATTCTTCGGTTCAGCGTGTCGGCTTGCAGCGTGGTCTACCAAAAGCGTGCGGCTGGACTTGGAGTTGATGATGAAGGCTGGATCATCCGGGTTGCGCGATGGCGAATAAAGCTGTTCTGGATCTTCTGGTGCTTTTGAGAAGGACAGCATGGCGTAGTCACCGCCTGCGCCAACGATGTCTGACGTTGAGAAGAAGCTGCCAACCGGATCAGGAATAACCGGCACCCACTGGTATTGATAGAAGGTTTGGAAGCTGATGCCATCGACGATATCGCCCGAGAACAACACCATGCCCGCAGGCTGTGCCAGTTCTTTCAAGTCAAAACCGGGCATGCGCAGCGCGGCTTGGTCTGGCGGGTTGATCGCGTTAAGCGAGTTAGCGAGCAGGAAGGAGCTTTCGCCCCAGTTCAAAACCTGATTGCCGATCTTGATGCTGAAGGCGCGATCGCCGATATCAAAGTTTTTGCTGACAAAGTAATCCAGCATTTCAAAGCGCAGACCATTGAGTCTGCGTGGCTCGCCTTTGTAGGACGTGTAGCGTGCCTGTGCGGTGGTGTCTGGGTGACTTTCCTGCAGGCGCAGATAGCGTGGATCGGCGTAGCCCAGCGCACGAGCAAAAATGTTGTAACCGCCTATCTCTAAGGAAAAATCCGTGGTGAGCTTGAACGTGGTTGAGACGATATCGTGCTTGTCAAAATTAAGATTGCCTCTATCGCCGTTAGGCGAGTATGAGCCGGGCTGGGCGACAAAAAATTCGTTGGCATTATCATAGCCCGGCGCCTCTTCACCGGCATTACAGGTATGGCCGGCGTAGGCAGGATCAACGTTGTATGGATCGGGGCTGGTGCGTCTGGCGCAGATGCCTGGATTCAACGATGACTTGCCCACCAACTGACCATTGCGGTCTTGCATGCGCATCATGCCGCCGATGGTGATCAGGTTGTCGATTTTTACAGTCTTGCCTGCAACGTCGACTTCAAAAGCGTTTGCAGACACGGACAGCGTTGCAAGGATAACGGCGGTGATCGTAGCGGCGCGGTTCAACTGAACGCGCAGCCAGCTAGGTTTGAAATTCTTCATAAGCCTCCCCTGATGTAATCACGTCGACCGCATCTCCCCAGACGCGGTCGACGTGTTGATTTATTTGCTGGCTTGTTTAGCGACGTTGGCAGGATCGAAGAAATTGATTTCGAAATCCTTGGTGGCAGTTTCCGGATCTTCGTTGTTCATCGCCTGTGCCAGATAACGGCCCGACTGCAGGTCATAAACGGTTTCCAACACGGGGCCGCTGCCCAGAACATCGTAAATGGCGATGGGGTGCGATTCCTGTACGCGCCACAGGGTTTGACGTGCGTCGTAAATATCCACGGCCACAATCTGCCAGCTGTCTTCATCAACATAGAACACACGCTTGCGATAAATATGTGTGGTGCCCGGTTTGATGTTGGACTCCACGACCCAGACGCGATGCAGTTCGTAACGGGCCAGATCTTGATTGATGTGACCTTTGCGAATGATGTCTTTGAATTTGACCTTGTCGGAATGGATCGCATAGGCGTTGTACGGCACGTACATTTCGCGTTTGCCCACCAGTTTCCACGTATAGCGATCGGTTGCACCGTTGTAGGTATCGGTTTGATCGTTGGTGCGCAGGCCGTCAGCGCCGGTGCCTGGATTGTCATAGCCGACGTTAGGTGCGCGACGCAGGCGACGCTGGCCGGGGTTGTACTGCCATGCGCGGCGTGGTTCCTTCACCTGATCCATCGTCTCGTGCACCAGCGTAATCTGGCCTGCGAGACGTGGCGGTGCAGTAACCACCTGCATAAAGTAAATGCCGACGTTATTGAGCTGTTCTGGCGTAATGCCGCGAGTGTCGTAAAGGAACTTTACTTGTTCGTGAATTTTCACCAAGTTGAAATCGCCAGAAGTGGTGACCGCAGCTTGGTTGTTCCAACGATCAACGCCCACGCCGCGATAACGCAGCTTGTGATTCCAGATCGGCTCGTTGCCGGTCTTGGGAATCGGGAAAGGAATACCCAGCACGGCGCCGTTGAGCGATTCGCCGCCATTGGTGAGTTCAGCGTTCAGCGCATTTTTGGTGGTGGCTTCGTAAACAAAATCTGGAAAGCCAACCGTACGGCGCGACGGATACACGTTCATCTTGTAGCTATCGCCAAACTTGGCGAACAGCGCTTTCTGACCTTCGGTCAACTGACCTTTATAGGTCGCAAGATTGGCCTTGGTAATCGTGAACAGTGGTTTATCTGAAGGGAAAGGATCGCAATAGCGAGTGCCTTTGCCTTTATAGCAGGGCGGCGCGGTTTTCAGCCCACCTTCCCATTTGGGAATCGTGCCGGCGCTATTGGCCGCACGTTCGGCGCCTACAGGCGTCAACTCGCTTTTCAGCTTGTCTGCTTCGGCTTGAGAAACTTTGGCCAAGGCGGGCGTTGCAATCAGCCCAAGACTCAGCAGTGCAGCGGTGGAGCCGGTAACTCCGAAAGACGCGTATCGCTTCAAGATACGCACGGCAAAGGTCGCCATTTGATACTCCTCTGATTTTTTATGCAGACTTTATTCAGAGTAGCTGAAATGACAAGAAATACGTAAATAAATTTGCACTAATCTTATGCCCGAAGCAGGGCTGGGCTTTTGTAGGGTGGGTGAGCAGGCTCGTTCCGTGAGCATTGCTCACGGAGCCTGCGAACGCCCGCACAAGGATGTGCGGGCCGGCCTTTCAAATAAGAGATGCTTTTGCGCCATGGATGGCAGCGATGGGTTTGGGCATCCATACCCTTGTGCACTTGCGCTACACGCCCAGAAATTTAGAGCTTAAAGCTTTCGCCCAGGTAAACCTTACGGACCATTTCGTTCTTCAGCACTTCATCCGGCGTGCCTTCGGCAATGACGCGGCCTTCGGCCAAGATATAGGCGCGCTCGCAAATGCCTAGGGTTTCGCGGACGTTGTGATCGGTAATCAGCACGCCGATGCCGCGAGCATGCAGATGTTTGACGATGCTCTGAATATCGCCGACCGCAATTGGGTCAACGCCTGCAAACGGCTCATCGAGCAAAATAAAACGTGGATTCGCTGCAAGCGCGCGCGCAATTTCAACGCGACGACGTTCGCCGCCCGACAGGCTCTGGCCTTCGCCATCGCGAATGTGCGTGATATGTAAATCGTTAAGCAGACGTTCCAGCTCAGCCGCGCGGCCCGCTTTGTCGAGATCTTTGCGGATCTCTAAAATGGCCATGATGTTGTCGGCCACCGAGAGTTTGCGGAACACGCTGGCTTCTTGCGGCAAATAACCCACGCCGAGTTTGGCGCGATCGTGCATCGGCAAGGTCGTAATGTCTTGGCCGTCCAACTCAATTGTGCCGCCGTCAGCCGGCACCAAGCCCACGATCATGTAGAACGACGTGGTTTTGCCCGCGCCGTTAGGGCCAAGCAAACCAACAATCTCGCCTGCTTTCACTGACAGCGAAACATCACGTACGACGGTGCGCTTTTTGTATTGCTTGACCAGATTGCGCGCGGAGAGAACGGAGCTCACGGTGTGGTATCTGCCGGTTTTGATTCAGCGGGTTTTGCGTCCGGCGTGCTGCTCTCCGGCGCTTTGATTTCTGCGGCCTTGGACTCTGCCGCTTTCTGCAACTGCAATTTCTTGTCCGGCGGCGGCTGAATCACGATCTTGACCTGACCCGCATCCCCGCCCGTGGCTTGAATGCGACGCTCAGCAACGTTGTAGCGAATATTGCTGCCAGTCACTTCGTCTTTGCCACGCGTCATCTTGGCGTTGCCGATGACATCGACCACGCTCGTGCGTGAATCGTAAAGCAGGGTGCTGGCGTCGGCGGTGACGGTTGGCGTTGGCTCGCCTTTTTCATTCGGCTCACCCGCGTGTTCCAGGTGCGCTTGCTCGCCGGTGATCTTGGCGGTGTATTGGCTATTGGGGAACTGTGTGAGCTCCAGCCGATTGCCGTTCATCTTCATTTTTTCTGAGACGAGCGCAACGTTGCCGATGTAAACCATCACGCCAGTTTTGGACCATTCGGCGCGATCCGCAGTGATGGTGACTGGGCCTGTGGGGCGCAGTACGTCAGCATTGCTTTTCTTGGCGGGCGCGGCAACGGCCGGGGCGAATGCGGCGGCCAACAGCAGCGTCGCAAATGTTTTAACTGCGCGGGACATACGTGACCTTAACATCGTGTAGCAGGTTTAAATTTTCTCCCGCCCAGTCGGCCTTCATGCCGGTGGCGGTGGCTTGTTGCGGGCCGTAAGTCATGCGTAGCGGCGCGCTGGTGTAGATTTCTTTGCGTTTGCTATCCACCCAAAGCTGATCGGTCACCAGCAAGATGGAGTCGCCGCCCTTGTTTGGCTTGCCCGTGATCACGACCGGCTTTTTCATCAGAATGCGTTCTTGATCAGCCGGCACTTCGCCTGCAGGCGAGGTCAGCGTCCAAGCGCCTTTGTCGCCACCAAGACCATCCATGCTCATGCGGCCGATGACGGCGGATTTATTTTCGTAATAATCGATGGTGGCCGCAGTGATGTGAAATTGCGTTTTGCCATCAGCGCCGAGTCGCGTCCATTCCGCATCGCGCAAGGCGTATTGCGGGCGCGGGCCACTTTCATCTTGCGCCTGCGGCTCACTCGCACGGTCAAAGCTTTGCACGCCCATCCACAGCGCTACGCTGATCGCGAGTGCTACGACGAGGAGCAGAAGCCGACGCATTAGCCCTTGCCTTGTGCAGCAAGAATCATGTCGGCCGCTTCGCGGATTGCGCCGTTGCCGCCGATGTTGCGGGTCTTCCAATGTGCTTTAGCGAGCGCCTTCGGGTGCGCATCATTGACCGCGATCGCAAGGCCCACGCGTGTGAATAACGGAATATCTGGCGTGTCATCGCCCATATGCGCGCAATGTTCGTCTTTAATGCCGAGCTTTTTCTGAATCGCTTCATAAGCAGGCAATTTGTCTTCGGTGTTCAAGTAAATGTGCTTGAGGCCGAGATACTCCAAGCGCTTTTGCATTGCTTCTGACGGGCGGCCAGAAATCACCGCCACTTCAATGCCGGCTTTCATCAGCAATTTGATGCCAAGGCCATCTTTAACGTTGACCGCTTTGAGCTCGCTGCCATCGGCGGCCAGATACAACTTGCAGTCCGTCATCACGCCATCAATGTCGAGAAAGACGCAGCGAATTTTCTTTGCACGTTTCTTAACCGCAGCAAGAGCCAGAGCCATCAGACCACTCCAGCGCGTAAAAGGTCCTGCATGTGGATCGCGCCAACGAGCTTGTCGTTGTCATCAACGACCAGCAGCACGGTGATCTTGTGCTTCTCCATCAACTGCACTGCCTGCGCGGCCAGCCAATCCGCTTTGGCGGTTTTGCCGCCTTTGGTCATTACTTCAGCGATCTTGGCGGTGCGGACGTCGATGCCGGTTTCCAGCGTGCGGCGTAAATCACCGTCGGTGTAGACGCCGAGAATGTTGTCGTCCGAAACGATCGCCGTCATGCCGAGGCCTTTACGCGTCATCTCCAGCAATGCGGTGGAGAGCGTTGCGTCTGGGCTCACCTTGGGCAGGCGCTCGCCTTTGTGCATCAGGTCAGAAATCTTCAGCAGCAGCTTGCGGCCAAGCGAGCCGCCGGGATGCGACATCGCAAAATCTTCTGGCGTAAATCCACGTGCTTCAAGCAGTGCAACAGCCAGTGCATCGCCCATCGCCAAAGTCGCCGTGGTGCTGGCGGTTGGTGCGAGGTTATGTGGGCAGGCTTCCTGCGCCACGGTCACATCGAGGTGTGCATCCGCAGCTTTTGCGAGCGTGGAGGTTGGTTTGCCGGTGATCGCAATCAGCGGTGCGCCCATGCGTTTGATCAGCGGCAGAATCGTCAGCACTTCATTGGTCTCGCCAGAGTTGGAAAGCGCCAGCACCACGTCCTGCTTGGTGATCATGCCGAGATCGCCATGGCTGGCCTCGCCCGGGTGCACAAAGAACGATGGCGTGCCGGTCGACGCGAGCGTCGCCGCAATCTTGCCGCCGATATGCCCACTCTTGCCCATGCCCGTAACCACCACACGGCCGGTACAGCCGAGCATGATCTGGCAAGCGCGAGCAAAGTCCTCATTAATGCGTGGCAGCAAAGCCGTAAGGGCGTCGCGCTCAATCTCCAAAACCTTGCGGCCCATCTGTTGTAGTGCTGCGGCATCCATGTGCAAGGAGATTCCTACATTTAAAGAGGGCGAATGATAACCGCAGGGCACTTGAATGGCGCAGTTACAGGAATGTTTTGGTGTTAATGGGCTGCTGTTTTGTTTTGTGACTTCGGCCGTGATTATTTTTTGATCAGCCGCAAATAGGCTGGCTGGACTTTTATGTTAAAGCCGCTCAATTCACTTGCGACGGCTAGTTTTTAAAGCCGGTTTGCAAAGCTAACGGGGCTTTTAAAGAAAGTTGACATAAATTTTAAAAGTGAGCGTAAACTCTGCAAGTGGACTTTGAAAGCGAGTGGCGAAGTAATGCAACTTAATGATTTTAAATCAAAAGAGGCAGGGCGCATCGTCAAGACTGCGCAGGGCTACGTCGCGTTCGTGCCCGCTCCGCTACCGCCTGTGCTGAATTACAGCAGTGAGTTGGTGATGACGCTGTCCGCCGCGGATGCAGCCTTGAGCGAGCTTTCAGGCGTTGGCCGCTTGCTGCCTAACCCTCATCTTTTGCTCGCAGCCTATATGCGCCGCGAGGCCGTACTTTCTTCGCGTATTGAAGGCACACAAGCGAGTCTGTCCGACCTTCTGGCTGATGAAGCTGGCCAGACCCCGCAGGCAGCAGTCGATGATGTACGCGAAGTCCGCAACTACGTTACCGCTCTGGAATACGGCATGCAGCGTTTGCATGAACTGCCGTTGTCATTACGGCTGGTTTGCGAATTGCACGAACGCTTAATGAAAGGCGTGCGCGGTGAAGTCGCCACTCCAGGTGAATTTCGCCGCAGCCAAAACTGGATCGGCCCTCCTGGCAGCACTATCGCTACAGCTACATATGTTCCCCCGCCTCCGCATGAAATGATGCAAGTGCTAGGTGACTGGGAGCTCTTCTTGCATCGGCGTGGTGAGATTCCAGACCTTATTCAATGCGCGCTGATCCACGAACACTTTGAAGCGATCCATCCTTTTCTCGATGGCAATGGCCGCGTCGGCCGCCTGCTCATTACCTTGTTTCTGACGGAACGTGGGCGCTTGTCACAGCCCCTGCTGTACCTCTCGGAATATATCGAGCGACACCGCTCTGAATATTACGAAGGCTTATTGCGGGTGCGCACGCATGGCGACTGGACTGGCTGGCTGATCTGGTTTCTGCGAGGGGTGCACTGGAGTGCGCTGCGTGCTTTGCGCCAAGCCAAATCGCTGATGGACCTACGCGAAGATATGCGTCGCAAGGTCAAAGATGCACCCAAGGCACTGCTGCTGGTCGATGAGCTGTTTATGAACCCTTACATCGACTCTGCGCGCGCCAAGAGATTGCTTAATGTCACCGACCCCACTGCACGTACTGCAATTGAAGTGCTGCTGAAGGTGGGCATCTTGGAAGAAACCACAGGGCGCAACTGGGGCAAGCAATACTTGGCTAGCCATGTTCTCAAGGCGATTGAGGATCCAGGTGAGGATTCTCAGCAATAGTAAGTTGCGGTGGAAGAGGTAGATTCAGAAGAATATTCAGACGGGAACGAAGGCAAGTAAAGCAATTAAAAATGTCTACATCAAGCATTTAGTCGAGAGAAATATATGAGCGAGATTTTAGTCAACGACTACCAACGTCGTATCGCTGAATTGGTGCAATACGGTGGTAGCGTTAACGAAGACAGCATTCGCAAGGCCTTTGCGAGATTGTTAGATGATGTCGCTCGCCCGCACGATCTCAGACTAATCGAAGAACTGGAAGTTGTTACCAGCAAAGGCACTAAGGTTTATCCCGATGGCACGCTCAAAGACGCTCTTCGTTTAACACACGGATATTGGGAGGCTAAGGATGAGCATGATGATCTCGACGAGGAGATTGCCAAGAAGCGCGCCAAAGGTTATCCCAGCGACAATATTTTGTATGAAGATAGTCGTCAGGCGGTATTGATTCAAAACGGTCATGAGGTACAGCGGGTCAGCCTCATTGGTGAGCCGAAGGCGATTGCCCATCTGCTCAAAGCCTTTGTTGAATTTGAGCGCGCTGAGTTAGGTGATTTTCGTCGTGCCATCGAGCAATTCAAGCTGGATATGCCGAAGGTGCTTGAAGCTTTACGTGCCTTGATTGAGGAGCAGCAGGCAGGCAATAAACCCTTTGCGAAGGCACTCAAAACTTTTCTCACGCTTTGTCAGAGCAGCATTAATGAGTCGGTAACGCCAGAAGATGTGCGAGAGATGCTTATCCAGCACATCCTCACTGAAGATATTTTCCTACGTGTTTTTGGCGACAGTCAGTTCCATCGTGAAAACAATATTGCGCGCGAGCTCACCAGAGTTGAAGAAACGTTCTTCACTGGCGGCGTCAAAAAGAACACGCTGAAGGGTTTGGAGAGTTATTACGGAGCAATCCGAGAGGCTGCCGCTGGCATTGCTGACCATCACGAAAAGCAGCAGTTCCTTAAGGCCATCTACGAGAATTTCTATAAGGTCTACAACCCTAAGCTGGCGGATCGTCTCGGTGTGGTCTACACGCCAGGTGAGTTAGTGCGCTTTATGCTTGATGGTGTTGATACCTTATTGCATCGGAACTTTGGCAAGACGCTGGCGAGTAAGCATGTTGAAATTCTCGATCCCGCTGTTGGGACGGGCACTTTTATCACGGATCTTATCGAACACCTGAAGGCTCATCCTGAGGCGCTAAAGCATAAATACAAGAATGAAATTCATTGCAATGAGGTAGCGATTCTTCCGTATTACATCGCGAATCTGAATATCGAATTTACTTATTCACAGCTCACTAAGAGCTATGAAGAATTTCCGCACATCTGCTTTGTCGACACACTCGACAACTTGGCTTTTGAACAAACCCACACTGGGCAACAGCTGGGTTTGCTCGGCAGTATGAGTACGGAAAATACTGATCGCATTGCCAAGCAGAATAGAAAAAAGATCAGTGTTGTTATCGGGAACCCCCCGTATAACGCCAACCAGGCAAACGAAAACGATAACAACAAAAATAGACTGTATGAGGGCGTAGATAAGCGGATCAAGGAAACTTGGATAGCTGCTAGTAATGCGCAGAAAACAAAGATGTATGACATGTACGCGCGCTTCTTTCGCTGGGCGGCGGATCGCGTTAACAGCGATGGCATAATTGCGTTTGTCACCAATCGCAGCTTTATCGATAGCCGTACATTTGATGGCTTTCGATTAGAGATGGCTAAGGAATTTGACGAGGCTTGGATTGTTGATTTGGGCGGCGATGTACGTGCGAATCCAAAACTCAGCGGGACTACGCATAACGTATTCGGCATACAAACTGGGGTTGCGATCAGTTTTTGGGTTAAGAAGCATCGCGACCCTAAAAGTAAGGTCAAGAAAGACTCTGCCCATGTGCATTACGTTCGTCGGCCAGAACTAGAAACCGCTGCTGACAAGCTGAGCTGGCTGTCATCTTCACGATTCAGCGAAGTTTCCTTTGAGCCGATCACGCCCGATGCTAAGGGTAACTGGATCAATCAGGCCGATAACGATTTTGATAGTCTGTTGCCGTTGGCAAGTAAGGAAACCAAGCAGGCGGATTCATCAGCGAAAGAGCGGGCCTTGTTCAAGTTGTATTCTCTGGGTGTGTCAACTAATCGTGACGAGTGGGTTTACGACGACAGCGCAGAGATGTTGGCAAACAAGATGAAATGGTTTATCTCTCGCTATGATCGACAAAAGAAGAGCGATGAGTTCGATGATGGAATTAAGTGGTCGCGCAATCTCAAGAGAAAATTTGAGCAGGGGCGCGAAGAGAAGTTTGACGAGTTGCGTGCGCGAAGCAGTTTGTATCGTCCCTTCGTGCGGCGTTGGCTTTATGACTCTGCCTTGTTTGTTGATGAAGCGGGTGCAAAAACCGAAACATTCCCTTCGTCTCATTCGAGGTCACTCGGTAGTGACAAGCAACCGAACGTAGCAATCAATGTGTACGGCATATCGTCGACATGGCCTTTGGCCGCACTTGCATCGTCGGTGATTAGTGATCTCAACCTTCTGAAGCAAGGTAACGGCGGTACGTTTGTGTTTCCGCTATATCGCTACACCTCTGAAGGTCAGCGACAGGACAACCTTACTGACTGGGGTGTCAAGCAATTCGATAAGCATTACGGCAAGCGTGCAGGTTGCACACGTGAGCGAATTTTTGCTTATGTCTACGCTGTGCTACAGCACCCCGCCTACCGAAAAAAATATGCGCTCAATCTAAATCGTGAATTGCCACGGGTTCCGTTCTATGGGGATTCTGCTGGTTTCAATCAATGGGCAGACTGGGGCGAGCGATTGTTGATGTTGCACACCGGATTTGAGGCGGCCGAGACTTTCGCGCTTAAGCGTGTGGACGTCAGCCGCGGCGGTGAGCCCAAGTGCAAACTCAAGGCTGACAAAATTGCGGGTCGTATTGAGATCGATGCTGAAACGAGCTTGAGTGGTATTCCTGCCATTGCTTGGGATTACAAACTCGCTAATCGTAGTGCGCTGGAGTGGGTGCTAGATCAATACAAGGAGAGCATGCCACGCGATCCAAATATTGCTGAGCATTTCAATACTTACCATTTCTCCGATTACAAGGAGAGGGTGATTGACCTATTGATGCGAGTGACAACTGTGAGTGTTGAGACTATGCGTATCGTTAACGCCATGCCTACTTGCGATTAGTCACCGAGGCATTGCCGGGCGAGCGTCTCTTACAGACAGGCATGTCCTAATCCCTGAAATTATCAAACTGCACCGCAATCTCCAGCTCTGCCTTGCGTAGAAACGCAATCGCCAGCTGAAGATCGTCGCGCTTCTTGCCGTTGACGCGGAGTTTTTCGCCGGTGATGGAGGCGTCGACTTTAAGCTTGGCTTCCTTGATCTTGGCGACAATCTTTTTCGCCTGCGCCTGTTCGATGCCTTGTTTGATGGTGATCTTCTGGCGTGCGCCGGCGAGGTTGGTTTCTACGTCGCCCGCTTCAAGTGCGCGTAGGTCGATGCCGCGTCCTGCCAGGCGTTTGTGCAGCATTTCGGTCATCTGATCGAGATGGGATTCGGTCGGCGCGGTCATCGAGACGACGTGGTCGTCCAAGGTAAAGCTGGCGCCGGTGCCGCGCAGGTCGTAGCGGTTTTCCAGATCACGCTTGGCCTGGTCGACCGCGTTGGTCATTTCGTGTTTGTCGACTTCGGAAACGATATCGAATGAGGGCATGGCGATTTTCGGTATGGATTGATCAGGCGTCAGTATAAAGGCGCGTTGGGGAATCTAGGCTTTGGCTTTCTTGCTGCGGGCTTTGGGTGAGATTTTGTATTCAGCGCGGGTTTCTTGGACTTGGCCGCGAGTGTTGATGCTGATGTTGGCGCGCAGCCATTCAGCGAATTCACGCTCGGTGAATTTGCTCTCTGCCAGAAACAGGATGGCTTGATACAGCGAGGCGTCGTCCGCATCCAGCGTGGCGTCGTTCATCTCAATGAACGTTTCGCAGCTGACGATTGCGCTGCGCTTATTGCCATCGACGAAGGGATGGTTTTTTGCGAGGCCAAAGGCGAGGCTCGCAGCGAGATCAGCCAAATCCGGAGTGGGGTCGCCATAGGCAAATAGTTGGTGCGGACGCGCTAGTGCAGAGTCCAGCAGGCTTTCGTCGCGTACCCCGGCGCTACCGCCGTGTTCGGCAATCTGACGGTCGTGCAGGGCCCGCACCAATGGCTTTTCGATCCAGACAATCATGGCGGACCTCAGCTGTCAGCAAGCTTGCGCAGCATGGTGCGGCGCTTGCGCATGACGCGTTCGGCCACTTCCATCTGTTGGGCAAACACTGGGTCGTGCGGCATGAGCTTGATGCCGTCTGGGGTTTCGGTCACGAAGAGTTCGTCGCCTTTCTCGACGCGCAGGCGTGCGAGCAGTTCTTTGGGCAGGACTACGCCGACTGAATTGCCGATGGTGGTGATTTTGAGTTTCATGGTGGGCTCCGTTAATGCTGAAATTATAACGGATGTAATTACAGCTTGTCCCGAGTATTGCGTCACGAAAGGGAATGCGTTTTACAGAGAGCCACTCACCCGCGGAAACATGTTTCCGCCCCTCCCCACGTTCGTGGGGAGAGGGAGTTAAGCCTAGCCGGATTTGATGGACTCGTAGGCAGCGAGTGCCCGGACTCGGGAGTCGGCCAAGTCAACGATGGGTTTGGGATAGCCCGTCCCTGCTAGCTGAGTGGGGTGTTCCCACGGCGTGTGTATGACCTTATCGGGCAGTGCCGCTAATTCCGGCAGCCAGCGTCGCAGATAAATGCCATTCGGATCGAACTTGGCGCTCTGAAGCACCGGGTTGAAGATGCGGTAGTAGGGTGCGGCGTCGGCGCCGCAGCCGGCGACCCACTGCCAGCCGAGGGTGTTGTTGGCGAGGCTGGCGTCGACGAGGGTGTCCCAAAACCAATGCGCGCCGTCTTGCCAGGGGATCAGCAGGTTCTTGGTCAGCAGGCTGGCGACGATCATGCGGACGCGGTTGTGCATCCAGCCGGTGGCCCAGAGTTGGCGCATGCCAGCGTCGACAATCGGGATGCCGGTCTGGCCGCGCTGCCAGGCTTCGAGGTCATTAATAGACTCGCCGCGTTTGCGCCATGGGAAGCGGCCGAATTTGCTGGCGTACATCGGCTCGTCTGGCGTCTTGGGATAGTGAAAGAGCAGGTGATGCGCAAACTCGCGCCAGCCGATTTCGCGGGCGAAGTGTTCGCTGCCTGCGAGCGTGCCGGGGGTGTCATCGCTAGCGGCTTGTGCCTGCGCACGGGCGACGATCTGACGTGGGCTGATCTCGCCGAAGTGCAGATGAGGCGAGAGTGAGGAGGTAGCGTTGATCGAGGGAATATCGCGCTCGACTTTGTAGCCGGGCATGCGCTCTTCGCAGAACTCGTTTAGCGCGGCGAATGCGCCTGCTTCGCCCGGTTGCCAGCGTGGGGCAAAACCGTCGGCCCAAGGGATTTTGGGCAGCAGATTCAGGGCATCCAGTGACAGGCTTTTCGGCAGCTTCTTCGGCGCGCTGATTTGTTCTGGCGCGGCCAAAGGTGCTGGAGAATGCAGGCGAGCAGAAGCGTTGCGCCAAAACGGTGTGAACACGCGATAAGGCTCGCCGCTCAGGGTTTTCAGTGTCCACGGTTCAAACAACAGTGCGCTATTGAAGCTTTCGGCTTCGATGCCGTCGCTGCGCAGAGCTTCTTTCACCCGCGTATCGCGGGCGATGGCGGCGGGTTCGTACAGACGGCTCCAGTAGACCGCGCAGGCGCCGCTCTCTTTGATCAGCGCCCGAAGTGTGGCGAGGCTGTCACCCTCTCGAATAATCAGTGGCGCGCCGATGGCGGCGAACGAATCGCCCAAAGCCTTGAGGCTGTGATGCAGCCACCAGCGGCTGGCGGCACCCGGCGCCCAAGGAGCGTCCTCGTCTGGCGCATGGATATAGATCGGCAGCACCCGCTCATGTCGTTCGCAGGCGGCGATGAGGGCGGGGTGGTCAGTGAGGCGCAGGTCGCGGCGCAGCCAGAGTAGGGCGGTCGTCATGGGGGAAGCATAAGGGGTTGTTGGGTTGGAATACGCAGAAACTATCTTGTCCGATGCGGCTGTTTGTCATGCCGTCACGCGTATAATTCGCCCCTTATGACCGCCGCCCTCACTATCTCCGGCGTCCGCAAGACCTACGGCAAGCTCGAAGCCCTCAAAGGCGTTGAATTTGAAATTCAGCGCGGCGAGTTTTTCGGCCTGCTCGGCCCCAACGGCGCGGGTAAATCGACCCTCATCAACATCATCGCTGGCTTGGTGCAAGCGAGTGCGGGCAACATTTCTGTGCTCGGCCACGACACGGTCAGTGATTTCCGCGCTGCGCGCCGCCTGCTCGGCATCGTGCCGCAGGAGTTGGTGTTCGACCCGTTTTTCAACGTGACCGACATGCTGCGCATTCAAGCCGGCTATTACGGCTGCGGCGAAGAAGTGTGGCCGTGGATTGATGAAATGCTGCAGCGTCTCGATCTCTGGGAAAAACGCAAAGTCTCGATGCGAGCCCTTTCCGGCGGCATGAAGCGTCGTGTGCTGATTGCGCAGGCCCTGGTGCACAAGCCACCCGTCGTTATTCTCGATGAGCCCACCGCAGGCGTAGACGTCGAGTTGCGCCGCACGTTGTGGGCCTTTATGCGGGATCTGCACAGCAAGGGCACCACCGTTGTGCTGACCACGCACTATCTCGAAGAAGCACAAGAGATGTGCGAGCGCATCGCGATCATCGACAAGGGCGAGATCAAAGCACTGGAGACGACACAGCAGTTGCTGGCGCGTCACCCCTTCCGGTTTCTGCGCCTGAAACTGGCAGAAGGCACGGTGCTGCCGGTGGAATTGCAGCCCTTGGTCGCCGCCAACATTAACGGCAGTCTTGAACTGAAGTTGGAAACTTCCAAGAACAGCTTCAGCTCCGTGTTTGCACTGTTGCGCCGTGATGGCGTGGCCATTGAAGACGTGCAGACGCGCGATCCTGATCTTGAAGACATCTTTGTGGAACTCACCGGTCGCAAAGCCGAGGTGGGTGTATGACGCCTAACCAACGCGGCTTCTACACGCTCCTAAAAAAAGAAGTGATGCGCTTCTGGGCCGTGCTTGGCCAGACTGTCACCGCGCCTGTTATTACCGCACTGCTTTATCTCTTGGTATTTGCACAGGCCATGAAAGGCCGTGCTGAGATTTATCCGGGCGTGAGCTACACCGAGTTTCTGGTGCCTGGCCTGGTGATGATGACGGTGATTCAAAACGCCTTCGCCAATACTTCATCGTCGCTGATTCAATCCAAGGTCATGGGCAATCTGGTGTTCCTGCAGATGGCGCCGCTGGGTCCGTGGGAATGGTTCTTCGCGTACATTCTGGCCGCTCTCGTACGCACTTTGATTGTTGCGAGTGCGATGCTTGTTGTGGTGTTGCCATTCGTGCATTTGCCGATTCACCAACCACTCGCATTGATCGCAATCTTTGTGCTCACCAGCGGCAGCCTCGCGGTGTTGGGTTTGATCGCAGGCATCGTTGCGCAGAAGTTTGATCACATCGCTGCGTTCACCAACTTTCTGATCACGCCAATGTCATTTTTGTCTGGCGTGTTTTACTCGGTGCATGCCTTGCCGCCGTTCTGGTACAACGCTTCACACTTCAATCCGTTCTTCTACATGATTGACGGCTTCCGTTTTGGGTTCTTCGGCGTGTCCGATGTTTCCATTTGGCATAGCCTGATGTGGACCGCAGGATTTTTTGCCGTGATGACAACCATCTGCTTGTGGATGTTGATCACCGGCTACAAGATGAAAAAATGAGTTTGCGACAAAGCTACTGCGCTCGACGGGCCGCACGCGGGCGGTGCTCGGAATCCTCACATACTATTTGTATGCTGCGGTTCCTGCGCTCCGTCCTCGCACGGCCCGCCTTCGCTCGCTACGCTTTTTCGCAAACTCTTTAGAGTGGAATTAATGATGAACAAAGACGAAATTAAGAAACTGATTGAAGCTGGTCTGCCAAACGCAACCGTCATCGTGCGTGGCGATGATGGCCAGCACTTTGAAGCTGAAGTGATCTGCCCCGATTTCGCGGGCAAGTTGCCGTTGGCACAGCACCGCATGGTGTACGCCGCATTGGGCGACAAGATGGGCCGTGACATTCACGCGTTAGCTTTAAAAACCCGCGCGGCTTAATTTCAGTGTCATTCCGAACGCAGTGAGGAATCTTGCGTTTAACCTTAAAGCTAGATCCCTCGCTATGCTCGGGATGACAAACTAAAGAAGAAAAGATCTATGGATAAATTCGTCGTAGCAGAAAGCGGCCCTCTCAAGGGCGAAATCTCCGCCAGCGGTGCCAAGAACGCGGCGTTGCCAATTCTCTGCGCGGGTCTGCTTTCCAACGAGCCGCTTCACGTCACCAACGTGCCCAAGTTGTGGGACATCGGCACCACCAAAAAACTGCTCACGCAGATGGGTGTGGACGTGCAACAGCCGGGCTCGCACGAGATCACCATCAACGCCAGCAGCATCACCACCTGCATTGCGCCGTATGAACTCGTGCGCACTATGCGTGCGTCGATTCTCGTGCTGGGCCCACTGCTCGCTGCTCGTGGCGAAGCACATGTATCACTTCCCGGCGGCTGCGCCATCGGTGCGCGTCCGGTGAACTTGCACTTGATGGGTTTAGAGGCGATGGGCGCCGAGATCAAACTCGAAGGCGGGTTTATCCACGCTAAATGCAGCCGCCTCAAAGGCGCGCGCATCATGTTTGATACCGTCACCGTCACCGGTACTGAAAACCTGATGATGGCTGCGGTACTCGCTGATGGCGAAACCGTTCTGGAAAATGCTGCACGCGAACCAGAAGTGGTTGATCTGGCGAATTGCCTTCGCGCCATGGGCGCCAAGATTGTTGGCGATGGCACCACTACCATTCGTATTCAGGGCGTTAAAGCGTTGCACGAAGCAACGCATCCGGTTCTGCCGGATCGCATTGAGACTGGAACCTTTCTCGTTGCCGCTGCCGCTACGCGCGGTTGCGTACGTGTGAACAAGACTGATCCTGCGCTGCTCGATGCGGTATTGGTCAAGCTGCAGCAAGCGGGTGCAATTGTGCGCACTGGCACCGACTTTATTGAAGTTGATATGCAGGGCCGTCGTCCGAAAGCCGTCAACATTCACACCATGCCGCATCCGGGTTTTCCAACGGATATGCAAGCACAGTTCATGGCAATGAATTGTGTGGCTGAAGGCGTCGGCACGATTCGCGAAACGATTTTTGAAAATCGTTTCATGCACGCGCAAGAACTGCTACGTTTGGGCGCGGACATTCGCATTGAAGGCAGCCTCGCCATTGTTACTGGTAAAGAGCGCCTCATGGCTGCGCCCATTATGTCGACGGACCTGCGCGCTTCAGCCGCACTCGTCATTGCTGCGCTGTGCGCAGAGGGCCAAACTATCATCGACCGCATCTATCACATGGATCGCGGCTACGAAGATATCGAAGGTAAATTCGCCGCACTCGGCGCGCGCATGAAGCGCGTCACTAATTTAATGTAAGCCTTATGACCACGTTGACCATTGCTCTTTCCAAGGGCCGCATTCTCGAAGATAGCCTTCCGCTTTTGGCCAAGATTGGCCTCAAACCAGCGGGCGACATCGGCCGCCTGCTGCGCGTGCCGACCAATCATCCGAACATCAGCCTGCTGATCATCCGACCGGCTGACGTTCCGACGTTTGTCGAATACGGCGCGGCGGACATGGGCATCACCGGCAAAGACGTGCTGATGGAGCATGGCGGCGAAGCGTTGTACGAGCCACTGGATCTGGGCATCGCACGCTGCCGTTTGTCGATCGCACAAAAGAAAGATGCACCGCCGCATGACGGCATCCGCCGTCTGCGCGTCGCTACCAAATATCTGGAACTCACGCGCCGTCACTACGCCGCCAAGGGCCAACAGGTCGAGATGATCAAGCTCTACGGCTCGATGGAACTCGCGCCGTTGGTGGGTCTGGCTGATGTGATTGTTGATCTGGTCGATACCGGCAACACGCTGAAGGCCAATGGCCTGATCGAAACTGAAATCATCACGCAGATCAGCGCGCGCATGGTTGTGAACAAAGCGTCGATGAAAACCAAACACGCGATGGTGCAGGACTGGCTGGATCGTCTGCGCGAGGTGGTGGAGCGTGGTTGACCGCGCGCCCTCGCGCGACCAAGTGGAAATCACTCGCCTCGATACGCGCGATGCAAACTTCGACGCAGCATTTGCGTCGTTGATGGATCGTGCGCCTGAGCAAAGTTCAGATGTAACCCAAGCGGTTGAGCGCATCGTTGCTGATGTGCGCACGCGCGGCGATGCTGCGCTGCTGGAACTCACCAACAAGTTTGATCGTCGCAATGTCACTAGCGTTGCTGAGCTGGAAGTCAGCGTTGAACAACGCAAGGCTGCCTGGGATGCACAGCCCGTCGCATTGCGTACCGCGCTTGAAGCGGCTGCACAGCGCATCCGCGCCTACGCCGAACATCAGGCGATTGCGCCGTTCTCGTTTACCGATGAACACGGCAATCAGCTTGGCCAGATGGTCACGCCACTGGATCGCGCGGGCCTTTATGTCCCCGGCGGAAAAGCTGCGTATCCGTCATCCGTTTTGATGAATGCAATCCCCGCGAAAGTCGCGGGTGTGCGCGAAGTCATCATGGTGGTGCCTGCGCCGGGTGGTGAGTTGAATTCTGTCGTCCTCGCTGCCGCGCATCTCGCAGGCGTTGATCGCGTCTTCACCGTCGGTGGCGCGCAAGCAGTTGCTGCGCTCGCATATGGCACGAAAACGATTCCACCAGTCGACAAAATTGTTGGTCCCGGCAACGCCTACGTTGCTGCCGCAAAGCGCATTGTTTTTGGTCAGGTCGGTATCGACTCGATTGCTGGTCCATCCGAGATCGTTGTGATCTGCGATGGAAAAACCGATCCGGGCTGGATTGCGATGGATCTGTTCTCGCAAGCTGAACACGGTGAAGACTCGCAGTCGATCCTGCTGTCGCCAGATGTGGAATTCCTCAATCGCGTCGCCGATGCGATGGCCAAGCGTATGAGCGAACTGCCGCGCGAAGTCACTGTGCGTGCTTCACTGAAAAATCGTGGCGCCTTGATTGCAACGCGTGATCTCGACGAAGCCATTACATTGTCGAATCAAATTGCACCTGAGCACTTGGAGTTGTCAGTCGACGCACCACGCGACTGGCTGCCGAAAATTCGTCACGCCGGTGCCGTGTTCCTTGGTCGTCACACGCCAGAAGCACTCGGCGATTACTGTGCAGGCCCTAACCATGTGCTGCCGACCTCACGCGCCGCGCGTTTCTCGAATCCGCTCGGTGTTTACGAATTCCAGAAGCGCAGCAGCTTGATTGAGTGCAGCCCGAAAGGCGCGAGCGAACTGGCGAAGATTGCTGGTGCGATTGCGGATGCTGAAGGGCTACAGGCGCATGCTGCAAGCGCGAGAGATCGTCTCTAAATCTTTTGTAGGAGCG
>JAZKEM010000018.1:0-9128 GCA_040387055.1 Pseudomonadota bacterium | reverse complement strand
TGCGGCCAATGCCAAGGACATCAGAATCGTGCCGTAGATCAACACGGCTGGCTTGAGTGGACCCGTCTTCGGCAACAGCCAGATAAAGAAACCCAAGCCCCAAAGAACGATGCCCGCACTCCACAGCGGCAAGGTTGGCGAATCAACGCCATAGAGCAAGGCAGGAATGAACGCGAGGTGCGCGAGCAGAAAGCTGGAGAGGCCGCCAACAAACCAACCATTGCCTTCAAACATCAAACAAATGTCGCCGATTAAGGACAACACCAAGGCCAGCAGCATGAACGCGCGCGCGTTGCCGTCTGGCACGGTTGCTGCAATGCCGATGATGAAAATGGTGGTGAGCGGTTTGAGGACGTAAAAGGTGAAATGACGACGCTCGTTCCAGTCCGCGATGATGGCGGCCAGCGCTGAGATGGCGGCGACTATGGCAAAACCAACTGCAATAGACATGGACTCTCCTTGATTCTTATCTTATGGGCCGCAGTATAGTTGTACAGCGGCTGACACAGGAGCAGGTGATGAGCAAAATTGAAAAAACTGAGGCGGATTGGCAGGCACAACTCACGCCTGAACAATATCGCGTGACCCGTCAGCATGGCACCGAGCGCGCCTTTACCGGCGAGTATTGGAACCACGACGCCGACGGCGTCTACGCCTGCGTTTGTTGCAAAGCCCCATTGTTTGATTCGCTGCACAAATTTGATGCGCACTGCGGTTGGCCGAGCTTTAATCAACCGATGAGCAAGTCCGCGCCAGTGGCTGAGAGCCACGACAATAGCCACGGCATGGTTCGCACCGAAGTACATTGCGAACATTGCGGCGCGCACTTGGGCCATGTGTTTAACGACGGCCCGCCGCCGACAGGTCTGCGTTATTGCATCAACTCCGCTTCGATTGATTTTCAGCCACGCAAGGTTTGAGCATGCGCGTTCACTGGCTACAACACGCGGACTTTGAAGACTTGGGCTGCATCGCGCCTTGGCTCGCCGCGCGCGGTGATGTAGTCACACAGACGCGCTTGTACGCAGGTGAAATTCTGCCCACGCCCGACGATTTCGATTTTCTGATCGTAATGGGCGGGCCGATGAATATCTATGAATACGATATTCATCCTTGGCTCAAAGCTGAAAAGGGACTGATCAAACAAGCCATCGCCGCGAACAAACGCGTCCTTGGCATTTGTCTCGGCTCGCAGCTGATTGCCGATGCCTTGGGCGCGCCCACAACACGTAACGCGCATACGGAAGTCGGCTGGTTTCCGGTGCAGATGAATGCCACTGCACGGCAATCAAAATTGTTCGCGGGCTTTCCCGAGCGCTATGTCGCGTTTCACTGGCATGGCGATACCTTTGCGATTGCGCCGGGCGCACGCAATCTCGCATCGAGCGAGGCTTGTGCGCATCAGGCTTACGATTACGGCGATCGCGTTGCTGCGATTCAGTTTCACTTGGAAGTCACGGCCGCGAATGCACGCGATTGGTTTGAACACGAACGGCCCACGGCCGCGCCTTATGTGCAAACGCCGGAAAGCATTCTTACTGATGTAAGCCTCTTCGCACACAACAACAAATTGATGATTCGATTGCTGGAAAATCTGACATCTTCTGGCTGAGTTCTGCCTTAGTGTGAGGACACTATAAGAACACTCAGTCGGGGAGTGCATGTCGAGATATTTCGTCGCCGATCATGGCGTGTCTACGGGGCCGTTTAATTTTGAGCAGATTCGCGAAATGGTCCGCAGGGGCGAGATCAACGCGTTTACTTTGATGTGGAAAGACGGCATGGCCGATTGGGCCATAGCCCAGAATGTGCTGGCCAGCGTGGGCTTGTTACAAACCAAGTCCTGGCCTGAAGAAGCGCTCACTGACGACGCAGACCTGCCTGTCATCGCAGCGTTTGGACGTCGCATTGCAGCGACTTTGATTGATGGCCTGGTGATGTTTATTCCAGCCACCATTCTGATCATCTTGCCGCAAGCTTTTCTGACAGATACCACGGCCTTGATCGCCGGCCAGATATTGGCGGTGCTTGGCAATCTGGCTTACTTCACCTTGCTACAGGGGCGCGCTCAAGGCGCCACCATCGGCAAACGCGCACTGGATATTCGTGTGGTGCGTGACGATGGCAGCAAGCTGGGAGATACCCTCGCGCTAGGCCGTTATCTGTTGCTGATGTTGTCTGCCTTGATGCTGATTCCGCTATTGGTGCCTTTGTTCAATCATCACCGCAAAGGTCTGCACGATATGATTTGCGGCACGGTAGTGCTTGAAGGCAGAGAGTTACCGAACGAAAAGTTGGATCTCAGCGAAACCGCGATCGGCACCTGGGGCTCACTGAGTTGGGTGATGGTGGGTTTGATGTTTGTGATCCCATTTGCAGGCGGCGTTGTTGCAGCCGTCTCTGTCCCCGCCTATCAGGACTATGTGATTCGCTCCAAGGTGGCGATGGCGATTGAACAAGCACGCGACACCAGCGAAAAAGTCGTGGCCTATCGCAGCGAACACGGCCAGTGGCCGAGCAAACCCACCGATATCGGCCTGCCAGACACACTGGATGTTGCCGATGTTGCGACTTTGCATGTGGATGCGGACGGCACGGTGGCACTCAAGTTCACATCTGCATTGATCCGCGGACGCGCGCTGCATATCCGCATGAGTGAAGATGGTCACCGCCAATGCACGACCAATTTGCCACGCAAATATACGGATCGTGCTTGCTCGCGCTCGGCGTTGAGCCCGTCACTCGCGAGAATGCAGCCGACGATGTAATCAGGCGTTGGCGATAACGACCGGTTTGCGCCGTGGCTTTTTAACGCGAACCGTGTCGGCCTTTTTGCCGTGCATGAGTTCAGCGATATAGCGCTGCAGGGTTTCAATCGCTTCGGCGCGGCCATCACCCGCATGCTGGCGCATATTGGAGCGATACCAATCGCCATGCCCGAGAAAACGATCGACATCGCTGGGCGTTAGCTGGGTCATCTCAGCGTGCATGCCAACACCCATGCGCTCAATCATGTGTGCGTTGAGACGTTGTTCAAACGCATTTTCCGGCATTGCCAGAATTGGTTTACCGAAATGGATGGCTTCGCCAATCAGCTGATTGCCCGCCGTTGAAAGCACGCCACGGCAATTGGCGAGATCACGCACAAAGCCTTCACGGCTTGGCGCGCGGAAGTCGAGGTTGTCGATCTTGTCGCGATACGGAGTGCCATACACCACGACCTGACAATCCAGTTGGCGCAGCACGCGATCAAGACGCGGCAGATATTGGTGCTGACCTTTATTGAAGTAGGCCAGCAGAAAGTCGCCTTTGCTCGGTTGCACGCGCAGAACTTCGTCTCGCAACATCGGGCCAACAACGCGCACGCCGGGATAAGCACCCTCAGCCGGATAAAAACTGGAAATCAGAATGCGCTCGGGAATGCCCATCAGCGCGCGATAACCCAAGGCATCTCGCTGGCCCGCAAGCCATAGGTCTGCCGGAAAGTGAGACTTGCAGTAGGCGATGATGCCGACGTGGTCAAAGCTGATGCGTGGAATCTTCAGCTTTTGGGCGACGCGATGTGTCCACGCTTCTGAATCTGAAATCACCAGCTGGATGCCGCGCGCTTTGAACTCACGCTCCACCTGCGCCATGCCCTGGCCGTTGAACAACAAATCCGCCACCGGCGAGAAATTACTGGCGATGGTTTTGGGCACCGAATGACTGCCGCGGTCGTTGTACTGGTAACCAATGATGGGAATACGGACGGTCGGAAACCGTGGTGCCAGCTCTTCGTAAGCGTCGCCGCCCGCGAAAACGGTGACTTCATGCTCCTTCATCAGCGCCGGCAGCACCGCACTGGTTCGCATGGCGTGGCCACGCCCGTAACCCATGACGCCGTAAGCTATACGCATGGCTTATTGCTCCGGCCAGATGAAGCCCGCAAAAAGTGCGCAGCAGATGATTTTCATAGCGGTTCTCAGACTCACGTATCTGGCCGGAGCAATAACAATGGTGATCCGCTTGCGATTGAACCGGCGTGAACCGCAAGAAATCTGCGATTTGGCCCTCCCGCCGGATCAATCGCTCCATTTTCCATGCGGCTAGCGTGATGGCGGGGTGTAACAATCCCGTTACAGTTGTACGAAACTTGCGTGACAAACGGGCGTCCAAGCCGCCGCGCCGTTATCATATGCACAATCTTTACAGGAAATTTACGCGATGGAAGCTTTAGCACAACCCGAACTTTGGATGGCTCTACTGACGCTGACTGCACTCGAAATCGTGCTCGGCATCGACAACATCATTTTCTTGTCGATCATCGTCGCCAAACTTCCCGTTGAACAACAGGCCCGCGCCCGTTTCCTCGGACTTGCTGGCGCATTGCTGACCCGCATCGCTCTATTGTTCTCATTGGCCTGGCTCGCCAGCCTGACCCAAACCATTTCATGGCTTGAGTTCATCCCGACCGAAATTTCCGGCCGCGATCTGGTGCTGATCCTCGGCGGTCTGTTCCTGCTCTATAAGAGCGTCAGCGAAATTCATGAAAGCATTGAAGGCAATGGCAGCAGCGAAACCCCGACCGTACGCGCCGTCACCGGTTTTGCCAGCGCAATTATCCAGATCATGATTCTCGACATTGTGTTCTCGCTCGACTCAGTCATCACCGCCGTCGGCATGACCAACAACCTGCCGATCATGGTCACCGCGATCGTGATCGCGATCATCACCATGATGTTCTTTGCCGCACCGCTCTCCGCATTCGTTGATAAGCACCCAACGGTCAAAATGCTGGCACTCGCCTTCCTGATCATGGTAGGTGGCGCGCTGGTTGCTGAAGGCTTTGGCGCGCATGTGCCGAAGGGCTACATCTACTTCGCGATGGCGTTCTCGGTGGGCGTAGAAATGCTTAACCTGCGTTTGCGTCCTCACGCGCCGAAACTGAAATAAGCAATCAGTAAAACGAAGGCCCCAGCACATTCGTGCCGGGGCCTTCGTGTATCTGCGATCTGCCTTTGGTTAAGCAGAAAGCAGACGGGGAAGAACAAACGCGAATAACACTCCCACGCCATACGCCGTCACAGCGACCCAGTACACAATCGTTGAGAGCTTGCGAGTACGCGCACAGGCTTCAGCCAAAGCCGGATCAGCCGGGCAAGGCTCAAAGCGCGCACGCCACTGCATATATCCAGCAGCAGCCAGCGCAACACCTGCCGCACTGAACACCCAAGCCTTATGCGCAGACAACCACACCAACTGCGGCACAGCGCTGACCAATCCTGCCAACGCCGCACCTGCACCAAGCGCGACCATCACCGCAGGTAGCACACAGCAAATCAAAGTAGACGACGCGAATAACAAAGAGCCAGTCGCGGCCCATAAACTTTTTTTGGGAACTGTCAGAGAACTGTTCATGGCTTTTGTGCTGCTGCTCTAAACGTTGCGAGAGGCGTCTCGCTGCGCTTGATCTCCTTGATCGTATAGCCCGCTTCCGTGAGCAAAGACTTCAGCGTTGCGTCTGCAATGTCCTGATCCGGCTTGAGCGCTACGGCGACCAGTTTGGTTTCGAGGCTGACGAAGACATCATCGGTCGCAGCTTGTTTGCGCAGCTTCTTCTCGATGCCCTGCGCACAGAAGGCGCAGACCAAACCATCCACATTCATCTCGATGGTGCGGACCGGTTCGGCCGCGTATGCGTTGATCGTGAATACCAATGCGGCGAGTGCCGCTACAAGAATAGATTTCATGGTGTACTCCTAAAAATTAAACATGATCATGGTCTGAACCTTGCGGTCCGTCGTGACGCCGGCTTCAAACCACACCGGGCCTCGAAATAAACGCAGCAGTAGTGCGCCTTCCACGCCGTCGTAAAGTCCTCCGCTGTAATACCGCGCTTGTGCAACCACCCAAGTCGCAGTGCCGTCGTAGCGATGTCGGTAAGGCGCTACGCCCAGTTGCAGCGTGTCGATGCGATGCGAAAACTCACTGCTGCGCTGCCAGTCGCTCTTGAGTGAGCTGTAGAACGTCAGCGTTTCGTAGTCGGCTTGCACGGCCGCGTTCTGCGCGAATCGCGTGCCTTCAAAATCACTGCCGCGCGCAGCGCCGACACCGCCAGAAACAAACACATTGGCCTGCGCACTGCTCAAGTTCCAACGACGAACCAGATAGTTGAGGCGTGTGTAAGTGATATCGCGCGAGAAGCGATGATCTTCCTGATCGAGACGCAGATAACCCGCGCCGACCGAGTACCAATAGCGCGGGGCGTAATAGGCCTGCAGTTCTTGCATCGTGCCAGCACCGTACTCGTACATGAGCGTGCGGCCGTCTTGAAAAGCGATGGGCTTGGCGGCCAGCGGTCCTGCAACAAGCAGAATCGCAGCACCAAGCGCATACGCCGGGTGAAGTTTGAACATGGATATCTCCACAGTGAACGAGAAAACCCGCGATAAGCGGGACTGCGTTACACGGAGATAAGAATCGGGGGTCTCAAAGGAGTATCGCGATGCGCAGCGAGCACGCCGTCGCGAGTAACAACCTCAACGGGTGAGGTTAAAGGCGGCTGAGAAGCAATGAGATGGTTGATCGGCAACGCTGCAACTGAGCAGATCGCATGGCAGGTGGCGTCATTCATATCCTGACAGCAAGGCATGGATGACTTCGCTTCGTCTGCCATTTCATGGCAAGGCATCGTCGCTTGCTCATGCTCATCGGAAGCAATATGAATAGGCATGGCAACGGCCAACGCCCCTTGCAGGAGGAGCGTCATCGCTACAAACAATTGCAGGACTGCCTTCATGGTTGAAATTCTACACCTTCGCTACAGACCTTTGATTCACAGTGGGGGAGACAAGTTCCCTCATGGACTCGGCTTGTCATGCGGCTATTGCGTTGCCTATATTGAAAAATCGACCAAGAGCAGACTGCCATGAATAATAGCCCCGACACGGTCTACGTCACTTACATCGCTGCGAGACCCCAAAAAGTCTGGGATGCGCTGACGCAGGGCCAAATCACCGCACAATATTTCTTCGGCCGTCGTATCGAGTCCGACTGGAAAATCGGCGGGCGCGTCGTTTATTGGCAGCCCGATGGCACGCTCGACGTCAGCGGCGAAATTATCGAATGCGATGCACCGCGCAAACTGCGTTTCACGTGGACAGTGGAATGGATCCCCGCACTGAAAGCCCTGCCGCCCTGCATCGTCACATTTCAAATTGACGACCTCGGCGAGGCCGTGCGTCTCACGGTGACAGAAGCCCATCCATCGCCAATCGAAGAAAAGTGGTTAGAAGGCGGCCGCCGCGGTTGGCCGATCATCCTTTGCAGCCTCAAGAGCTATCTCGAAACCGGCAAACCGCTGCCTAATCTGATTGAGCACGGCAAACCCGACGCGGCGTAAGACCGCATCACTCTATTTTCACCCAAAGCATCAGAAGCACCGGCCAAGCCGGTAAAATCAGCGAATGAATGATTTTGCTGACGATCTCGCACCCCTCATTGACCATCTCAACCCCGCTCAGAAAGAGGCGGTAACGGCGCCGACTGAGCACCGTTTGGTTTTGGCTGGCGCGGGCTCGGGCAAGACGCGTGTGTTGGTGCATCGCATTGCTTGGCTGATTGCGAAAGAAGGCGTATCACCGCTGTCGATTCTCGCGGTGACATTCACTAATAAAGCAGCCGCTGAAATGCGTGGGCGCATTGAACAGCTGGTGAATATTCCAGTGCGTGCGATGTGGGTCGGCACTTTCCACGGCACTGCGCATCGCATGCTGCGACTGCATTGGAAAGAAGCGAAGCTGCCGCAGAATTTTCAGATTCTCGATTCCGACGATCAAGTGCGCTTGGTCAAACGCGTATTGCGTGCGATGGAATTGCCAGAAGATAAGTGGGTGCCTAAGAGCGTCACCGGCTTTATCAATTCACAAAAAGAAGAAGGCCGTCGCCCGCAGCATCTGCAAGATCAAGGCGACTTTACGCAGCGCACGCTGGTGCGTGTTTACGCTGCATATCAAGAGCAGTGCGAGCGCAACGGGCTAGTGGATTTTGCAGAACTGCTGCTGCGTGCTTACGAGCTGTGCCGCGACAACGTTGAAATTCAGCATCACTACCGCAATCGATTCCGTCACGTCTTGGTCGATGAATTTCAGGACACCAACACGCTGCAGTATCAGTGGCTGAAAGTGCTTGCAGGCAAGACCGGTATCTTGTTCGCGGTCGGCGATGACGATCAAAGCATCTACAGCTGGCGCGGGGCGAAAGTTGAAAATATGATGAAACTGGATCGGGATTTCCCGGGGACAGAGACCATCAAGCTGGAACAGAACTATCGTTCCACTGGCACCATCCTCAAGGCTGCGAACGGTTTAATCGCGAAGAACAGCTCACGCCTCGGCAAAGAGTTGTGGACCGACGGCAACGAAGGCGAACAGATTCAGCTTTACGCAGCGTTTAACGAATACGATGAATCGGAATTCGTTATCGGCCGTATGAAAGAACACATCGACGGTCGCTCGCGTTACTCCGATCTCGCTGTGCTGTACCGCATGAGTGCGCAGTCTCGCGTGCTGGAAGAAACCTTGATCCGCGCGCGGATTCCCTATCGCATCTACGGCGGCCTGCGATTCTTTGAACGCATGGAAGTTAAAGATGCGCTGTCGTATCTGCGCTTGCTGCATAACCGCGACGATGACACCAGCTTTGAACGCGCTGTAAACACACCGCCACGCGGCATTGGCGCGACAACGATTGAACGTTTGCGCTTGTTGGCGCGTGAGCAGAATATTTCGATGTGGGTTGCTGCAAAGACTGGCCTGCCTACACTGGGCCGCTCAGCCAACAGCGTTGGCACATTTCTATCGTTGATCGAAGAACTGCATGCGGACACCCGCAGCCTCACGCTCAGTGAAGCAACCAAGCTCGCAATTGAACGCAGCGGTCTGCGCGAGCACTACAAGAAAGAAAAAGGCGAGCAAGCTGAAGCGCGCCTCGAAAACTTGGACGAATTGATCAACGCCGCACGCGGCTTTGAAGAACTGCCGCCGGTTGAAGGCGAGCCAACGCTTGAACCTTTAACCGCATTCATCACCCACGCCTCACTAGAGTCGGGTGACGGCCAAGCAGGCCCGGGCGAAGACTGCGTGCAATTG
>JAZKEM010000017.1:0-3393 GCA_040387055.1 Pseudomonadota bacterium | reverse complement strand
TTCCGGTTGCGTTCTCACCGAAAGATTCTCTCAAGCCATCAGAAGAAGCCATCACCACGCTCGCCGCCTGCGCCACACTCAAGTCTGGCGAACGCGTGCTGGTGACCAAAGGCGACTTTGATGGATTTGCTGGCGGCACCAACAGCCTCAAGATTTTGACAGTGCCTTAAAACGTTTAGCCCTCTCTCCTGCACGCAGGAGAGAGGCGCAATAAATGCCACTGGAGGTGTGTGATGGAATCGAAGAACCCTTCACGAGAATTCACCGTCATCGGCCATCGTGGCGCACGTGGTCACGCTCCAGAAAACACCTTACTCGGCTTTGATGCTGCACTATGTCTCGGCGCGCATTGGGTTGAGTTTGATGTGCAACTCCACGACGGCCAACTGCTGTTGATGCACGATCTGCGATTGGAGCGCACAACCAACGGCACAGGCCGACTCGACGAACATACGTTCGCACATCTGCGAACGCTTGATGCCGGCAAAGGTCAGCAGATCCCAACTCTGCAAGAAGCGCTGTCTCTGATCGATCAACGTATCGGCGTCAACATCGAGCTCAAAACTTGGAACGGCACCGGCGCTGAAGTAGCGCGGGTTCTGCGTGAAGTCGTCGAGCAAGGTTGGCCGCTGGATAAAATCCAAGTGTCGTCATTCCATTTGCCCGAGCTCTACGAATTCCACGATCTCGCGCCCGAAATTCCTATTGGCGTTCTGCTCTGCGGCGTACCGCCAGACTGGGCCGGTTGCGCAGTTGAACTGGGCGCCAGTTCACTCAACATCTCTGACGAATTTATTGACGAGCGTCTAATCGCCGACGCTCACGCCCGCGGACTCAAAGTGTTTGTCTACACCGTCAATCACCCAGACGAAATCGCACGCATGAAAGCCATTGGCGTTGATGGCATCTTCACCGACTATCCCGACCGTGCACTCACTTAATTTTTAAACGGAATCCAGATGATCACGCTTTACACCGCACCAACGCCTAACGGCCACAAAGCGTCGATCATGCTCGAAGAGCTGGGCGTTCCCTACAAAGTGCAGCTCGTGAACATCGGCACTGGCGAACAGAAGAAACCGGATTACGTAAAGCTCAATCCCAACGGTCGTATTCCAACGATTGTTGATCACGACAATGGCGACTTCGCCGTATTTGAATCAGGTGCCATTCTGATTTACCTCGCCGAGAAGTACGGCAAGCTTTTGCCCAAGGACATCAAAGGCCGTTCCGAAGTGATTCAGTGGGTCATGTTTCAGATGGGCGGACTAGGGCCGATGCAAGGCCAAGCCAATGTCTTCTTCCGCTACTGGCCAGAAAAATATCAGCCAGGCATCGATCGTTATCAGAAAGAAACGCGACGCATCTACGAAGTACTCAACACTCGCCTAGAAGGCCGCGAGTTTCTCTGCGAGGAATATTCCATCGCCGATATCGCCACATATCCTTGGGTAAAGATTCACGCTTGGGCGGGCGTAGAAGTAGAAGGCCTTCCACATCTCAAAGCATGGATGACACGCATGTGGGAACGCCCCGCAGTTCAGCGCGGTCTAGCAGTGCCCGGAAAAGTGGATCCGGAAGCGATTCTGAAATCCGCGCAAAGCATCGTTGTGCGCTAGCACGACGAATTTTCTCAGCCCTGCGATTCTTCCAGAAGCTTAATTTGCACGGCCTTTCCTTTCGGATTTTCAGCGCGCTTATAAACACCGTCAGAGTGCAAGAACCAGCTTTGCATGGTGTCTGAAAGATAGGCCTGCAACTGCTCGATGATGCGTTCGCGGATTTTCTTGTCGAGCACAGGGAACGCAATTTCGACGCGGCGGAACAGATTGCGTTCCATCCAGTCGGCGCTGGATAAATACACTTCTGGCTCGTCGCCATTCTGGAAATAAAGCACGCGCTGGTGCTCAAGAAAGCGTCCGACAATAGAACGTACACGAATATTTTCAGACAAGCCCTTCACGCCTGGACGCAGCGCACACATGCCGCGGACGATCAAATCAATCTGAACACCCGCCTGCGAAGCCTTGTATAAGGCCTGAATAATTTCAGGCTCAACCAAGCCATTCATCTTGGCAATGATGCTGGCTGGCTTACCCTTCTTGGCGTTCTCAGCTTCACGCTCAATCTTGGCGTGCATACCTTTGGACAAGGTAAACGGCGACTGCAGCAGATATTTGAGTTTGCTGACTTTGCCTAGGCTTGTCAGCTGCAAAAACACAGCATGAACGTCCTTACACATTGCAGCATCAGCAGTGAACAAGCCGTAGTCGGTATACATGCGTGCAGTGCGTGGGTGGTAGTTTCCGGTGCCCAAGTGCGCGTAGTGACGCAGGCCAGTTTCTTCACGGCGAACCACCAAGCACATCTTGGCGTGCGTTTTATAACCGACAACGCCATACACAACATGCGCGCCAACGTCCTGCAATTTTTCCGCGAGGTCGATGTTGTCAGCCTCATCAAAACGCGCACGCAGTTCAATCACCACAGTGACTTCTTTGCCTGCACTCGCCGCTTCGATGAGCGCATCAACCACCAGCGACTTTGCGCCGGTTCGATATAGGGTTTGCTTGATAGCAAGAACCTTTGGATCTCTCGCAGCCTGCCGCAGAAACTCGACAACCGGCATGAAAGAATCATACGGATGCTGCAGCAACACATCGCGTTCACGTACGACGCCAAAGATATCGCCACCAGCAAGTGCTTTAGGAATGCGCGGTGTAAACGTTGGATATTTCAGATCAGGACGATCCACCATGTCCGGAATCGCCATCAGGCGCATCAGGTTCACAGGACCATTGACCGAATACACATCCGTCGACGTCAGCTGCAGAACATCCATCAAGTACTGTGACATTTGTTCTGGGCAGTTATGCGCAACTTCGAGACGAACCGTGTCACCCCACTGGCGTTGTGACAACTCACCTTCCAGCGCGGCGATTAAATCTTCAGCCTCTTCCTCATCGACCAATAAATCAGAGTTGCGCGTAACGCGGAACTGATAGCAACCGCTCGCTTCCATGCCGGGAAATAGGTCATCGACATACGCGTGAATCACTGACGACAAGAAAACAAAATCGTGCGGGCCAGCGCCCGGCACATCTTTAGGAATCTGAATCAAACGTGGCAATGCGCGCGGTGCCTGCACCACGGCAAACGCAGTGTTGCGACCAAATGCATCTTTGCCAGATAACGAAACAATGAAGTTGAGCGACTTGTTCAGAATTCGTGGAAACGGATGCGCAGGATCCAAGCCCATTGGCGACAGCACCGGCAGCAATTCATCACTGAAATATTTACGCAACCAAGCATCCTGCTCCTGCGTCCACTCCGAGCGCCGCAAAAAGCGCACGCGCTCTTTCTCAAGCTCAGGAACGATCACATCATTGAACA
>JAZKEM010000016.1:0-30124 GCA_040387055.1 Pseudomonadota bacterium | reverse complement strand
GAATGTCGATCGCCGTGCGCTCAATCTCGCGCGTCTCGTTACGCACCGTCACCATTTCATCCGCTTGCGACTTGATCTGCGCATTCAGCTGCTGGATGTAAAGACGGATACCTTCCGACTCGCGCAGCGTCGCGCGGAATTTATCGGAGAGGTCATTGCGCTGCTCGGACAGACCGTCAACGCGCTTCTGCGATTCCGCAGATGCCACCATCCAACGGTTGCTCTCAGCTGAGACGTCGGAGACTTTGGCAGCGTGGGCAGGCACAGATAGAAGCGATGCAGTAACGCATCCTGCTACTAAGAGATGCCGCAGGCTGATTGTTGTCGGAATATGAAGCGCAACAGTCAGGGATTGGGTTAATTTCATTTAATTCACCTTGAGACAAAGGCCGTGATGATTTCTAGCGTCGGCGGATACTAAGTAACAGCGGCTGTAATACGGCCCCCCCCATTTGGGAGGGCATCATAAAAACCTGTGTAAACCTTGAGTTAGATGGGGTCAGAACTGACCGGGAGGTCAGTTTTTGTGCGGGGAAAATTCTCATTTTCTACGCCGTTTCTATGCCTGCGGCACGCTCAAGTGCCAGCTCATTAATAGAGACTTCGCGCATTTTGAATTTCTGGATTTTCCCGGTCACTGTGAGCGGAAACTCATCTACAAACTTCCAATAACGCGGGATCTTGAAGCTGGCGATCTTTGATTTGCAGAAAGCTGCCATCTCGTCCCCACTGGCGGTGGAGCCTTCACGCAACTTGACCCAAGCCATGACTTCTTCACCGTATTTCTCGCTGGGAACGCCAATGACCTGGACATCTGAGACGCCAGGATGTCCATATAGGAACTCTTCGATCTCGCGTGGAAAGATGTTCTCGCCACCGCGGATGATCATGTCCTTAATACGTCCCACAATCTTGACGTAGCCTTCCTCATCAAGCGTCGCAAGATCGCCAGAGTGCATCCAACGCTCACTATCAATCGATTTGGTAGTGGCCGCTTCGTTATTCCAATAGCCCAGCATCACCGAGTAGCCGCGAGTGCATAACTCCCCTGCACTTCCGCGCGGGAGCGTCGCTCCGGTTTCTGGATCAATGATCTTGATCTCGACGTGCGGATGCACCCGACCCACGGTCGAGACACGACGCTCCATGGGATCGTCAGCGGCATTCTGGGTTGAGAGCGGCGACGTCTCGGTCATGCCATAGCCGATGGTGACTTCACGCATATTCATCAGCGTCGTCACTTTCTTCATGACCTCCACCGGGCAAGGCGAACCCGCCATGATGCCAGTGCGTAAACTCGTCAGATCAAACTTTGAAAACTCTGGATGTTCGAGCTCGCCAATAAACATCGTTGGCACACCATATAAGGAGGTGCAGCGCTCGACCTCTACCGTGCGCAAAGTTTCCAATGCATCAAAGCCTTCTGCCGGAACAACCATGCAGGCGCCATGCGCCGTACATGCGAGAGTACCTAGCACCATGCCGAAGCAGTGATAGAACGGCACTGGAATACAGACGCGATCAAGCTCGGTATAGCGGCAAGTCAGGCCAGTAAAGTAGGCATTGTTGAGAATGTTGTGATGGCTGAGTGTGGCGCCTTTAGGCAGCCCCGTAGTACCTGAGGTGAACTGAATATTGATCGGGTCTTCCGCTCGCAAACGCGCTTCACATTCAAGCAATTTTTCTTCTGGAAAATTCTTGCCCTGCTCCAATAGATCAAACCAGTCATTCTCAATCACTAGGTACTGGCACAAATCAGGGCATTTGCCGCGAACCTGTTCAAGCATGCTCACATAATCAGTGGCCCGGAAACCTTTGGCCATGATCAGACAGCTAACGCCGGACAAATTAAGTGCGTATTCCAACTCTGCTGTCTTATAAGCAGGATTGATATTGACCAGAATCGCACCTATGCGAGCAGTGGCGTATTGGATGATGACCCACTCGTAGCGATTCGGCGCCCAGATGCCGACGCGATCACCCGTCTGCACACCGCGAGCCATCAGGCCACGAGCGGCCAGATCGACTTCATTCCAGAACTGACGATAAGTGGCGCGGTAGTTTTGAAAAGATGCGACCAAGGCTTCGCGATCACCAAAGCGTTCTACCGTGCGGCGTAGATTCTCGCCGATGGTTTCGCTGAGTAATGCTGGAGTACTTGAACCTTTTGAATAGGAAAGATTGCTCATAACTAATTCACTGGACGATAGTCGGGAGAAACGCCATTGTTACGAATAATTTCTTTGTATGCAGAAACAGCCGCTGTTGGAATGCGCTTAAGTGTTGGGTCTGTCAGCGCGTTCACCGTGTAGAGGCCGAAGCGTGGTGTGTAGCTGCCCCATTCAAAGTTGTCGGTGAGTGTCCACACCATATAACCGATCACGTTAATGCCATCGGCACGAGCTCTCTGCGTCCAATAAACGGTATCGCGCAGCGCGTCTTCTCTTTTTACGCCGTCTTTGCGTGGTTGGCCGTCTTGCGTGGCCATGCCAATTTCGGCGATGAGAATAGGTTTGGTCGGATACTTTTTCGATACATGCTTGAGTGCGCGGTATAAGCCAGCAGGCTCGGGCGACCAATTCCAATTCGCTTGATCAGTAAGCGCCTTCAGGCCGTTGATCAAATCCGAGAAGTAGTAGTCGATAGCGATGATGTCGCACTTATCGACAATGCGATCAAGAAACACCCAATCACTAAAACTGTTCATTGCGCTGCCGCCAGAACGATCTCCCGTCCAGGCAATGTTTGAGGTCACCATCGCACTCGGATCAAGTTGATGAATCAGGTCATAGACCTTGCCATGCGCAATCACCAAGTTATCGCGCACGCGGCCCGTATCACTCAAGCTCAATTTATGCAGCGCTGCTTGCCCACCGATGTAACCAATCGCTTCATTAAAAGTGATCCACATATGGACATCCTGGTGGTATCGCTTCGCGATCAACTCGGCATACGCGACAAAGGCCTCACCTGTTTTCGGATTGGTCCAACCGCCTTGATCAGATGCCCAGCCTGGATAGTCAAAGTGATCTAGTGTAACGAGTGGCGCGATACCTGCCTCCTTCAACGCCAGAATCAAATCGTCGTAGTACGCGAGCTCTGCTTCATCGATCTGCCCCTGCTTGGGTTCGACTCGCGCCCAGTTGATGCCGATGCGATAAGTGTTCGCTCCAAGGTCACGAGCGAGCGCTACGTCTTCACGATAGCGATGTCTAAAGTCTACCGACTTGCCGTAGCGATCCTGCTTGGCATCTCTGGCGTTAAAACGGCTCCATTCACTGTCGAGTTGACCGCCTTCAGCCTGAAAAGCTGAAGTCGACACGCCCCACAAGAAGTTGGTGGGCAAACTCTGCGCTGCAGTGACGGGAATTGCAGTAGGCCCTTTCAGGCACCATGCCAACCACAAAAGCAACGCAATAGTCAGCGCAAGCAAAATTTTTCGCGACGTACGCATTTTAGATAGATAGGCATTAATGGACATGAAATTACTGACCGAATTTACCCATGATTCTCAACGTCACAGCGCGAGGCTGAATGTAATAAGTCTCAACTGCTGTAGTCAGCGGAGTAACCGCAGAAGTAAATTGGTTGGTGGTGCCGCGCTCATTGGTGATGTTGTTCAGATTGAGCGAAACCTCGGGCAACCATGGAATATTCGGGTTTGCCAAGCTGACCTGCGCATCCCACTGGCGATATCCGAAAATTGGAATGTGCTGTGGAAGATTGGTGACCGCTTTACCCAAATAGGTGTGCGTTGCAGAAGCTCCCACTCGCCAATCTGACAGCGAAGTCAGATACGACAAGGTTGTCGCTGTTTGCCATTTTGGTGATAGAGGCCAAGCACTGCCCGGCTGAACCTGCGTGCCGTTGGACGTGGTGAATTCCTTCGTCGTCGTGGTCTTGGTATAGCCGGCTGCTACGGTCAGCTTGAGTCCTTCAATGGGCGGCAAGTATTCAAAGGTCGCTTCGCCGCCGACACTCTTTACGCCACCAACGTTATCGATATACACCGTGAGGCCAGAGGCATCGCCTTCAACTGTTTGCGGCTCCGTCCATTTCAAAAGAAAGCCCGTGATGTCAAAGCGCAGGGTGTTATCAAACCATTGCGTACGCAGGCCGCTTTCATAATTCCAAATGGTGTCGGACTTGAACAAGACCGGTGCTGGCGTTTGCGATACCGGGGTCGACAGGCCCGCCTGAAGACCGCCAACACGGAAACCTTTGGAGATAGCAGCGTAAGCCATGATGTCGTCCGTGGCATGCCACGACAATGAGGCCTTTGGATTAAAGCCCTGCTCTTTCACTTCACCTTCAAGGAGATGCTCTGGGTTTTGATAGAACGCAAGAATCGTCAGTCCGCCTTGGAGATTGGTGCCACCCGATGTTGTTTTGTACAAACGACCGCCGAGGCTGAGCTCAAAATCATCGAAGAAGGTGTAAGTCACATCACCAAAAAGCGCCAACTCTTTGACTTGCACGTCGAGATCTTCCGACGCGAGCAAAGGATTTCCACTCGCTGAAAACAGATCACCGAGTCCTGGAATAACGCCATTCAGAATTGGGATCAACGGCGCTATCGGCAGGTTAAGAGCGCCCAATGGAATATTCAGTTGCTGTTGGATGTCTTGCCTGAAATATGAGGCGCCGCCAATCCAACGCCATGCAGAGTCCGATCCAGTTGGTGAGCTCAGGCGTAATTCCTGCGTATAGGTTTTCGAAGCCGAGATATATTCTTGAGCAGCAATTGGGATGGGTGACTGCGGCACAAATCGCGCTGTTGCGTCAAAGAAGTTGTGACCATCTTTTGTAACGTAAGCACTTTCTGAAATCAGATCAGCCCAATCGAAGGAGTAACGCAGCGACAGATTGGCCAGATCGTATGAGGTGTTGTTGTAGCTCAGGCGTGGACGGTTGTTGGTCGTCAGCTCACCGTCAGTATTGTCAGAAATACCCGGCTCGTTTCTTTCAGTTTTCTGCGTAGCGTAGGTAAATGCCAATGCAGAATTATCTGAAGGATGCCAATCCAGCATCGCGCGAACTCCGTTCTGATCGAGATAGTTGGCGTCTTTGATGCCTAACTTCTGGTTATCGATATAGCCAGGTGATTCGCGCTTGAAACCCATCACGCGGATGGCCGCTGTCTCACCTATTGGCGCATTGATTGCAGCGCCATAACTTGGTGCCTTATCGCCATCTTTAATGCTGGTGTATTGCCCAAAATACTTCACTTGGAAAACGCCCAGTTGGGGCGCTGTTGGCACGTAACGTACGGCACCATTTAACGCTGAAGCGCCAAACAACGTTCCTTGCGGCCCCTTCAGGACTTCAACGCTAGCCATGTCAAAAGGATTTGGGTCCAACGCAACAAACGGCACATAGGCGTCAGTGAATGAAACGTTACCGAACAGAATGCCGGTGGTTGAGCTCGTGGCAATGTCTGATGCAATACCGCGAATCGTAATGCGCGGAGGGCTGTCACCAGTCGAGGTGATGTTGACGCCGGGAACGAGCTTGATGAAGTCCTCTGCACTTTGCGCGCCGCTGCGTTCAAGGTCTTCACCTGAAAGCGCGGTGATGCTTGCTGGAATATCGCGCAGGTATAAAGCCTGCTTGGTAGCCGTCACCACAATTTCTTCTAATGAAGCAGAAGGCTTCTTATAGCCACTCGCAGCGACAGAACCCTTTGCAGGAAGATCGACAGGAATAGTCGCTAATGCTTCTGGTTGTGCTGTTGGCTCTGCAGGCAAAGCCGTCGCATCGCCATTTGTTGGCGCTGACGCCGACTCTGCTGTCGGCACCGTTGTTGAGTCAGGTGTCGAATCAGGCGCTGACAGAAGTTGATCGAGCTCTGAAAACTCAGCGCTCTTGTCATTCTGTGGACCCTGCGACGAGCTTGCAGCATTTGCATCGTCAGCGATGACTCGAAACGATGCCATCTGCATGGATACCGCAAGCACGATGCCCAGACTCACTCTCAAAAAAAGTTTGTCAGCAAGCACTGCCGTCTCTACCGGATGTCGTTGCATTCTCTCACTCCATTGCTTCTATATTCGCTCACATCTTGTTGAGCGATGCCGTCGTTACAGCACGGTCTGTTTGTGAGCTAAGAGTAATCCATTATGAAATGCATTTCAAATTAAATTGAACATGTCATTGAAAGTCGTAAAAGCACTAATAAAAGGAAGTACTTAGAGGGATATATGCCATTTTCAAGAGCGCATCTGCGTTCATATAAATGACCATCATTGAAATGCATTTCATGATATGCCATGCTCCCATCAGAAGAAAATAATACGTGACCCCGGCTACTCGGATGGCGCGAACGCAAAGGAGAAGTGAAATGACAAGGCTATTCGTCGCCTGTCTGGTATTGCTGATTAGCAGCACTGTGGTTGCTCAAGAAAGCGCAGCGACGGCACCAACGTCAAACGTGTCGACAGAACTGGATGAACTACTCGCTCCAAATGCAGGAGAGCCAGTCGAGTTGCAAGCAGCAGAACCGCAGATTGAGCCAACTGCTACAGACGCAGAGCCCAACAACGATTCACAGTCTGCCGCTGTTGTAGAAATGAAAACAGAAGATGCGCCGAAAGCATCGTCGTCATATAAAAATTCACCACCAGCTGCACTGGAAGAGATCGTCGTCACAGCGACCAAACGCGCAGAATCCGTTCGCGAGATTCCCGCGAGCATCACCGCCCTCTTAGGCGAAGACCTAGAGAAAATGGGCGTTCAAGGCGCTGAAGAACTGATGAAGATGGTGCCTGGCGTCAACATGACGCAGTCAGGCGACAGCGCGGCACGCATCACTGTTCGCGGAATTTCCGCAGGTGCGGGCACCAACTCGACGACGGGAATCTTGTTTGGCGATGTCTCGTTTACCGACAGCTACCTGCCATTCCTGACGCTCGACCCCAATCCTTTTGATCTGCAAACGTTTGAAGTTCTCAAAGGCCCGCAGGGAACTTTGTACGGTGCCGGTGCGCTCAATGGCGCGGTCCGCTACGTGCCGATGGCTGCAAAGCTCGGTGTTTTCGAGTTCAAGTATTTTGCGCAGTACAGCAAGGTGGCGCAGGGCGGATCAGATCCCACTTATGGCGGCGCGATCAACTTGCCTCTAGGTGAAGATTGGGCACTGCGCGTAGTGGGTTTTGATCGCCGCAGCCCCGGCTATGTCGACGACACGCAGACTGGCAAAAAAGACGTCAACAGCATTGATCAGAACGGCGCGCGCGCGATGCTGCATGGTCAATTTGACGACCAACTCGACGTGCGCCTGATGTTTGCAATGCAGAACACACACATTGCCGATACCGGCGTCACCGACAACCGCAACGGCAATCTTTCACACGGCAATCGCCCACGGCCGAGCCCACAAAACAACCGCTATTCGATTGGTGATTTGAAACTGGATTACAACCTCGATTGGGCCAACCTGATTTCTGAAACGGCCTATGTGCGCAAGACTGGCTATCAATTCTTCGACGCCTCTTCGCGCTTGCTGCCCGAAGGTCAATTGCCCTTGCTGGCACAAATCTACAACAACGATTCGCAGACCTTGAGTCAGGAACTGCGTCTGGTTTCAAAAGATGATGCTGACGCTCGCTGGAAATGGGTTGGCGGCATCTTCGGTTCACGCCAGAACATCCAGTCGCGCCTCGATACGCCAGTCGGTGATCTGAGTCTGCCAATCGCTGCGCTTGTGCCGGCCCTCAACGCACTACTGCCTGGCTTGGGCGACATCGCCACCAGCAGTGGCGATCTCAATCTCGCTGCAATTGATTCAGATGTCAGCGTAAAAGAGTTGGCGTTGTTCGGTGAAGTGACACGCCGTCTTGGCAGTGATTGGGAGTTGAGTCTGGGTGGTCGTCTGTATCGCACGACCTCTGGCGGCAAGGTTGATCAAACCGGCATTCTGCTGACCGCAATCAACGGTTCAACTTTATATAGCAATAAGGATAAAGTGACTGGACAGGGAATCAATCCAAAAATTTCCTTGATGTGGCACGCCACTGACGATCTGCAGCTCTACGCTACGGCTTCCCGCGGTTTTCGCGCCGGTGGATTGCAACCAGGATTTGCCGCACCGACCACGGGGCAGAAAGCACCGACCACTTTCAAGGCCGACAGCCTGTGGAGCTATGAACTGGGCGAACGCAGCAACTGGCTGGACAACACCTTGCACTTCGATGTCGCTGTGTTCCTTGCCAAGTGGACCGACCCGCAGACGCTGCAAGTCGTATCTGGCAGCAGTGTGCCATCCAGTTATTTAACCAACGTTGGCGGCGTCGACAGTCGTGGCGTTGAGGCATCCTTGCAATACGCACTACCGCTGCCCGGCCTGACTCTTAGCGCCAGCGGCGCATACACAAAGACGGTCACCACCGAAGACTTCATTGGCTTTGATGGCTCCACCGTGCCGCCTGGTACGCCTTGGGCGTTTGCCCCTCGCTGGCAGACTGCGACAACATTGTCTTACGCCGTAGAAGCTGGGGAATGGGCGCTCGGCACCAATGTCACGCATCTGTTCATAGGCAAGGCGTCGAATGACCTCGTTAAGTCGGCCAACCTCGGCGTGTTTGGCTATAAGCAGTGGAATTTGCAGTTCAGTGTGGCGCGCCCAAGCTTGACCTGGCTACCGGAATTATCATTTGCCATCGACAATCTCACCGACGAGCGCGGCGTCGCAAATATTTATACCGGTGGCGCATATACCGATGTCACTTACATCCGTCCGCGATCGATGACGCTGCGTCTCTCCGGTCATTTTTAATTAGCATGAACTCATTGGAATAAACATGAAATTTCCAAAAGGCTATGGCTGGAAATTGCGCTTGGCTTTTCGCATTGCAATATGGATGAGACGACTCGGTCTCTATCCGAGGCATGACGTTGTTGCGACGTGGCCTGCGGCCAAGCGCAAGGCGATCAAGCCGGCAAGCTGGGCCACCTACCCTAACCCACCTTCCATGCAGACCTGCCGTGAAACCATCAGCAGCCGTGGCGGCCCGCTGGAGTTGAAGTGGTTCCGCACCAGTGCAGATCAAGCGCCGTCAGTGTTGTTCATCCACGGCGGCGGCTGGGTTGTTGGTGGTGTGGATTCGCTGGATTATCTGTGCAGCAATCTTTGCGACCAACTCGGCGTCGCTGTGATTGCGGTGGACTATCGTCTTGCACCCGATCACCAATTTCCTGCGGGCCTGGAAGATTGCTATGACGCGCTGAGCTGGGTTGCTGCACGCGCGCCAGGCCCTGTCACCGTCATTGGCGATAGTGCTGGCGGCAATCTCAGCGCGGCACTTTGCCTACTGGCTCGCGACAGCGGCGGACCAAAAATTGCGCACCAGACTTTGATTTATCCAGGCCTGGACATGCTGATGGAATCCCCTTCGTTGATCACGCTTGCAGACGAACTCGCATCACGCGATGACTTAGCGATGGTGATCAAGCTTTATCTGGGCGATCACGATCCGCGCGATCCGCTGGCTTCACCGATCCACGCAGCGAATCTCCGCGATCTTCCACCCGCGTTCATCGTTACCGCAGATTGTGATCTGCTGCGCGATGATGGCCCACGCTACGCTGAGAAGCTGCGCGCCGCTGGCGTGCCTGTCCGTTATGAAAACTATCTGGATATGCCGCATGCATTTTTATCTCAACCGAAGTTATGCCCTGGTGCAGCTGGCGCACTGACCGACATCATCAAAGAGATGCGTCCTTATCTTCAGTCGCAGGCCATTTCATGAAACACAAAAAAACACTGAAAGGATTTCGATTACGCGCGCTTTTCGGATTTACCAAATTGCTGTCGAAATTTGGAATCGAAGGCAACGTCGGACAAATAACGTCTCAGCCGATTGAAAAGCGCAAAGCAAACAAGGCAGCGGGATGGACAACTTTTCCTCTGCCAACAGATGTCACGATGTCCTATGACACCATCACGGCGCGTTCCGGCCCAATGGTGGTCAAGAAATACCAACCATCCAAGCTCAATCCAGATTGCCCACGCGTGCTGTTCTTGCACGGCGGCGGCTGGATCACTGGCGGTGTCGATACGCTTGACCATCTGTGCGCAAATCTAAGCCGCACAGCTCAATGTCTTGTTGTCTCAGCTGACTATCGACTCGCTCCAGAGACGCCCTTCCCCGGCGCACTCGAAGATTGTTATGACGCCCTCAACTGGATTGCGACTGACACTACGCTGAGCCCTGCGCTTGCCAATGGCGTGGTCGTGGTTGGCGAAAGCGCGGGGGCAAATCTCGCGGCTGCATTGTGCGTGCTCAATGAACGTAGAGGCGGACCAACCATCCGTCACCAGACGCTGATCTATCCCGCTGTGGATGCGACGCTCAACTACGCTTCAATGGATGAACTCGGCACGCCTGGATTCGACAGAAAGGCGATCTCGGCTTTGATCGAACTCTATCGCGGCACGACCCCAGCCACTGACCCGCTGATATCGCCACTCTTCGCGGAAAACCACTCAAAGCTGCCTCCAGCGTTGATCATCACAGCCGATCTGGATCCGGCACGTGACGACGGTGAGCGCTACGCCCGCACGCTTGCAGACGCTGGCGTCTTCACCAAATACGTTAACTACGAAGGCATGCCCCACGGCTTCTTCTTCACGCCGCGCATCTGTTCTGCAGCAGCAGAAGGGGTGGCGGAAATCAGCGCGACGATTGTGGCGCTGTCTAAAAACAAGCGTTTCTAGCGCCAATGAAACGCCCGGACATCGCGAGAGCTGGCAGAAAAGCTATAGAATTCTGTCCAAATATTGGCGCGAATCAACGGCAGCCCTAGAACAATGAAATCGAAAACACGAGCAAAGAACATGGGAGACATCGCCACGCTGGCGAATGTTTCCAAGCCCACCGTCTCTCGCGCCTTGCGGGATAGCCCGCTCGTGACCGCAGAGACCAAGGCACTCGTTCTTGAGATTGCTCGTAAGCATGGTTATGCCGTTAATCGCAACGCACAGAAACTGCGAGACAAGCACACCAATACGATTGCCGTCGTAGCCGACTTCAAGTCCTTTCCGGGAAGCCGCCTCGCCGACCCTTTCAGCTTTGAATTGCTGGCCGACGTCGCTCAAGCGCTATCGATGCGCAATAAGGATCTCCTGTTGTGCGCACCTGCAGAAGAAAGCCACGAAACCTATCAATCGATCTTGGCCTCAAGACACGCTGACGGCATCATATTTTTAGGTCAAGGCCAACGTGATCCCATGTTGCGGCAGTTAGCCAAGACCGACGCTGCTTTTGTGGTGTGGGGCGCCGTGGCGCAGGATCAACCGTACTGTGCAGTCGGTGGCGCCAATGTTCGCGGTGGTGAATTGGTTGGCGCTCGCTTTGCAGAGAATAAGCGCCGTAGAGCAGTGTTTATTGGTGGTAGCGATAAACACTTGGAAATGAAGCAACGACGCTTGGGCTTTGAGAAAGCATTTATTGCGAAGCAGCCCTCGGCGACGGTTGGGCACATTGCTGTTTCAGATTTCTCCTATGAATCAGCCCTTGCAGCAGTAACGGCTTATTTCGAAGAGAAAAATAAAACCGAATATCCAGACGCCATTTTTGCAGCCAGCGACACGATTGCGATGGCCGTCTACAAAGCCCTGCGTGATCGTGGCCTCAGCATCCCCAAAGATGTTTCGGTGATCGGATACAACGACAACCCGCACGCTGCCTGGTGCAGTCCGTCACTGACAACCATTCGTCAGGACACTCGCCAAGCAGGCTCACTGTTGGTTGAACAACTCATGCTGATGCTCGAAGGGCGCAAGCCTCAGTCCATCATGATTCCGGCCGAACTGATCGTCCGCGAGTCCTAAGCTTTTAGCCCCTCTCAATGAATGACGCCGTGCTTAACTGCACCCCAAAAATGATATCGATTTCAATGCAAAGTTCCTTTCTAACGACTACTGCGAGTACATCGCTTGGACGCTGATTTCGAATTTGAGTGGAGCCTCTCTGATCCGCGCATCCTAAATAGTGATGACAGAACAGAGATAGAAAGCCGTTGCGCTGTTGCACGCGCACGACTCAGTCGCACGCGCTATCCGGACATTCCTTCGGTTGATCAACTGCATCTTGCAGAAGCTGCCCCGACGTCGCTACGTCCTCAGCTAAAACCATCGCCTGGACTCGCAAGCCCTTTGCTTGAAGAAGCACGCAAACTCAATGTGCATCCAGACTTTAAATACATCTCAGATCTTCAATTCAAGAACACAGAAATTAATCGCGCCTACTGGACGCAGGAGTTCGCTCGCGTATCCGCCAGCGAGAATCCTGAAGATCGACGCACACTGTTAAAGCAATACATTGAAGCGGTGTATGAGCCTGAACCCGTGTTTGCAGCAGCAGATATTGAGCTCGTAAAACCACAATGGACGTTGAACCATCCCAACGCCGCAACGCGTGATGCGTTTGACTACATCGAGAGTCACTGGGGCCTCCTCGTAAAATCCAGCGTTGCTGAAAGCGGCGGATCACTGATTCAGAGTCAGTATCCCTTCCTGATTCCTGCAGGTCGCTTCCGCGAGACTTATTACTGGGATACCTGCTTTGGTGTTGATGGAATACTTGCAAGTGGTCGTTATGAACTTGCGCGTATGCAAGCCGATAACCTGTTGGAAAACATCCGACGCTTCGGTTTTATTCCCAACGGAAGTCGTGACTATTACCTGACTCGCTCACAGGTTCCCTTATCCGCGAGCATGATTCGGAAAGTGGTTGAAGCGAGCCAGCTCGATTACGCCAACAGAAACGATACCGCCGGCTCATCACGCCTTCTGCAATGGGTGCGCGAACGTGCGGTGCCATTGCTTGAGCGTGAGTTCATTGATTTCTGGTCCAATCCTGAGACGCGCTTTGATGCAGAAACAGGCTTACATCATCACTGGGACGAGCTGAACACCACGCGACCAGAACGCTTCTCCGCAGATAATGAAAGCAATCTGGGTGAAACCTTCCGCGATGTACGCGCCAGTGCAGAGTCCGGACTCGATTTCACTAATATGTTTCGCGGCAAATCCGGTAAAAACGAAAGCTCACAATTTGCATCGGTACTGCTCAACGCAGTGCTATACGGCTTTGTTCGCGATCTTGCCTGGCTGGCTGGCTTTGCAAAGATGGAAGATAAGCAGACATCGTTCTTGAATATTCAGGAGCAACGCGGCAATTCACTGAACCGCTACCTGTGGGATGACGCCACTGGCGTTTATCGTCATTACCACCTTAAAGATAAGACTCAAAGCGAAGGCCTCTGCTTTGCAAGCTATGCGCCACTCTATGCTCGCGCTTGCACACCAGAACAAGCGGCTCGCGTTGTCGAGGCCGCACGCGTGTTGGAATCCAACGGCGGAATCTGTGCATCAAATTTGCGCGAGTCGTCCCATCAATGGGATGGCCCGAATGGCTGGGCGCCTATTCAGATGATTGTGGTCGAAGGACTACTGAACTACGGCTACACAGAAGATGCCCGTCGCATTGCAGAAAAATGGGTTTCAGCACTGAGCGATGTTCATAGCGAACACCAGCAATTCTTTGAACGTATCGATGTCGATACGCGAGCACTGCCGAGCGAAGGCTACGACAAGTATCCCGTGCAAGAAGGCTTTCTGTGGACCAATGCGAGTTTTGTGTGGATGCTTGCAACCGTCATGGGAAAGCAATTTGAACCAATAGACCCTGCAGCTGAAGGCGGAAAATCTTAGTGAATAGTTCCAATGTCTCACTGCGTGATACCAAGTTATCTCTCGGCCTCAAACTAGAGTATGGCCTTGGTGCCACACTCGACGCTGTCGTTAATACCGCGCTCAATATTTTCCTGCTGTTCTACGCGACAACGGCCTGTGGCCTTTCACCAGGCCTGGCAGGCGGCGCGCTCGGCCTTGCCCTCGTCGTCGACGCTATAGCCGAACCACTGATCGCTTTGTACTCGGATAACTATCATTCACGTTGGGGACGTCGCCTGCCCTTCATGCTGTTCGCGACACCGATGATCATGATCGGCATGGTGCTGTTGTTCTCTCTGCCGAATACAGACAGTCAGCTAACGCTTTTTAGTTCGCTATTCGTTAGCGGCGTGTTGCTGCGAGTCTCGCTATCGATATTCAACCTGCCATTTCTTGCAGCGGGTGCGGAATTCAGCGATGACGAAGCAGAGCGCGCGAGCGTTATCACGCTGCGCTGGGTGATCGGAATGATAGCGGCTTTCGTTACAATTGCGATCGGCTTCAGTGTGTTCTTTAAGGTCGAAGGCAGCATTGCACAGCGTGAGATTTACGAACCGTTCGCCATGACCTTGGCAGCAATTATCTTGGTCGCAGCGGTTCTATCGATGCACGCTGTACGACGTACACTCGCACGTCAGCATGTCACTGCTGCAATTCGTGGAAGCCTGTTCTCTACAATTGTCGAAGATATGCGCGAATTGGTTCGTAGCCATAGCTTTCGTATCTTGTTTGGCGTCGCTTTGTTATTCGCGACGGCACAAGGCGTAACACAATCTTTGGGTCTGCATGCCAATAGTTTCTTCTGGCATCTGAACACCGAACAGACACAGCTCACGACATTGGCTTTAGCACTGGGCTTGGTTCTGGGCGCGCCCTTCGCCGGCCCTGTCATAACAAGACTGGAAAATAAAACCGCCGTCTTCATCGGTCTTTTCGGCATCATCCTGATGCAGGCTGCGCCAGCAGCATTGAAACTTGCGGGTATTCTGACGCTGCAAGGACAAGCATTGGCGCAGACGATTGCTGTCGTCAACGTACTCGGCGGCATGGTAACCACCGTTGCTGCAATCGCCTTGATGACGATGATCACTAACGCAGCCGATGAGCATGAACATCGCTTTGGTGTTCGTCGTGAAGGCTCTTATTTCGCAGGATGGTCATTCGCTTGCAAAGCTGCGAGCGGCCTTGGCACTTTGGTATCAGGCCTCGCACTGCAGGCGATTCACTTTCCAGTGCAGCAGAGCAAAGAGTTGGGCATGAAAATGGTATTGCCAGAGTCCATAAGCAACGCTCTGGGCTTTTTTTATGGACCTGGCGCAGCGGTGTTCACTTTGCTTGCAGCCTTGTTACTCATCACCTTCCATCTCGACCGCAAAACCCACGCGGCGATCATGGTGGACCTACATGCCAGACGCGCCAAAGCGCTCGTTGAGCCGAGCTAACGTGAATTAGCGCAATAGGCACTCGTCATTCCCGCCTGCGCGGGAATGACGACCGAGGTGAATTATTCTTACAGCGTTCTTGCGATGAGTTCTTTCATGATCTCGTTGGTGCCGCCATAAATGCGCTGTGCACGACTGTCGATATACGCACGAGCAATCGGATATTCGAGCATGTAACCGTTGCCACCATGCAGCTGCAAGCACTCATCGATAACTCTGTCAGCAAGCTCAGAACACCAGAGCTTGGCAATCGCAGAATCATCAGCACCCAGTTGCTTCTTCAACAGCAACTCAAGGCAACGATCAACATAGACGCGACCAATTGCCAGCTGCGCTTTCATCTCTGCCAGCTTGAAGCGCGTGTTTTGATAAGAAGCGACCGGCTTGCCGAATACCTTGCGATTATTTGTGTAATCAACAGCGTGCTGTAGTGCCGCCTCGCCTGTCGCGATTGATGAAATACCGATGATCAAACGCTCCCAAGCCAGTTCCTGCATCAAGGCGCCAAAGCCGATGCCGGGCTTGCCGAGAAGATTGGCCTTGGGCACGCGCACGTTTTCAAAGAACAGCTCGCAGGTATCCTGCGCCTTCATGCCGATCTTCTTAAGCGGCTTACCCTTGGTGAAACCTGGCGTCTTGGCCTCGGCCAGCAATAATGAAAGATCTTTAGAACCTTCACCACTGTTGCCAGTGCGTGCAACGACGACCACTAGATCAGACAGATAGCCGTTGGTAATAAATGTCTTCGAACCATTGAGGATGTAGTCATCACCATCCTCGACCGCTGTTGTGCGAATCGCCTGCAGATCAGAACCGGTGCCCGGCTCCGTCATCGCAATAGCGCCAATCAATTCGCCGCTCGCCATACGCGGCAGCCATTGCAGCTTCTGCTCATCGTTGCCAAAGTTCTTGATGTAGTTAGCGACGATATCGCTATGCAGCGCAAAGCCAACGCCAGAGACGCCAGTGCGTGCAATTTCTTCCAGCATCACAGCGCTGTACAAACGATCAGCGCCAGCACCACCGTAGGCCTCGTCCATCGTCACGCAGAGAAAACCCAGCTCGCCCGCACGGTTCCAGATTGCACGATCCACGCATTGCTGCTCTTCCCAGCGCTCATGATGCGGCACGACTTCCTCATCGAGGAAACGGCGGAAGGTGCTGCGAAAATCTTCGTGTTCAGCGCTGAAAATACTTCTTGGGATCATGGGGTTTCTCTCTGAATAAGCAGAGTCAAACTCTAGCCATGTCGAACGGCCCTTCCCCCTCCCATCTAGGCCAGTTTTGATAGGGGTCGATTGAAGCCAGTCAAATTTTCAGCTGCAGCATGAAGTGTTTTATCCAATGACACGACTCGCTGCTGTCCGTAGGCTGCAATCCATGTGATCTAGCAACTTAGGCTTTAAGGATGAAGTACTTGGCACTGTCATTGACATACCTCCCGATAGCGATGCGAGAGCAATCAACTGCTTATGGAAAGCACGTCAGGATCATGCACCTCGTCGATCCGACGGCTGATTGGCATTGGGCCAAACGAGGAGAGATTTGAATGGCTGAGTTCTCGTTCATCTGCGCCTTCATTTTACTGAGCTCGGCAACATGCCTGGGCAAGAGCCTCAGCGGTTCCCGCCGCTACAAGAGCTTGGGCACGACCATGCCGCTCTGGACATCAGTCGGCTCCATCACGTCGATCGGCTTACTCATTTGGGCGTTCTTTACTTTTCAGTGGTGGGTTCCCGTCGTTGCGTTTACCGGCAACAGCGTTATCAGCGTTTTCGTAAATCATTACGCCGTCAAGAGCGGCAGAGGCAAAGCTTGGGTTCCGTTGTCGCAGAACCCAAGGGACCAGGCCCGCATTAATTTTAAACAATGCGAGCCTGGCCCCTTTTAGTCCGTTGGGCAACATGAAGCTCATCCCTGTTTTGCTTGCTATGTCCGTTTCCGGTTGCGCTCTATCCAGAGGGCCAGTTGATCACGCAGTGAGCTACACGAACTGTGGCGAGCCAGTGCAAAGCTTCAAAATTCGTTACGGCAGCTACGATTTTCCCAAGCACCCTACCAATCTTGGATACAACAAATGCTTAGGTGGGGCGCAATACAGGATCACTATTCCTGTTCCAGAAGTGGCAGTTGTGGAGTGGGTATCGCCTACGGGTCAACATCATTCCGAAACCGTTGAGCTTTACGCAAAACTAAAAGATAAAAGCTGGTTCAATGGTGATGGCAAGCTTATTTTTGAAGTAGAGAACGAAACGGTGCATGTCTATTTGGTCAGAGAACTCCCAAACTTCAAACAAGAGCGGAGTCAGCTCCAATGACAATGCCCAACAAAGCATTCAAGCGGACGGGCTACGCCCGCCGCTTAACTTAGGCGTTACAGCCAACACCCTTCCGAATCAGTTCCTAAAAATCAGGAACTGCCCTGCGCTCGCATCTTCGATAGCGCATCCTCCCGTGAGGACGCTCCGAGTTTGCTGTAGATATTTTTCAGATGCCATTTCACCGTTCCCGGTGATACATCGAGGCCGCGTGCGATACTTTTGATTGAGAGCGCCTTGCCCAAGAGATCGAGCACTTCGCGTTCACGTGTCGATAGAAGGTCAGCCTGTACTTTGTCGACAACCACCACAGTCTTGGGGGCATCCTTGGGGCCACTAATGCTCAGTGTGGTGGCTTCAAGATATTCGGCAATCGCTGCATTGGGCTTTTTAGCTAGCAGTAACTGGATCAATGGCTGTGCATATTGACCGAACTCAGAAAGCGTTCGCATCATGCCTAGCTCGCAGGCGAGCTTGACGGCTTCGTAGCCTGTCTCTATCGCTTCTGCTTCTTGGTTTGAACGTAAAAGGATCAGCGAACGCATCATGCCTAGTCGTGCTATCCACAATTGGCGACGATGATCGCGTGCGGCGTCAGCAGCGATGTCGATTGCTGTTAGACAAGCATCATCATCAAGTTGATCAAAAGCCACGATCGCTCGCGCCAACAGATTGGCAAAAACAATTTCACCACGTGAGGTATGTCTCTCATCGCGATAGCGCACAGCCAGTGCAGCCATTCGTCTTTGCAGATCAGTGGTCGCAGCTACATTGCCTGCAAACAATGCAATTCGCAGTTGCTCATACAAACTCCAAGCAACGACACGATCCAGCTGTTGGCGATATCCGTATTCTTCGATTCGCTTCAAGGTTTCGTTCGCCGCTTCGCGTTGGCCATCAAGAAACTGAAGACGTGCGCGCACGCGCCCTGCATACAACACACCATCGGCTGAACCCATCGCTTCGATCAGGTCGCTGTGCTGCGCCAGAATATTGCGTGCTTGAGTAAATTCACCTGCTTGGTAATAGGCTTCCAACAAATAACCCAAAAACATACCGGCAGCATCCGCACCGAAAGCAGTGGTTCGCAGTGCTTCATTCAAATAGGGAGACAGCGATGACACCGCCAGATGAACGTTGCCTTCAATCAGGTGGCTGTAACCCGGAACCACATCAACCAGCGGCTTGGGATAATTCGGCCGCGCTGGAATTTCATAGCGATGGCGTAAACGTGCAACTTCTCTTGCACGCTCAAATTCGTCGGCCTGCACAAACGACATGCTGGCGATATTAAAAAGGATTAGCGCATGGAAAGGATTCGCCGGCGGTGTTGCATTCAGCATCGGCTCAACAATGGCGATTGATGCCGCAGTGTCTTCCACGCGCATCGCACGATAAGCCTTCAGAAGCTGCAGCTCGATTCCCAGTTCCGGCCTGCTCAGACCAGGATGGCTTTCGATGTCCGTCACCGTTCGATCGAATTCCTCGACTCTGCTACACGATAGCTGCGCCCATGCTGCGCACAACAAGGTATTGAGTCGCGTACGCAGCCGTTCACGCGGAACAGATTCGCACCACTTCAAAAACTGTAGGAAGTTTGCACCATTGATCATGCCGCGTGCCGCGCGGTCAATCAGCTCTACGACGAAGTCAGCATCGTCACCGGCCTGTGCATGTCGCATCGCTTCGACATGCAGGTTCTTACCCGCAAACCAATGTCCTGCCAGTTGATGCAATTTGCGTCGCGCCGTCTCGTCGTAGCGTTCCAGACGTGCATTCAAGAACTGAGCGAACAAACGATGAAAGCGATACCAAGGTTCGGCATCACTGGTCTCTATAGGAATCAGGAACAAGTTTTCAGTTTCAAACTTGTTTAGGAACTCCGCAGCGCGCGGGTTTCCGCTCAACACCTCACATAGCTCGCGATTGAAACGTCTGCAAGCAGAGATGCGCGTGAGAAAGTCCAGCTCTTCCTCTGACAAATGCTCAATCACTGCCTGTTCAAGATAAGCAGTGAGCGCTTCTTCCTGTGACAGTGAAAGCTTGCCTTGACGCTCGAACCACTCTTGCGGAACTTTCTGTTTGCGCAGTGAGAAAGCCAATAGCTGCAATCCAGCCGCCCAACCGTCTGTAATGTCGTGCAGCGTATGCACCTGCTCTTGCGTCAGATGCGTCAGACCTTGCGCAATGACAAAGCGACGCGTTTCTTCAATATCGAAACGCAATTCATCAAAGCGTAATTGCGTGATCTGGTCTGTTGCTTGTAGCTGTGCCAAAGCTAACGGTGGTCTTACACGCGTACCCAAGACCAGGTGCATATTCGCAGGCGCGACTTTTAACCAGCGATCAATCAACTGCAGAACGCTGAACGAAGTTACATAATGAAAATCGTCAATGAAGAAATAAACTTCGTGCGGGTGCGCTTGAATGTCATTGATCAGTGAAGCCACTAATGGCTTCCACGCCTTACCACCTGAGCGCGCATAGAGAGGCAATGCCTCTTCGTTGATTGCGATGCCTGCCTGACGAAAGCTTTCGTAGATGTAGGCACCAATATGCACATCGTCATCATCGGCACTAACGTTGTACCAAGCGACGGTAGCGCCTTGTAGGAATAATTCCTTGCGCCATTGCGTTAGCAAGGTGGTTTTGCCACAACCTGCCGGTCCAACAACCAAAGTCAGTTTGCGCTCACGCCCTGCCGATAAAGTTTGAACCAGCGCCTCGCGATTAACTGGCGCCTGCCCCACGCGCGGAGGCGCGAGTTTGGTGCGGATCAGTGGCAGTTCGCTCTGGCTCATTGAAGGAGAGAGATCAGGTGGGTCGACATGTCCCGCAGCATACGGCAGAAAGCGCTGCTTTACGGGCGGGAAACAGAATCAAACCCGGCCCCTTTACACCTCTCGGGGCCGGGCAGACTGCTTATGGATTCGTGCAAATGAAAGAACTCGCCTCTTTGACATCGCCCTTGCCGTCCCAACGTGCAATTTGTGGATAAGGACATAGCGTACGCGTGAACACGACATGCGCTTTGTCGGCAGGTACAAACAGTGACTTCAAGGGGCCACTGTAATCGTACTTAACCGCCGTGATCGTTCCGGGAACGCGCCCCTGCTCAACCCAGGCTTCCATCGTTGTCGTTATGCTTTTCGCGGGATCAGTTTCGCCATTGGCAATCAGCTGGCCAAAAGTGTTTGCACCTGGGCCCGCAAAGCAATGCTGCAAGCCAGGCACCATGTACAGGCGCACGAACTTGTCTGCTTCATCCTTGCCCATGCGTTCACGAACTTTATCGAAGTAGTCGATCGTTACGCCCGCAGGCAGGGCCGGATCATTCCAGCCGTGATACATGAGCAGCTTGCCGCCGCGTGCGGCGAAACGTGAAAGATCAGGATTATCGGCATCCAGCATTTCGTGCAGATGCTTGTACAGCTGCTCGCGATTCACTTCGAGATTGAATTGCTTGAAACTCCATGAGGGATCACCGGAAACCAGATAACGGTAGTACTCCTCGAAGAAGTCAATTTGTTTGGCCTTGCCCGGGCCATCACCAGTAAACCAGTTCTCCCAGCCCATATCGCCGCCCAATTCTGCGCCCGGTACAAAACCCAGATGCTTTCCATCAAGACCGGAATAAATTGCCTTGAGCGACTCTACTTGCGGAGCGGTTAAGCATTCATCAGTTTCTTTGCCGCTGCACAACAATTGCTTGGGATCAAACTTGCAGGTTTGCGGCTCGCCGATCACGCCGTCAGTAACACCATCCGACGCATCGCAAGCCTTGAGGGTGGCGGCTGCGATTGCCGGAATCTTGTCTTTGGAAATATAAGCGCCCGGCTTGGCCAACTGCTGCTGGATCCAACCCCAGTTCAACAAGCCAACGCTTGGGTTGATCGCAGGAGCACCTGCCAACACCGCGTCGTAATCTTCCGGATAACGCTGCGCTTCCATCAAGCCTTGGCGTCCGCCATTTGAACAACTACTGAAGTAAGAATACTTCGGCCCTTCACCGTAATAAGCCTTGATCAATTGCTTGGCCTGAACAGTCGTCTCGTGAACGGCACGATGGCCATAGTCACGGATTTTCTCAGGATGATTCAGCGCCCATCGTCCATCATCATTCTTCGCTTCGTGGCCAGTGTCGCTGGTCGCAACCGCGTAGCCGCTACGCAACACAGCAAGCATCGGCAAAGTTTCCACGGAACCAGCAAGGCCACCGTTACCCAGCGTCTGGAATCTTCCATTCCATCCTTCACGCGGTAACCACAACTCGGCCTTGATCAAGGAGTCCGCGACTGGCGTCATCTCAAACGCAATGCGGCAGGACGCAGGAACCTGAAAAAATGGAGCGCCGACAAACATGCCGAAGAACGAGAATTTCTTTCCGCCTGAGACATTGCTGACAGAAGTGACCCGAGCATTGTCGAGCTTGAGATTGAGCAGGTTCTCGCAAGGATCGTTGGCAACCTTGCCATCACATCCCGCACTGAATGCTGCAATGCTTATTACAGCAGCGATGCATCCGAATTTCAGATTCACGATTTCCTGATCTCCAATCATTATTTTTATACAAACGGCAAGGCCCGCGCTGCGAGTCTTCTACGAGACTCTACAGCGCAGGCCTATCAATACCGCCTGACTATGCAGCAACCGCTTTAGGTGCATACCGATTTTTGTCGATGCCCAACACTGCCGTTAGCTTGTTCGAAGCGCCGACATTTCCGCCGATCTTGATCTTGCCACCGAAATACAATTTCTGAATTTCTGGCAGGCTTGAGTTCAACACTTTCTCGATCAATACGGAATCGAGATCAATGGTGACATCTGGCTTATCGAGCTTGCCTTCTTTGCAAGCGCCCGCGCCGTCCTTGAGATCAATGATCCAATGCGAGTCAGGACCTTTCAGATTGAACTGAAATGAAGTCTTGGTTTTGGCAGCGAGGTCTGGGTGCTCAGCAATGAATGCTGCGACAACCGAGAACACTTCTTCTGGACTCGCTGCGTTGATCTGCGCAGCTGTGTTAGCAGCTGCACGAGGTTTTCTGACGAGCGCTTGCTCGAAGAATTCACCGACACCGCCTTTGATCACCAGCTTGCCGCGTTCTTTCACACTCACATCGAACAACACGCGCGTATCCGATTCTTTCCAGATGCGCGTCACCAACGTTTCGCCAGGGAATACGGTTTCAGCAAAGCGCACGCGGATGCTCTTGAACTTGCGTGGATCGCCATCGCAGCAAGCTTTGATCAGATGACGGCCGACATAACCGAAGCTGCAGAGGCCCTGGAGAATCGGCTTGTCGTAACCAAACGACTTGGCGAATGCAGGATCAACGTGCAAGGGATTGGTGTCACCGGACAAGCGATACAACAACGCCTGACCTGGATCGATACGCTCTTCGATGACGATGTCAGCATCGCGTTCTGGTGGCTTGTTGGCGTCGCCGCTTGGGCCACGATCGCCACCCCAACCGCCGCCGCCACGTACAAAGGCAGTGAACTCGTTATAGGCCAACTCTTCGCCGCTTTCGTCGGTGGTCGAAATTGCGAGCACGGTTACCGCGTGCGGGTTCTTGTCGTAAGCCGCTTTCAGCGTATACGTGTTCTTGATCTTGGCATGAGTCGGCAGCAGCGCCTTGATCTCGGTGTACATCTCACCGTGAAGCACACGATCAAATCCGAAGTTGAGACCGGGCAAGCCGCCGTTACCATCATACAAAGCTTGGACGATGCCGTTAGCAGGCTGCATCACTGCATAAGTCGGCAGCGCGCAGAAACGCTCGTCGCCTTCATAAACCAATGCGAGATCTTTAGTGTCGAGCGGATCTTTACCAGCGCCGACGCCGAGGGCGTAGAGCGACAGGTCTTTCTCGTTATACGAACATTCGCGTGTAATGCTGGCGCTGCTCGCAGTATCAAGATCAATAAACTGATTGCCACCAAGACTCTTGTGCGCAATGGCTGCGTTGATGACGCCAAACGTGTCATTGATCGTGGTCGGATGTTCGGCATCGGTGAAGTCGCCGATCTTGTCCCACTTGCCAGCAACATCTTCAATGCTGATGTTCTTGTTGGTGCCGAACACATGTCCGCGCGTACGTTCCCAGCGCAGTTTGGAGAAGTAGCTTGCGCCAACTTCAAACAGGCCAGACGTTTCCTGGCAGCTTTCGTGGCACAGCCAGCCAACCAAGGGGCTGACGGATTCTGGCTTCAATGCCGCAATCATTTCTGGCGGCATGATGGTTTCAGTCAAACGCGAGCCAGCAATCGGCGCGATGGTGTTGACGTGAATGTTCTTGCTACGACCTTCAATCGCCAGCGTACTGGCGAGACCATAAATGCCCAGCTTGGCCGAAGAATAATTGGCCTGACCAAAGTTGCCATAGATGCCAGCGCCAGATGTGGTGAACAACACGCGACCGTAACCCTTGTCGCGCATGATCGGCCACGCAGCGTGGGTGACGCTGAATGAGCCCTTGAGATGGACCTTCTGAATCAGGTCCCAATCCTGTTCGCTCATCTTCTGAAAGCTGACATCACGCAAAATGCCTGCGTTGTTGATGACGATGTCGACCGTGCCGAAAGCATCCAGCGCGGTTTTGACGATGCTGGCACCGTTTTCAACGGAGTCATAGTTGGCAACGGCTTCGCCACCGAGTGCTTGGATCTCGGCAACAACCTTGTCGGCGGCTGACGACGATTGACCGCCACCATGAATACCGCCGCCGAGATCGTTGACCACAACCTTAGCGCCGCGTGCACCAAACATGAGTGCATGCGAGCGGCCGAGGCCATTACCCGCGCCAGTGACAATGACGACTTTGCCGTCAAAACGTAGTTCTTGAGTCATTTAATTATTCCGTCGTGAAGCTTTAAGCGAACGAAGCCTGCTGATACAGCGTGACGACGCAAGCGCCGCCGAGGCCGAGGTTGTGCTGCAAACCCACGCGTGCCTTGTCGATTTGGCGAACGCCTGCAGCGCCGCGCAACTGAGTGACAATTTCGGTGCACTGCGCCAGGCCTGTAGCGCCGAGTGGATGGCCCTTGCTGAGCAGACCGCCGGATGGATTGGTGACGACCTTGCCGCCGTAAGTGTTGTCGCCATCAGCAACAAACTTTTCAGCGCCGCCTTCAGGGCAGAGACGCAGCGCTTCATAACTGAGCACTTCGTTCTGGGCGAAGCAGTCGTGCAGTTCGACCAGATCAACATCTTGTGGGCCAATGCCGGCCATTTCATAAACCTTGTCGGCAGCAGCGCGTGCCATGTCGGAGCCGACCAGCTTCATCATGCTGCGATCACCAAAGGTGCTTGGGTAATCCGTGGTCATTGCCTGACCAGCGATGCGTACGAGTGAAGACTTGCCGTGCTTGCGCGCGAACGATTCTGAAACCAGCACTGCAGCTGCTGCACCGCAAGTCGGTGGGCAGGCCATCAGGCGCGTCAGCTTGGCGTGCGGAAATACAATCGGTGAGGCCAGAACATCTTCAGCCGTCACAACCTTGCGCAGCAATGCCATCGGATTGTGTTCTGCATGGCGGCTAGCCTTTGCGCGAACCTGTGCAAAAATTTCTGGGCCAACACCGTACTTGTCCATGTACTCACGGCCAGCACCACCGAAGTAGCGCAGCGCGAGTGGAATTTCTGGAAACGGGTTGATGTCATCGCAAAGTGCATCAAAACGTGCGAACGGCGAAGGACGATCATCCCAATGGCTCTTCAATGCGCCCGGCTGCATCTGTTCAAAGCCCAGCACGAGAACGCAATCAGCAGCGCCGCTTTCAATCCACTGGCGTGCCATGAACAAGGCCGACGAACCGGTCGAGCAATTGTTGTTGGTGTTGAAGACCGGAATACCGGTCATGCCGACGTGATACAGCGCCGCCTGACCGCAGGTGGAGTCGCCATAGACATAGCCAACGGACGCCTGCTGGACCTGATCATAGGTAATACCGGCATCTGCGAGGGCCAACTGAACAGCGTCAGCGCCCATCAGATCATAGGACTTGCTCTGTCCTGGCTTGGTGAAAGGGATCATTCCGACCCCGGCGACATATGCAGACTGGCTCATCGATAGCTCCTAATTGATGAGTGCAGTTTGTCAATTTGATGTGCTCAAGACCCCTCCCCATGAGGGAGGGTCGAGGGGAGGATCAGGCATTTGAGCCAGTCCCAACAGGCCGCATGACGATGCTGTCATTCGTCGGCCAGACAGAATCCTATAGTTAATACTAATGAGCCTATAGCCAGACATTGCCTCCCTTATTGGGAGGGTCTGAACTGCCCCGCTACGTGTATTTTTACGCTACCGAAGAACTCTTAAGTTTCTGACATGATCAATGTTGATTTACTGGGCGCGCTTGCTGGCGTCTGCACAACAATCGCTTTTGCACCTCAAGCGTTTCGTGTCTGGAAAACCCGCAGTGTCGGAGATATTTCTTTGACCATGTATGTTTTGTTTTGCACCGGATTGATCATGTGGGTGCTTTACGGCCTTCAGCTTCAGGCCTGGCCAATCATCTTGACCATCGCGATCACGCTGCTATTAGCGGGTAGCGTCTTGGCAATGAAAATCATGTTTGAAGCGCCGACGGTAAACGCAAATGCGTGAAGCCATTTCATTAAACACGTCCTATCTATCCGCTATCAGCCTTAAGACGATTGGCGAACATGCGGTAGAAGTGCCGACTTATTCACGCGTGATTAAAAAGCGCATCTGCCACCTAGGCGTCGGCGCATTTCACCGCGCGCACCAAGCGGTTTATCTGCACAAACTTCTGCAACGCGGCTTGGCGCAAGGATGGGGAATCTGCGGCATCGGCCTGCGCCCAGCAGATCAGCGCGTGCATCAAGCTCTGCTCCGTCAAGATTACTTGTTCTCCGTATGGGAACTCGAAGGCTCTAGCAAACACGCCGCCGTCATCGGCTCCATCATGGATTACGTCGATGCGAGTACGGATAGCGATGCGGCCTTGGATATATTGAGTGATGCGGAAACCTGCATTATTTCACTGACAATCACCGAAGCCGGTTATTGCTTGCTTGCCAATGGTGAGCTGAACCAGCAACACGAAGATATTGCTCACGACTTGGCGCATCCCGAGCAACCACGTAGCGCAGCGGGTCTGATTGTCCGCGCACTACAAATACGACGTGATACGGGTCTTGCGGGATTTACGCTGATGTCCTGCGACAACCTGATTGAAAACGGGCACCGCCTGCGCGACTCCGTCATTGGGTTTTCAAAGTGTGTTGATACCGAATTGGCGCAATGGATTGAGCGCGAAGTCAGCTTTCCCTGCTCAATGGTCGACCGCATTACGCCAGCACTCGAACCCGCTCAACGTCAGAAATTTGAAAATGAATGGGGCGTTAAAGACGACGCGCTGATCATGTGCGAAAGCTGGCAGCAGTGGATTCTTGAAGATAACTTTGTGGCTGGACGCCCTGAATTTGAAAAAGTCGGCGTCGTAATTTCAAAGAATGTCCCCCTTTACGAAGACATGAAAGTTGGATTGCTCAACGGTGGGCACTCCGCGCTGTCGCACATCAGCTTGCTAATGGGATACAACCAAGTACACGAAGCCCTCACAGATTCAAGACTTCGTGCTTGGCTTGTCGGCTATATGCATGAGGTTGCAGAAACGCTTGAGCCGATTGCCGGAATCAATTTCGCTGACTATCAAACGTCTCTCATTCGGCGCTTCTCAAATCCAGCAATAGCCGATCGACTGACACGACTCGCGCAGGACAGCTCTGCAAAATTCCAGCAAACCTTGTTGCCGCCCTTGGTAAAACGATTGAGCCTCGGTTTGAGCACGACTCATCTGGCAGCAACCATCGCTTTTTGGATTCATTATCTGGGCATGCTCAGTAAATGCAGCAACGATCGCGATGCTTATCTGGACCCGCGCAAAGATGAATTAATCAACCTTGCGACCAAAGCCATCGATAGCCAAGATCCAAGCGCTTTTGTCGCCGCCACCCTGCAACTGTCACCCGCGCACGCTGAACGCTTTAATGCTGAGCTTGCCCTACAACTCAGCGGCATCCAGAAAATTGGCGTGGAAAAGCATGCTGTATTCCTAGAAAGCACCGCCAGTCACACCTAGTACTACCCTACCCCTCCCGACCGGGGAGGGGTGGCCTGCTCCCTCCCTTCCTAAGATCGAAGCTGAAAAGTAGAAACGCTGCCGAATGGCACACAAGCATCAGCGATCTGGAGAGAGTCATGGAAGGCTGTACAGGCATTTTAAAATACGTACGGACCACGCCTTTGCGTGTGACGCTATCGATGGTCTCGACCCTTGCAATCACTTTTGCATGCCATGCAGCGGATGCGACTCAAGACACCGGTTCTTCTGCACAACCCGCAGAGACCTCACAACAGTCTAATGCGGAAGTCAGCGATTCTTTGGATGAACTGCTTGGCGACACCGGCAGTGATACGGGTAGTACGGCTACTCAGCCATCGCAGGAAACCTCCGCGGCGCCAACGACTCAGGAACAGTCCGCACAGCCAGCTCCAGCAACAGAAGCTGCGAGTAATGACGATGCATTGATGCCTGCTGCAGATGCTGCTGCGTTGTCGACTATTCCGGTCAATGTGCCGGATGCAAACTCAGCAGCGGATCAACCCAAGAAGCAATACACCGCACAAATTGAAGAGATCATCGTTACGGCAACAAAGCGTGAAGAATCTCTGCGTGAAATACCGCAGAGCATCACCGCTTTCTCTGGCGATGCGCTAGAGAAAGGCGCGATTCAAAGCGCCGATCAAATTGTGCGTATGAGCCCTGGCGTCAACCTGATGGACGGCGGCCAGCAAGCTGCGCACATCACCATCCGTGGTATTTCATCTGGCCAAGATGCCAACCAAACCACCGGCACCATCTACGGCAACGTCTCGTTGACCGATCCGTATCTTCAGCTGGTAACACTTGATCCGAATCCATTCGATCTTAAGAGCGTCGAAATTTTGAAAGGCCCACAGGGCACGCTGTTTGGCGCTGGTGGATTTGGTGGTGCGATTCGTTACGTCCCTGCACCGCCGGTGATGGGTGTGTGGGAAACCAAATATTTTGCCGAGTACACCAAGGTCAATGAGAGCGACAAAGGTGCGCCGATTTTTGGTGCTGCAGTAAATATCCCAATTGGTAGCGACGATACCGTTGCGATGCGATTGGTCGGCATTCAGCGACGCGAAGCCGGTTTCTATGACGATACTGGTCGTGACCTAAAAGACATCAACACCATGAAGCAAACCGGGCTTCGTGGTGCGCTGGCCTGGAAACCCAACGACCAGTTAGATGCCAAGCTTCTGTATATCTATCAGACGATGTCAGCTGACGACTACGGATTCGCCGACAACACTGAAGGTCGCTTGAGCAGAGGCACCACTCCGATCGCAAGCCCAACGGACAATAAATTCCAGCTCGGCAATTTCAGCGTCAACTATGCTTTTGATTGGGCCACTGTGACTTCTGATACTGCAGTGATCAAAAAGTCTGTCATCTTTCAAAAAGATCAGACCCGCGTACTGGACCCAGGCAATCTGCTGACCATGCTGGGAATCACAGGCTTACAGATTGATACGGTCAATGAAACGAAAACAGCCACGCAAGAATTTCGTTTAACTTCTCCAACCGATTCTGATTCACCGTGGAAGTGGGCAGCCGGTGTATTTGGCAGCACTGAGGACTATCACGCGGTCATTGTTGTACCCGTCACTGGCCCGCTATTGCCGATTAGCCTGCCGCCACTCACTGACATCATTTTGACGCCTGATGGAAGAGTCATTCTCGGTACGCTCAACGTAGACGCCAAAGTTCAGGAACTCGCTCTGTTTGGAGAACTGACACGTCAATTAGGTGATAACTGGTCACTGAGCCTAGGCGCTCGCGCTTATCGCACTAGCTCGGGTGGCACGGTCAACAATGTTGGCATCGCATTTACTGGCGTTGATCCAACCAATGGAACGGTTGTCGAGAAAGGCATCAGTCCCAAGGTTTCGCTGAACTGGAAAGCCACTGAAGACATCATGAGCTATGCCACTGTCTCGCGTGGTTATCGCGTTGGCGGTGTGCAGCCCGGCATCGTCACCATCGTCGCCGCAGGTGATGCTCCTAAGTTTTTCAAATCTGACTCACTGATGAACTATGAAGTGGGCCTGCGTACAACCTGGCTTGAAAATACACTGCATGCAGACTTCGCCGCTTACTATCTGGACTGGAGCAATCCGCAGACTCGCGTGTTCAGCTCTAAAGATGGCTTGAGCAATTACTTCACCAACGTTGGTGGCGTTAAGGGCAGAGGCATAGAAGCTGCAATTGAATGGCTGCCGCCGATTGAAGGCGTCGCTGTGACCGTCGGTGGGTCCTTCAACAGGACCACTACAACCGTGCCATTTGCACTGAGCGCATCCAATACCGTTCCGGTTGGCACGGTGTTTCCGCAGTCACCCAAATGGCAGACGGCGACAACGCTGGCCTACGCGCCTGATCTGGAGGCCGCTGGCTACGTCCTGCGCAACCGCGAGCCAAGGGACCTTGAGCATCGCCTCTTCAAGGGACCTGATACTGACGTGAACCTGCATGTGTACTCGGTGGACTGCCCCGAGCCGCCGAGAATG
>JAZKEM010000015.1:0-19329 GCA_040387055.1 Pseudomonadota bacterium | reverse complement strand
GCCGTGGCGCTGCGATGGGCACGATCATGACGGCGTTTTCACTTGCGGCGATTGCAGGCGTTCCTGCAGGTGTTTTGCTCGGCGCGCACTTTGGTTGGGCGACGCCATTTTTCATGCTGGTCGTGATGTCAGCGCTGATCTGCTTCGCAGCATCAAGCGTCGTGCCTTCTTTGGCAGCGCATCTACAGCAGAAACAACCGGCACTGAAACAAGTACTGCCGAACCTTGGGCGCTTGCTCACCAAGCCAGATCACGTCAAAGCATTTGCGCTGACGTTCACGCTGATGGTTTCGCACATGATGGTGATTCCATTTATCTCGCCAGTGCTGGTCGCTAACTACGGCGTAGCACCTGCGGATTTGTCGTGGATCTACATGGCAGGCGGTGCGGCGGCTTTCTTCAGCTCGCGCATCATCGGCCGCATGGCAGATCGTTATGGCAAGCGCGATCTGTTTCGCGTGCTGGTGCTGTTGTCGATGTTGCCGGTGCTGTTCATGACGCACATGCCGCATCTGCCATTTGTTGTGATGCTGTTGTTCTTCCCATTCTTCATGGTGCTGGTCGCGGGCCGCATGATACCGATGCAGGCGCTACTCACCACTGTTCCAGCTAACACGCAGCGCGGTGCATTCTTGAGTGCGAATAGCGCGCTGCAAGCATTAGGCAATGGTTGTGGTGCTTGGCTCGCAGGGCTGATGCTCAGCACAACAGCGACTGGCCAGATCAGCGGTTACGGCACCGTTGGCTTAGTCGCCGTGGCGCTGTTGTTGCCGGTGCTGTGGTGGGTCGGCAAAGTAAAAGCTGCAGATGATCAACCGCTTCCGACCTAAGTCGGAGCGATGATTATTTGAGCTTCATCAAAACGGCTTGCACGCCGTTCTGTTCAAGACGCGCCATCAGTGTGTGGGCTTTAGCGAGACTCTTTTCAGGGCCAACACGGACACGGTAATAAGTGTCCTTATTGTCGATCGTCACTTTCTCAATACGTGATTCCATGCCGAGTAAAGCGAGCTTGGCTTTTTCGGCATCGGCATCGGCTTGTGTGCGATACGCGGCAACTTGAATCACATAGAGACCGTCGTCCCCCGGCAGCGGTTTACCTGCTGCAGCGGCGACATTAGACGGCACAACCACTTCCTGACCTGGAAGAATGTCGTAGAAAGTGAAGCGTGGTTTTTCTTTAGGCGGCAGTTTGATTGCGCCTTTCTTGCCTTGAGCATCTAACTTGGCATCTGCCTTGGCAGATGACTTTGCGTTGCGCGCATTTTTGTCATCGCCCTTCGCCGCGACTTCGTCTTCATCATCTTGCGATTGCGCAGCGGCTTGGCCCGGCATAGGTTGTGGCGGACGCGTGATGTAAACCAATGCAGCAATGGCTAAGCCAAACGACAGGCCCAACACCATCCAGATCCAGCCCGGCATGCTACTGCCGCCCTTGCCTTTACCTTTGGATGAGCGCGCCTGATTGCGGCCGTTGCCGCGCTGTGCGTAATCGCCACGTGCCATTACATTTTCTCCGGCGCAGACACGCCGAGCAGCGTGAGGCCGATCTTGAGCACCTGACGTGCAGCGCTAATTAGTGCGAAGCGTGCTGATTGCAGTTCTGCATCGTCAACGATGAACTTGTGCGCGTTGTAGTAGCTGTGGAAAGCATCAGCCAAACCATCGCGCAGATAAAACGCGAGCGTGTGCGGTTCGTATTCTGCTGCAGCTTTGCGAATCACTTCTGGAAAACGGTTGATCTGCACCAGCAGTGCTTTCTCGTGTTCGTTGTCGAGACGATGCAAGGCCGCGAGACCTGCAGCTTCATCGTAGCTGCCGCCTTTTTCTTTGAGCTGCGCAAATACGCTGCAGACACGCGCATGCGCGTATTGCACGTAGAACACTGGGTTGTCATTGCTCTGCGAACGCGCAAGGTCAATATCAAATTCCAGATGCTGTTCGTGTGAACGCATCAAGTAGAAGAAGCGCGTGGCGTCGGTGCCTGCTTCATCAATCAAATCTTGCAGCGTGACAAAGTTGCCGCTGCGCTTGCCCATACGGCCAGACGACAGCGTGACGAACTGAATCAGCTGTACGTTGAGTGCGTCTTTGCGGCCGGTCAGCGCTTCAATCGCTGCGCGTACGCGTGCGATGTAGCCATGGTGATCGGCGCCCCAGACATCCATCAACAATGGATAGCCGCGATCAAGCTTGTCGATGTGATACGCGAGGTCATTGCAGTAGTAAGTCGCTGCACCGTCGGCCTTGATCAATACGCGATCTTTCTCGTCGCCGAAGCTCTCCGTCTTCATCCAAAGCGCGCCGTCCTTCTCGTAGGTCAGGCCTTTTTCTGCGAGACGCGCGAGCGCCTTCTGCACGAAGCCACTGTTGACCAGTGCCGCTTCTGAAGACCACTGATCAAAACGCACGTTGAAAGATTGCAGCGTGCTGCGAATCACGGCGAGCTGATCATCGAGTGAAGAACGCACGATGGCGGAGTAGCCATCACCCAGCAACGACTTTGCGCGCAGGATCAAGGCATCGGCATAGCTTTCTTGGCGCAGCTTGATCGCATCTTTATCTTTGTCGCTCGCACCTTCAGGCGCGACTGGTTCTTCTGGCAAATCTGCCATCACCACCGCTGCGGTGTGACGGAATTTTTCGCCATGTGCATCTTTGATTTTCTGTGCGGCGCGCTTGATGTAATCCGCTGGATAGCCGCGTTTGGGGAAAGGCAGCGTCTCGCCGCACAGCTCCAAGTAACGAACCCATGTGGAGATGGCGAGGATGTCGACCTGACGACCCGCATCGTTGATGTAGTACTCGCGCCACACATTCCAGCCCGTGGCGGCCAACAGATTTGAAATCGCATCACCGTATGCAGCGCCGCGACCATGACCCACATGCATCGGGCCCGTCGGGTTGGCGGAAACAAATTCCACCATGATCTTGCCTTTGCTACCGCTATCATCGCGGCCGAACTTGTCGCCCGCTTTCAACACATCCGCGACTACGGCCTGAAACGCATTATCGGCAACAAAGAAATTGATGAAGCCCGGGCCTGCAATTTCCACTTTGGAAACATGTGGTGAAGCCGGTAGATTTTTGACCAGCAATTCAGCCACTGCACGCGGTGGCTTGCCGAGTGGCTTTGCCAGAATTAGCGCGAGGTTGGTGGCAAAGTCGCCGTGGGTTTTGTCTTTGGCGGAGTCGATCTGGATGCTGTCAGGCACGCGCACTTCTGTCCCGGCAATGACCGGTAACACGGCGGCACGCAACAGCTCTTGCAGATGGGATTTCATCTTGGGAATCTAAATAACCTTATAAGGGCGCGAATTTTACTTGATAGCCCCGTAGGGTGCGCTGTGCGGGCTACGGTTTTACCGATCCCGGCAGAATCAAGGTCATGCTCAAACCGCCACCTTCGCGATTAGCTGCCAGACAACGGCCGCCATGAACTTGGACGATACGTTCGACAATCGCCAAACCCAGGCCCTGCCCATTGGCACGTAAGCCATTGCTGCCACGATAGAAGGGGCTAAATAGTTGAGACAGTTCAGCCTCCGGCACACCGGGGCCGCGATCTTCCACGCTGATTTGTACGCCATTCGCCAAGGCAGCAACTCGTAACTGAATCTCGCTGCCAGCAGGACTGAACTTGATGGCATTAGAGATCAGGTTATCGAGTGCACGGCCCAGCAAGACCGAGTGACCCTCCAACACAGCCGTCTCTGGTGCATCCAGACTGGCCTTCAGGCCACGGTTATCGAGTTCAATCTGCGCTTCGTCGAGGCGGTCACGCGCCATTTCGGCAAGATCGACAGCCTCGGGCGCCATACCGGCTGCGCCTTCTTCGGCGCGCGATAAGGCCAACATCTCGGCGATCAACTCGTCGAGTCGGACAATCTCGCGGCTGGCGCGATCAAAGTAAGGCTGCACCGTGGACTGTGCTTCACCGCGCCCCAGCTCCAGCGCTAATTGCAGGCGCGCCAATGGCGAGCGCAATTCATGTGAGATGTCGCGCAGCAACCAACGATTACGTTCGACCAACGACTCGATGCGATTGGCCATGTGATCGAAATCGCGCGCCAACTGGCCCAGCTCATCTTTTGATTGCACCAGCGGCGCGCCGATGCGCGCGCTCAGATCGCCTGCGGCAACACGGCGTACCGCACGCTGTAACTGCTCGACTGGTTTGCCCATGCTGCGCGCGATCAACCACGACACCACGCCGATCACAAAGAGTGAAACCAGAATTTCGATCAGCATCGGCAACTGGCCGCGCGGAGAGAAGAAGCGCGGGCCCGAACCACGCGGAGGCGCGCGCATGGCTAAAAATCTCAGCGTGCGATCACCGCTGACAATGTCCAGACCCACCAAGGTGACATCTGATTTTGGATGTAAAATGATTTCAGAATCGCGTAGCAGTCGTGGAAGGTTGTCTTCCATCGGTGGCGGCAATGGCGACATCAACAGATTGCGGCCGTTCTCCAGCAAAGCGATTTGAATGCCTCGCCGCTGTAGCGGCCGCGCCCATGACGAGACGGCGTCGATACCCGCAGCGTCATAAATGGCTGCGGTATCACTGGCGAGGTCATGCCAGTCTGGCGTCAGCGTGGTGTAGTTCTCGCGCGCAATGCGGCCCATTACGAGCGCACTGATCATCAGCGTCACCAAATTGGCAACGCAAAACCAAAAAAATAATCGCGCGTGAAGACGGTTCAAATTGAGCTTTTAAGCGGATGGGCGAGTCAGTAGATACCCAGAGCCTCGCACGCTCTCAATGCCCGGCGCTAGTGGTGAGGCCGTGCTGAGTTTGCGACGCAGGCGGCTGACGTGAACATCGACGCTGCGGTCGAAGCGTTCAATCGGGCGACCCAAGCCTTCTTCCGTCAACGACGCTTTATTGACGACATTGCCGGCCTGCCGCGCCAAAGCCAGCAGCAGCGAGTATTCCGCGCCAGTGAGTTTTAATTCTGTTTCTCCAACCCACGCGCGGCGCTCGGTAGGCTGCAGACGTAATAGTCCGACACTGAGCGGCTCATCCGAACCCGCACTGCCACGACGCAGCAAAGCACGCACACGTGCCAGCAACTCTCGCGGCAAGAACGGTTTGGAGAGGTAATCGTCAGCGCCTAGCTCAAGGCCGACAACGCGATCCGCAGGATCGCCACGCGCAGACAAAATGATCACGGGGAGTTGATGGCGCTGACGTAGCTCGCGCAGCGCAGTGAGGCCGTCTTTGCCGGGCATCATTACATCGAGGATCAAGAGATCAGGCGGATGTTGATCGCGGGCAAAGCGTGCCAACGCGGTTTCGGCGTCATGCGCCAATTGCACTTCGAAGTCTTCACGCCGCAGATAGTCCGCCAACAGCGCGCAGAGCTCGAGGTCGTCATCAACAATCAAAATCGTCCGCATGTCCTGTCCCACTCAAGGTGTCCAGCATTCGACCATGCTGAAGCAAAGAGGTTGCTTTAATTTTTTCTTTACTCAAATTTACGGCGCCGCGACGATCCTTTACACGCCCGCAGCCTATAAATCTCCCACCCCCACAGGAGATTTCAAATGCTTAAAAAAATAACCCTCGTCACCGCCCTTGCCGCCGGCCTGATTGCATCGACCGCCGTCTTGGCCCATGACCACGGCCCACGTGGCCATCACGGCCGCGGCGGCCCGGTTGCCGGCCTCAAACAACTCGACCTTAGCGATGCTCAGCGCGATCAAGTTCGCAAAATCATGCAGGATCACCGCAAAGCATCCGAGCCCCTGCGCGAAGAACAAAAAGCACTGCACAAAAGCTTCGCCACTCTGAACCCCGGCAGCGCTGACTACGCCAAACAAGTCGCTAGCCTGCAGGACCAGTCTGCAAAAGTCGCACGTGATCGCGTCAAAGACATTGCCAACCTCAAAGGCCAAGTCTACGCCGTACTCACCGACGCACAGCGCGCCAAGTGGGCTGAGCAGAAAACGAACTTCCGTCGTCACGACGACAAGCCCCGTTCAAAAAATTAAGTTCATAAATAAAAAAGCCCCGCCAATTGGCGGGGCTTTTTGTTTCTGCACACCAACTTAGTTGGTGTCGTAAACCATCAAACGTGCATTGTTCGCATCGACAATGTAGATGCGGTTTGTGCCGGCCGTGGCAAACGTTGCCATGCCCAGCGGATTGCTCAGCGTGCGATCCGAAGCTTCTTGCTTACCGTTGCCGTTGTTCAACAGATCCGGAGAGTTGTCCTGATCGTCATCGTTGGCGGTCACGTGGTTGTAATCGCCCTGACCATAAACAGCAATGGCGCTAGAACCATCGGCGGTTGGCGTGTTGAAAGCCAGAACGCGATTGTTGCCAGCATCAGCGATGTAGATATAGCTGGTGTTCTTGTCCAACCAAACGCCACGTGGCTGCTTGAGTGCCGAAGGGCCGGAACCAAAACCACCCTGATTCTTCATGTTCGACTGACCAATCACGCGAGCAGCGGCAGTCTGATTAGCTGCTGGAACCTGATTGAAGTACAGCACGCGGTTGTTAGCCTGATCGCTCACAACGAGCTTGGAACCGTTAGACCAAACGTCCGACGGGCCGCTGATCGAATCTGCAGTGATCGCGAAGTCGAGGGTGCAATCTGGGATCGCAACCGTGTCTTTCGGGCAGTTCGGGGTCAACTGGCCGCTGGTGAAGTTGCGCTGGCCGAGAACGATATTTGCCGGGGCATTGTTTGCAATCGTGTTGTAAATCAGCACGCGGTTGTTGCCCGTGTCTGCAACCACCAGCTTGGTGCCTGCAAAGGTTGCGCCGAGCGGACCAGACAAGGTGTCTGCTGCTGCTGGCTGACCAATACCATTACCGATCTTGAAGGTTGAGGTGACGTTCGAGGTCGGCAGAGTGCTCCAAACCAAAACGCGATCGTTACCAGAATCAACCACCAGCAAGCGGCCTGCATCAATAATGACTTTGCTTGGCTGGTTCAGGCCGGTGGGGCATGCCCCAATGCAAGGGTCGTTTGCCGTGAAGTTAGCTTGACCAATAACGAAGTCTGCCGTTGCAGTCGCAGACGTCGGAATGCTGTTGAAACCCAGCACGCGATTGTTGTTAGTGTCGGCGATATAGAACTTGCTACCGTCAGTGGCAACGCTAGCAGCGCCGCTGAGGGTGTTGTTGCTTGGAGCAACGCCGCGGTTGGCGGTGATGTCTTTGAAATCGGCCTGACCGAACTGATAAAGCGCTTTAGCAGCTTCGTTCGATGCATCGCCACCGCCACCACAACCCGCCATAAACACGGTTAGTGCCAGAGCTGCGCTGATACCAACGCTCCGGACCAATTGCATATTTCGCAGCATCTGAGTCTCCGTTCCAAATAACCCGCTTCATGCGGGTGTTAAAAGTAAATTCTATCGGTAAATCCGATGATCTTTAAGGTAAAAATTTGTAAATCGATACTGCGTCAACTGATTACCCGGCGCGCAAGATAGCACTACAGGCACTCCTGAGGCTTGTCAGTGACAGCCCTTAGGACAAAGCGTTCAATGTGTTTGGCTGGATGCCAGCTCCAAGCCTTGGCGATACAACTGCACAGCCTGTTCGCTATTCTGCGTCTCTGCGCTGAGTTTGGCGAGTTCTAAATAAGCGACCGGCGTCGGCGACACGCGCAACACGGCCTCCAGATAGCTACGGGCCTTGCCCCAGAGCTTATTGCGCAGGCAAACCCGCCCGGCGGTGGTCAAAAGCTCAGGTTTTTCACCGTATTGGCCCAACCAGCTTTCGATTGTTGCCAGCTGGCTTAGGGTGTCGGTGGCATGCAGCTCACCAAACAAGGTGACCAGTTCGCCATCCCAAACCTTGCGGAGGGTGGTGGTGATCAGGGCCAGCGCTTCGGCGTCGGCGTTGAGTCGAGCCAAGCCACGGGCGTAGATGCGGCGCAGATCCGGGTCGGCACGGAACTCTTCGGCCGCAGCATCCCAAATCGCTTTGAGTTGATCGAGCTTGGCCGCGGCCAAGGCTTGTGCCATCAGTTCGCGCAGCGCTTGCAGCATCAACTCGCTGTGACGTGCAGGGGTCAGTGCTTTGAGTTTTGCGGTATCAGCCAGCAATTCACGCAACGCAACCCAATCACCGAGCGCGGCATAAGACTCGGCCAGCAGCTCAATCGCATAAGGATGCATTGCATCCTGTTCGCGCAGCTGAAGCGCGGTGTCACGCACCTGCAGATGCTCGCCGCGCTCACGCTGCAGCTCAGCCCGCGTCAGCATGGTGGCGAATTCCAGCTCCGGCGCGCTTTGCGCAGCGAGCTTGAGGTAATGATCACGCCGATCGCCCGCGCCCATGCGCTGTGCTGCGCGTGCGGCACCGAGATAATTGAGATGCCTAGCGTGGTGATCTGATGCGCGCCGGACCAGTTCAATCTCAGCCAGTTTCCAGTTGCCTTCCAGCAGCTTCAGCAAACCACTTTCAAAAGAATCGCGCGCGCGGCTGGCGCGGCGGCGGCTGACATTGCGGCGCATTCTGGCCGGCAGACGCACGCCCGTCATCAGCAGCTTCAGCCCGTAATACACCGACATAAACCCGACGCAAACGCTCAAGATCAAGCCGAGTAGCGAAGTCTCAATGATCCAGTCGCGATAACTGATCAGGACATAGCCGGTTTCAGCGCGCAGATAAAACGCTGCCGCGGCACCCGCTGCCAGCATCAAAACGGCCAACAGGAAAAAACGAATCATCGGACGCCCGGCTCCATCTGCGCACGCAGCAGCGTGAGGCTACGGCTGATGTCGGGAATCGGCGCATTGAGCTGCAAGGGCCGCAGACGTTCCAGCTCTGCCTGCGCGGCGAGTACGCCTGGATCATCCGGACGGAAATAATCTTTGATCCAACTACCTGCGGAATCGCAAAGATCACGGAAGCTGGTGCCATCGCCACGCAGCAGTGCCAAGCGGGCGCCTTCGAGCTTGATCATCAACACTTGATAGACCAGCGATTCCTGATCTGGCGGCAGCAAACGCGGCGCAGGGCCGTTGTTGCGGCGCACGTTGAATACGCCAGTCATTGCTTCTTTCACACTGGCCCACATGCGAGCAGCCCAACCAGATTCTGGTGCAACATCTTCGTGTTCTACACGCGCTTCAAAATGATCTGGCACTCGTGCACGCAACGGCAAACGCGCCACGCGGCTGATCAAACTGGAAAAAGTCAGCGCAGCTGCGGCGCGATCCACATGCGGTACGGCACGAAGAGCAGCACGCTCTTCGCTAATCGCGCGACGCACTGCGAACAAGCGCGGCTCACCCAGTGCACCGAGGCGTTGATCCGCCAACTCCAAAGCTGTGGCAGCGCCATCCAAATCGTGTTCTAACAACAAACGATCATTCGCCGTCAGCAACAGATGCTCAACCACCGCCATCTGCGTTCGGGTACGTCCGCCTTCGTATTGATCATTGAGGCGTGAAACGACCTGGCTTTGCTCATCTAAACGCTTGTTCAGCGCCGCAACTTCCAGACTGTTGTTGCGCGAAGCATCAACGATGTCGGACTGACGTCCTTCCAGCTTGGCGGTCTGCACTTCAACTTCATTGAGTCCACGCACCAAGCCGCTGACCTGCTGGTTGTTCTCGCGAATCATGTGAACCAGCACCCCAATCTGCCAGGCCACGAGGGCCAGCACGGCCAGTGAAACCAGCCACAGCCAGTAACGGCGGTGGGGGGCGGCAATGGCGGAGGTGTCTTGATCGTCTGTCATTTAATTTCTATTACTTAAGTGGTCTGCGCCTGTTCCAGCGCTTGAACAATGCTGGCATCGGACATCTTTTCTGGCGCGATCAGGGCTCGAAAGCCCAATTCGGACGCTTTTTCTACCATACGCGGCCCCGGCACAACTAGTTGCTTTTGTAACAAAGCCTTACGCATCGGCTCCGGCGTTAGCCCGAGAAGATGATCCAAAGCCTGACCGCTAGTGATGACGATGGCATCAATCACTCGCAAGGTTTCAGCGATGCGCTCACCCTCATAAGGCAGTGCCACGCGCCGATACACCTCTGCCAATTCAACCTTAGCGCCGCGTTCACGCAGGGCCGGGCCCAGCACCGCCAAGCCGTCTTCGCCTGTGACAATCAAAATGCGCCGGCCGTTCACTTGTTGAAATTGCGGCAGCTCCAACAAGCCTTCGCTGGAATACGCACCCAACGGCGTTGTGACCGATTGCCCCGCATTCTCCAGCGCCGCAGCAGTCGCCGCGCCAACTGCTGCGAGATTTGCCGCCCATGGTTCCACACCTAAATTGCGCGCGTGTTGCACGGCATTGATGCTGGTGAAGATCCACCAATCCCAATCGCGCGCGCTTTCCAAAGTACGCCGTATCGCCCCTGTTTGTGGCACCGGCACAATCGATAACAGCGGCAGGCGCACGGCCTTGCCGCCACGCGCCTCAATCAATCGGCACAGGTTATCGGCCTGATGCGCAGGCCGTGTCACCAGCACCCGCAGCTTGCGCAGAGAATCTGAGCTGTCGGGCGTGGTCATGTTATTTGTGAATCAGACTGCGACGCCGATGCCGCGCAGAATTTCTGCAGCACCCATCTTCAATAAACGTTCAGCCAAAGTAATGCCTAGGCTTTCGGCTTGATCCGCCGGGCCTTCGATTTGATCACGCACGATGCGCGAACCGTCGGGCGCGCCGACCAAAGCCTGCAAACGTAACTGACCGTTTTCGACACGAGCATGACCGGCAACAGGCACCTGACACGCGCCGCCAAGACGGCTGTTCAGGGCGCGCTCACAGCGCAAACGTGTTGCAGAAAGATCGTGGTGCAGCGGCGCCAGCAACTTGTGAGTTGCCACATCGCCTGCGCGGCATTCAATGCCGATGATGCCCTGGCCAATCGCGGGAATGAATTTCTCCGCATCAAGGCTTTCGGTAATGCGCTCACCCAAGCCCAGACGCGCAAGACCTGCATGCGCGAGCAGGATCGCGTCGTAATTTTTCTCGTCGAGCTTGCGCAGGCGCGTACCGACATTGCCACGCAAATCCCGGATTAGAAGATCCGGTCGCAGCGCACGCAATTGCGCCTGACGACGCAGACTGGATGTGCCGACACAGGCACCTTGCGGCAAGGCATCGAGATTCGGATAAGTGTTGGAGACAAACGCATCGCGCGGATCTTCGCCTTCCAGAAACACGGCCAATTCCAAGCCGGGCGGTTGTTGCGCGGGCACGTCTTTCATCGAGTGCACGGCGATATCGGCGCGGCCTTCGAGCATCGCCGTTTCCAGTTCTTTGACGAAAAGGCCTTTGCCGCCGACGGTAGACAGCGGCGCGCTGAGCATCTGGTCGCCGCTGGTTGTCATCGCCAACAGGCTGACTTCCAGCCCGGGATGCGCGCGTTCCAACAAGGCTTTGACGTGATGGGCTTGCCACAAGGCAAGCGGGGATTCGCGGGTGGCGATTCTGAGAAGCATGGGGATATGAGATACGAGCGTGAGCACCGGCTCACCGGACGCTTATCGTCTCATATTTTTTATTATTCCCCTCTCCCGTTTACGAGAGAGGGGATTTCAGCGATTAATTATTTTCGGTGAGGAACCGGCGCACTTCCGCGAGCCTTCGACGCGAAACCGGCAGCGCTTCATTGGAATGCTTCATTTTGAGCCAATGATGCTGCTCACCCTGACGGTCGCGCTCCATGCTGGAAATAAAGCGGGTGGCGACCAATGCTTTGCGGTGAATGCGCAAAAACCAAGGTGCAAAATCTTCTTCCAGCGTCTTCAGCGACTCTTCAATCAGCACTTCGCCGTGCAGATGGCAGACAGTGGTGTATTTCTGATCGGCAAGAAAATAAACGATGTCTTCAGCGGGCACGCGGATCAAGCCATCGCGCGTGGTCGCGGTGATGACGGAGCGTTTCGGCTTGCCTTCTCCGGACGTCGATGCTGCCGTCGATTTATGTGCGCGCGTTGGTTTGCGCACGCGCAGCAATGCGTCCTTAAGTTTTTCCAGACGAATCGGCTTCAGCAGATAACCCTGCGCAGCAGCGTCATACGCCGACAGTGCGTGTTCGGAGTAAGCCGTGGTGAAAATAACGGCTGGCGGCATTTCCAACTCAGCGAGCTGACGGCCAACCTGCAAGCCATCCATGCCGCCCATACGGATATCCATCAGCACCAAATCCGGCTCTTCATCATCAATGACATCGAGCGCAGTTTCGCCATCGGCAGCTTCGCCAACAATTTCGTAGCCGGGGAATTCAGCCAACAGACGGCGCAGTCGTTCACGCGCCAGTGGTTCGTCATCAACGATCACTACTCTCATCGCCATTCCCTCGCTTTACGCTTCTTTTAATTGTGCCGCCAATGGCAGCGTCATGCGGGCGCGAAAAATTGCGCCCTGAATATCACGGTCGAGCCCTAACTCGAGCAACGCCCTATCACCGTAAATGAGTTGCAGACGTTGAGCAATATTATCAACAGCGATGCGGTTGCCGTGCTTCTTTTCAACATCCTGCGGCGGCAATGGGTTCTCCACCTCAATAATCAGACGATTGCTGATCTCGCGGATACGGATGCGGATGATCCCCGGCTCGCGCAATTTAGAGATGCCGTGATGCACCGCATTTTCCACCAGCGGCTGAATCACCAACATCGGCACACGCCAGCCGAGCAACTCTTCCGGCACGTCCCACTCTACGTTGAGACGATCTGACATACGCACTTTTTCGATGCGCAAATAGGCATGCACCAACGCTATTTCATCGCCCAGAGGCACGATGCGATCGCGCTTTTCCATGCTGGCGCGAAACAGGTCGGACAAGTCCTCGACCATCAATTCAGCCTCGGCGGGCTTGATCGAAATCATCGCTGCAATGCTATTGAGCGAGTTGAACAGGAAGTGCGGTTGAATGCGCGCATTGAGCGCCTGATAACGCGATTCACCTTCGAGCGTCACTTGCGCACGCCACTCGTGACGCAACCAGAAATAGCGCAGCAAGAGCAGCGAAACGATGGCGGAAATCACCGTGCTGCGAATGATGAATGCGCCACGTGGCTCATCCGGAAAGCCCGGATAGATCGGCACCGCTTCACAAAGACTGTACGCAAATTGGCTGATGAACAGCGCAATCAGGGTCAAGATGCCCCAACACACAAAGAACACGATGCCGGGCCGTGCAATCTTGAGCCAGCGCCGCGCCCAGCACAGCGCCGCAGCGCTGCACAACGCAATCCATTGCAGATACAAAGACAGCAGCGCGAGATGAAAGATCGCGGCTTCGCCACGCGCGTTGCCCGCGAGCGTCAATACAAACGCCACCAACTCCATCGCCAGCGCCAACATAAAGATCGTGCGCCCGCGACAAAAGTCGGGGATCAGTTGGGTCTGCGCGATGGCCTGTGGTTTGATGTTTTCCAAGCTTGGGTCCGAATTTTGTCTTCTGCGTTCGTTTTTTAAATGTTGAACTAATTATTTTTAATTAATGTTTAATAACAAACTATAACCCGCCAAAGATGCCTGCGGGTGCGCTAAAAATACCTTAAATCTTACGCGGTGACGCCGACTTAGCACCCGCGACCTCTATAATTGCGCCCTTTCCCAGCTACACGATTCTGCGACCCATCACCATGACCCAGTCAGGCACCGATAAGAACGCCATGTGGAGCGGCCGTTTCAGTGAATCCAACACTGAACTGGTTGCGCGACTCTCCGAGTCCGTGAGCTTTGATAAGCGCCTATACCGTCAGGACATCGCGGGCAGTCAGGCACATGCTCGCATGCTCGCCAAAGTAGGTGTGCTGGCTCAAGCCGATGTCGACAAGATCGTCACCGGTCTGGATGAAATTCGCGCAGAAATCGAAAGCGGCAAATTCGAGTGGAAGACTGAACTCGAAGATGTGCACATGAACATCGAGTCGCGTCTGACCGAACGCATCGGCGATGCGGGCAAACGCCTGCACACCGGCCGCAGCCGCAACGACCAAGTTGCCACCGACATTCGTTTGTATGTGCGCGACGTGATCGACGACGTCACCGTGCTGATTGATCGTCTCGCCGCTGGCCTGCTGGATCTGGCTGAACGCGAAGCCGATTCCGTGATGCCCGGTTTCACGCATCTGCAAATCGCACAGCCCGTCACGTTTGGCCATCACATGCTGGCCTGGCGCGAACAGATCGTGCGTGATCGCACGCGTCTGATCGATTGCCGCAAACGCCTCAACCTGCTGCCGCTCGGTTCTGCCGCGCTGGCGGGCACCGTTTATCCGCTCGATCGTCACTACGCCGCAGAACTGCTCGGCTTTGATGGCGTGACAGAAAATTCTCTCGACGCCGTCAGTGATCGCGACTTCGCGATTGAATTCTGCGCAGCTGCGAGCTTGATCATGGTGCACCTCTCACGCTGGAGCGAAGAGCTGATCCTGTGGTCGACGCCGATGTTCGGCTTTGTGAATCTGCCTGATCGTTTCTGCACCGGCAGCAGCATCATGCCGCAGAAGAAAAACCCAGACGTGCCCGAACTCGTGCGCGGTAAAACCGGCCGCGTTATCGGCGATCTCAATGCATTGCTCGTGCTGATGAAAGGCCAGCCACTGGCCTACAACCGCGACAATCAGGAAGACAAAGAGCCGCTGTTCGACGCCTGCGACACGCTGAGCATTTGCCTAGAGGTTTACGGCGAAATGGCTCCGCACATTCGCGTCAATCGCGAAGCTTGCCGGGCGGCTGCGGCCAAAGGTTTCTCGACGGCGACTGATCTTGCAGACTATCTCGTCGGCAAAGGCTTGCCGTTCCGCGATGCGCATCATGTTGTCGGCGCAACGGTTGGTTTTGCGGCGAAGAAGGGTTGCGATATCTGCGAGCTTTCGCTGGAAGAACTGCAGACGTTCTCAGCGCTAATTCAGAAGGATGTGTTTGATCACATTACGCTGGATGCGAGTGTTGCTGCGCGTAAGACTTATGGTGGCACTGCGCCAGAGCAAGTTCGCGCGGCGATTGCCCGAGCTCGCGCTAAAAGCTGAGTTTTCGTAGGGCGGGAGCATCCCGCCTTTCGCGATTTGCACGCGCTTCGCTGGCTGCTGCCTGTCCTGATTGAGATGACGTATTTCGCACGCCGTGCGAGTTACTTTCTTTGCTTGTGCAAAGAAAGTTACCCGCGCTTTAGCGCGGAATACACGACCTTAAAGAAAAGCTGGCAGTAGCTAAAATTGACAAGAAAAGACGGTGGGTTTCGCTACGCTCTACCCACCCTACGAAACCGCTAGCCCATGTTTTTAACAGTCGACTTAACTCGCTCAAAAAAATCCTCAAGCTGCTTCCTTGGTGCATCATTCATAAACTTGAGCAGCGGCAACAACTGATTCCACAAACCATGCTCCTTCGCAGCAGTGGCCAGCGCTGACAGCGCCTCCGGCGATTCAACATCGGCAAGACTCAGCACACGGCGCTGCGACTCCACGCTCATCGCCGACAACACGCCAACCCATGCGCCCCACATGCCGCCGCGTTCAACGGCTGCAATAACGGTGGATAGCTGTTCATCGCTGAGACTCGCGGTGATGTCGCCCATCTTTCCGCGCAGCTTGTCGCCGACCTGCGTCATCATCGACAAGGCTTCTGGCCACAGATTATTTTCATCCGACGCTGCGGTGACGATGACGCTGCGCAGGCGTTCTTCAGGAATCATGCCGATCAGCGCATCAAGGCGATCCGCTGACTCAACGAAAAAAGCAATCTCCAATAGCGCGCGATCATCTTTGATGACATCCATCACTGCGCGAATCACTTTGTCTGACAACACATCAACAAAGCGCGCCATGGTGATGTACTCGCGGCGCTTGAGCATTTCTTTGGCGACGGTGACCACAAGACTCGCAGGCAATAGCGCGATCACTTCTTTTGCGCTGCGCGGATCGAGTTCAATCGATAGGTCGGCGAGAAAGGTTGCGGGCAATTTCCCTGCAACTTCCGCCGCACGCTCAGGTGACATCAAACCAGTGACGCGCGCACAAAGCAGAGGGCCGTAGAATTTTTCGCCAATCGCCGCGATCAGCGCCACCGGAATCAGCTTGGTTGCCGCAGCAACGCGCACCAAATGGGGGCGGCTACTGTCGTACAGCGCGGCAGACATGCGCTCGCGTAGATCACGCAGCTGCGCGACTTCATATTTTTCCAAACTCGCAAGCTGTGCTTCTTTGAGCTTGAGCAAACGCGCGAGTTTGATAATTTCTGCACGGGTGGAGAGTTGGCTCATGGGAACAGAATCTTCTTGAAGGCACCACGGAGCAGGAAAGGAATCATCGTCATCGACCCTTCGATGGCTTTATCCAAGGCCTGATGCTCAGTTTTTTTAGCGTCATCCAAACCCTTGTTGAGTAGCGTGAGGCTGTCCTTGTCGAGTTCATTCAAAAACTCCAAGCCCGCACCAGGCTTGAGTTTGCTGCGTAATTCGTCCGCTTGTTTGTTCGCCATATGGCCCTCCCAATGTATGCCCCAAGTGTCACGGCAACGCGGTCTGACTTCAATGGCTACGCCGACACAGTCATTATTACTACACGACATGCGCTCTTTTTCGTTGTTTCTTGCGTCACGTAGAGACAGAATGAAAACTTATAAGGAGAGAAGCGTTGGCTGACCCGCGCTACGACGAAGCAATTTTTCCGACGGACCTGCTGCTGGCGCTGGCGATGATCGCGCCTGAGCGCGGCGTGCAGCCGGAAAACTTGTGCCGTGGCCTCGGCTTTAGCGTTGAAGATCTGAGCAAACCTTCCACCCGCGTTTCCTATCGCCAAGCCAGTTTGATGGTGCAGCGCGCACTCGCCGTGATCCCTGATCCAGCGCTTGGGCTCACGCTCGGCGCACGCGGCACATTGGGCTCAATGGGCTTGGTCGGACACGCCATGGCGATGTGCAAAACCCTCGGCGAGGCGATGGGCCTCGGCCTTGAGCACTTGGTGCTCACCGGCGCGCTCGGTTATCGCGTTGATCTGCGCTCGGCTGGCGCATTGGTTTGGCTGGAGTTGGAGCATAACTTCCCAGATCCCGAGATTCAGGCCTTCATCACTGAAGAAGCCTTTTCCAGCACGCTCGCCTACGCCCGCGCACTCACCGGTGGCGCCGTACAACTCACGCAGATTGATTTTGTTCATCACGAACGCGGCAACGCCGAATTTGCACGCCAAGTGTTCAACGTGCCGGTGAATTTTGGTGCTGCCAGCAATCGCTTTGTATTTGAGGCCAAGCTGCTGGCACTGCCAGTGCCAACGCACCATCCGCTCGGGCTGCATCAAGCGCTGGAGTTATTGGAAACTTTTTCTCAACAAGAAAAAGCCAAAGATGATCTCTGCAGCGCCGTTGAACGCGCCGCATACAAAACGCTGATGCAAGGCATCACGCTGGAAGATGTTGCGCGCGAACTCAATATGTCTGGCCGCACATTGCGTCGCCGACTCGCTGCTGGCGGCATGTCTTTTGAGGCACTGGTTGAGAACGTGCGCAAAACCCGTGCACTGAGTTTGCTGACACATTCCAGCGTGGCTGTGGAACGCATCGCCATCGAAACCGGTTATAGCGACGTGCGTAATTTCCGTCGCGCTTTCAAGCGCTGGACTGGCGTCAGTCCGAGCGAATACAGGCATTGAGCCTGATGACGAATATCAGAATTTAGATTTTATACACCGTACTGGCCTGCCCTTTAGATAGGGCTGAGCATCAGTCCGAAATAAGGAGCGGGGAGTATTTTTATGAGACATTTTAAAATTTGGACCACGAGTGCCGTGGTGCTGTTGAGCTTGAGCGCATGTAGTCGATCCAGTTCACCTGATCAGAGCGTGACACCGAGCGTGCCGTCGGTGCCGGTCACTCGCTACGATCTCGCAAATGGTTGCTTCGCACTCAAATCCGTCGCTGCCAATGCCCATGCCGTGCATGCGACTGATGGTAGTTACGCGGCCACCGCACCCGCTGTCGCCGATGGCGAACCGCTTTATTTGAAACCCACTGCGCTTGGCAAATACATTTGCTACGCCACTGATAAAACCATGCTCGCCGCCAATGGCAGCAATGTCGGCAGCGTGAGCTCGCCATCAGACGCCGCAGACTGGACGATCGAAACCACTGGCAGCGGCCAGTACACGCTGTTTTCAAAATCGGCCAACAAATCTTTAGCCACAGATGCCAGCGGCAAACTCGTGTTGTCAGATGCGCCCGGCACTTTCAAATTTGCGCCCACAACCGGTTGCACGCCTTACCCCGAAATGCCGGTGGATATCGAAGGTGAAACCTACAAAGGCGCGGGCGTTAACAAGCCCGTGATCGGTTTTGCTGACGGCCACACGCACATGATGATGTCGAGCGAATTGTCTGACGGCAGTCGCAACATCGGCCCTTCAGCAGGTGGCGTGCTCTACGGCATGCCATTCAATCGTTTTGGCGTTGGTGAAGCGCTGAAGAATTGCGAAGGCGTACACGGCCCCAATGGCCTTACCGATCCAGACACCATCATCCACACCGCGCCCACGCCACATGAAACCCTGGGCTGGCCTACATTTATTGGTTGGCCCACCGCCGACAGCAACACGCATCAAGGCATGTACTACAAGTGGGTAGAGCGCGCTTGGAAAGCAGGCCTGCGCGTGCAAGTGGATCTGGGCACCAACATCAATGCGCTATGTGAGTTGGGTGCAACGTTTATCGGCGCGACTCACCCTGGCACGCCGATTCCTGATTGCAACGACATGAGCATCGGCACCAAGCAGGTGCAGTACATGTACGACATCCGGGATTATGTCGACGCGCAGGAAGGCGGTCCTGGCAAAGGCTGGTATCAGCCGGTGAAGAGCCCGCAGGAAGCACGCAAAGTCATCAACGAAGGCAAACTCGCTGTCGTCCCCGGCGTTGAGTTCGCTGATCTTTTCGACTGCACCGTTAACTTTGTCGGACCGATTGAATCGATTGGCTGCACCAAGGAAGACATCGATACAAAACTCGATGAGCTCTACAAACTTGGCGTGCGTCAGATCTATCCTTTCCACGACGTTAACAGTGCGCTCGGCGGCACGGGTATTTTCAACGGTCTGGCAATCAACCTGATCGGCTTCCTGCAGACGCAAGCCTTCTGGAAAACCTACAACTGCCCAAGAGGCGGTGACGGTCCAACTTACTTCTACAGCGCGGGCGCTGAGATGACGACGGCGATTCCGGGCACCGGCACAGATCCACTCACGCAAGCAGTGTTCGCAGCAGGCGGCGGCATATTGCCGGTGTATCCAGCAGGTCGTCAGTGCAACTCGCGTGGCATCACCGAGCTGGGTCGCTACGCGATTGAACAGATCATGAAGAAGAAGATGGTGATCGACATCGATCACGCAGAACTGTC
>JAZKEM010000014.1:0-5992 GCA_040387055.1 Pseudomonadota bacterium | reverse complement strand
CAGTGGTGATCGAACGCGCGTCATCGCCCAGATCAAAATCAACCGGGCAATCACCAGCGTCTGGCAACACGAGTACTGCACGCTCACCGCCATAAAGACGACGGCCTGCTTCCTGCAGCAGACGCTGCGGATCGCCGAACACCAAGGGCCAAGCTTTAGCGCGCAAATTAAACAGGAAGATGTCGTATTCCGTGGTCAGGCCGTAGCCGCCGAAAGTGTGCAGCGACTGCGCTACAGCGCGCGATGCGGCTTCGGAATTCCACCATGCAGCGATTGAAACTGCAGCGCCTGCTTCTGGCGCACCATCCGCAATATGGCGAATGGCTTTCCATACGAGGAACTTGCCGCCATCGACTTCGCAGACCAGATCTGCAAGAGGATGCGAGATCGCCTGGAACTGTCCGATGAACTGACCGAATTGTTTGCGCTCGCTTGCGTACGCAGCGGCAAGGCGCAGTGATTCGCGACCAAGCCCTGCAAGGGCTGCGCCGATCAACAACTTCCATTCTTCGAGCGCCTGCGAGAAAAGAATGTGACCTTCGCCATTGCTCGACAGTACGGTGCGCGAGAAATCCTTCAGCGCCAACTCAGCAACTGGCGTCGATGCGAGATTGTCTTCACCACCGCGTGCAGACTCCGGCACGCTGAGCAGCAGTATGTTTTTGCCATCGCGTGCGATCACCGCTTCAGCGACTGCGCCGCCAGCGATCCATTGGCGAGGCTGCTGCGCGATATCGTGGAATGCAAGGCTAACGATAGCGGCGCCAGAGGTTACGCGTTCAAGCAATTCAGCTTGCCCGCCCAGCATCGCCAACAATCTTGCAGCGACCAATGTTTCTGCAACCGGACCAGACGCCAAGGTGCGCCCTGCTTCTTCCATCAGCAGCGCAGCATCCAGCAAGCCCAGACCAAGGCCACCTGCTTCTTCCGGCACGCGAACAGAAAACGCGCCGAGTTCGGCAAGACCGTTCCACATCTGTTTATCAAAACCTGAAGGCATCGCGGCGCGTACGCGCACCGTGCTGCTCTCTTGATCAAGAAAGCGCGCGAAGCTCTCTCGCATCATCTGTTGCTCTTCGGACAGCTCGAAATTCATACGGAAGCCGCCCCACTAGTTACTTTCGGCGCATCGAGATAGCGATCCATTTCCTGGTGCATATTGAGAATCATTTTTTCTTGTTCGCTAGCAAGCCAGATTTGCTTGCAGCCCTTTGAATGTAAGCCGCGCTGCATGCGCGGGATGTTGCCGAGATCTTGACGCGGAATCGGCAGTACTTGATCGGGATCTGACGTATCCGTCACCGTCTGCAACTCTGCACGTGGCGGCTTGACTGCGGCGGGATAGGTCTTGGTCGAGAAAATTTCGAAAACACAGTGATCCGGATTCGTCGCATCAGGACGCACGCGATAAATCATGGCATTGCCTGCATGCGGCAGGATCATCAAATTCGGGAAGATGAAAATCTCGCCGCCCCACATGCCCAAGATTTCTGGCACTGGTTTAGGCATCGGGCGTTTCTGCATTGCAGCCGTCGTGTACAGCGCTTTAACGTATTCGCCGCCGAGGCTAGAGCCTTCTGGGATTGGTTTGCCTTTGAGCGAACGCACAATCTCAACGTCTTCCTTCAGCACCATCGCGTCCATGCCTTCAACTAACAGGTTGAGACGCGCCGCCATTGCATCGACCGGATCACCACCCAACTTGGTGTGCCCTGCCATCGGTGTTTTCTTGCCGGCATAGAAGCGTCCATGACCATTCGGAAATGCGTCGGTGAAAACATTGTTGTGCGCGAAGCTTTCTTCAGTCTCGGCAGTGGGCACGCCGTTAAAAATGATTTCTGCAGCGTCCGGCTCCAACTGCGGATGCGTCGCAGGAACGTGGTAGCCCTCGAAGAAAGCTTCTTGCGCGACTTTCCAGTTGCTGGCGATTGGCAGTGCCTTCCACCAGTAGTGATGCATCTCACCGATGGCCAAACCTTCAATCATCTCGCGTATGGGTGCGATGAACTCATCGAAGGATGGCGGATTGCGATCAAAGTTGATGAAGACAAAACCCGCGAAGATGACGTGATGAACTTCACGCAGCGCAACATCGCTGTCCAGCAACTTGCCGTCTTTGAATTCACCACGCTCCAACACGTATTCATTGCGGCCAGACAGATTCCAGCGCCAGCCGTGAAATGGGCAGATGATTTTGCAGTTGTGAAAATGACCCGTACCGCCAGGCGACAACGCGGTAGCGCGATGCGGGCAGACGTTGTGATAAACCTTGATGTTGTCAGCATCGACACGCACGACAATGACGGACTGATCACCAATCTCGTAAGTGGTGTAGTCGCCCTTCTCAGGGATTTCATCCAAGCGCGCAGCGGTCTGCCAGACCTTGCTCCACAGCTTTTCAAATTCCAGCTTGGCAAACGCAGGATCGGTGTAACGACCACTGCGAATACCGTGCGACAAAGTTTTCCAGCTATCAGGCCACTGCTGTTCGTTCGACATGGCCGTAGCCTCGCTTACAGAATTTCTGCGATGAGTGCGCCGACCTGGTAAACCTCACCAGCAGCGGCGTGGATCTTCAAGGTGCCAGTCGCTGGCGACTCGACTTCCTGTACCGACTTGTCTAGTTCCAACGTGAAGAGTGGCTTTCCAGCTTCAGCTTTGCCGCCGTCAGCGACCAGCCATTCCGTCAATGTGCCTTCCTGCGTCGAGAAACCGATCTGTGGAATGCGAACTTCAGTACTCATCGTGCTGCCCTCTTCTCTAAAGTCTTGCGAATAGCCGCTTCGATCGAGCTAGCTTTGTATAGATACTCTGCTTCCAACACGCGCGAGAACGGCACCGTCACATCGCGTGAAGCGACACGCAGCACCGGCGCTTTCAATTCACTGTAAAGCGCTTCTTGAATGCGTGCAGCGATTTCGGCACCGCAGCCGAAGCTCTTTGGCGCTTCATGAATAACGACTGCGCGACCGGTCTTGGCGACGGACTTGAGTACTGTCTCCGTATCCAACGGTGAAACGGTGCGCAGGTCGACCACTTCAACCGAGATGCCTTCAGCAGCGAGCTTCTCAGCCAGCACCATCGCATCACGAACCGGACGGCCGTAGCCAATCACTGAAACATCTTTGCCTTCGCGTGCGACATGGGCCTTACCTAATTTGATGATCTCGCCTTTGACTGGCACAGGGCCGGTCTGCGTGCGCGTCAGCTGATCTTCAATGAAAAGGCATGGATCGTTGTCGAAGATACAACCGAGCAACAAACCATAAGCATCTGCAGGTGTAGATGGCACAACAACCTTCATGCCGGAAACGTGTGCGAACCAGGCTTCGAGCATGTCGGAATGCTGACCACCCGTGCCTGCGCCAGCGCCCGTGCGTGTGCGAATCGTGATCGGCACATGCGTCTGTCCACCAGACATGAAACGCAACTTGGCAGCGTGGTTGACGATCTGATCCATCGGCACGGTGATGAAGTTCATCAACATGATTTCTGCGATCGGACGCATGCCAGCGAGCGATGCACCGATAGCAGCGCCAACAATGGCCTGCTCGGAGATTGGCGTGGTCTTGACGCGGTCAGTGCCGAACTTGGTCGATAGACCCTTGGTGACTTTGAAGATGCCGCCGCCTTCCTCATCGCCAATATCTTCGCCGAGCGTGATAACGGTTGGGTCCATTTCCATCGCATCGTGCAAGGCACGTGAGAAGGCTTCGGTGAAGGTGATGACTTCTGGCTTGGCTTCTGCAGCCGCTGCTGTCGCCGTGCTCATGCTGCTGCTCCATAAACGTCGATATCGATTTCTGATACATCCGGGAACGGACTATCAGCAGCGAACTGCAGCGCTTCGTCGATCAGCGCGTTGACCTCGGCGTCATAAGCGTCCAGTTCGGCTTCAGTGGCAGCACCACCGCTCAACACCGCAGCACGAGTGATCGGCATCGGGTCGCGTGACATGTGGTCGTCGTATTCTTCTTTCGGGATGTAAGCGCCCGGGTCACCAAAGTAGTGGCCCATGAAGCGGAAAGTCTTGGCTTCGATCAGCGTCGGGCCTTCGCCAGCACGAGCACGGGCGACGGCTTCACCCGATGCACGCCACATCGCTTCTGGATCATTGCCATTCACGGTGACACCAACCATGTTGTAGCTGGCCGCACGTTCAGCGATGTTATCGACGGCCGTGCATTTCGCGTACTTGCTGGACTCGCCGTACAGATTGTTCTGGCAGAGGAAGATCACCGGCAGCTTCCACAGCGAAGCCATGTTCAGCGCTTCATGGAAAGCGCCAATGTTGGAGGCGCCATCACCGAAGGTCACCAACGTTACGCGGCCATCTTTCTTCAGCTGCGAAGCCCAGCCCAGACCATTCGCAATCGGCAGGCCACTGCCGACGATACCCGTCGTCACCATCACGCCCGATTCCGGATGCGTGATGTGCATCGGGCCGCCCTTGCCTTTGCAGGCACCGGTAGCCTTGGCGTAGTACTCGGCGAACAGCGGCTTCAAGGGAATGCCCTTGGCGAGCTGATCATGAATGCCGCGATACGTCGTCACCAGATAGTCGGTCGACTGCAAATGCACGCCCATCGCTGCAGCCAGAATCTCCTGCCCACGCGGCGAGTAATACACCGCCGCCAGACGACCTGAGCGGAGCAAGCCGCGAAAACGCTCGTCGATCAAATTGATCAGCCGCGCCTTGCGATAAATCTCGAGCAAGGTCGCAGGAGTGAAGGATTTATTCATGCATCCCCTCGATAATCTTTTAATGTGTTTGTATACAACAGTGCTGTTCATTGTCTACAACAACCCTGCCGATGTAAAGATGTTTATGCTCGTGCGCACACAGCCTTAGATTTACTTGGTAAATTGCCGAAAAGTACACATGTGATTGAGGGAATTGCGTCAGCAGACAAGTTCTGCCACCCGCCCCCTCCGCTACAGTCATCGCCGGTGACATAGAATGCTGAACGGCTTGGCCAAGACCACTATCCGAAGGATCGGCGGCTCGCCCCAAGAAAATACAAATAGCCTGCTCACCGTTCTGCCCGAACAGGATCGTTCCGAGGTTTGAAATGACAAAGCGCTTCAGCAATCGACTCGTACTTATCACTGGCGCAGCAGGCGGAATGGGCCAAGCTTTCGCGAAGAGTTTCGCCGAAGAAGGCGCCGCACTGATCCTGACGGATGTTGACGAAGCGGGGCTTAAGCAATTTGCCGCTGACCTGAAAGCTCAGGGCGTTACCTGCTCAAGCTATGCTGTCGATCTGGCCGATGCACGTGAACTCAAGGATTTCACCGTGCAAGTCTGTAAGCGCTATCCAGAGCTGGATGTCCTTATCAACAATGCCGGCCTTGCCTACGGTGAAATCGCCACCGGGCTTGTCGATATCAGTCAGGAAAAGTGGCTGGTTTATCTGTCGATAAACACTGTTGCGCCACTGCTACTCGCGCAAGGCCTGCGCACCTCACTGGCTGCAGCCAAAGGCGTGGTGCTCAACATCTCATCAATGGCGAGTTATGTGCCGGGCACCGCCTACGGCGTCACCAAAGCGGCATTAAACGCGATGACCTTTGCAATGGCAGGCGTATTTGGCAGCGACCACATCCGCGTCAATGCCATCGCACCCGGCGTGATGGAAACCGAAGCGGTCAAGACGCAGATGTCCGCTGCAACGCATATGCGCATTCAGGCTCAGCAGATGCTGAATCTCAACGGCACGCCGGAAGACATCGCGAAGCTGGCACTCTTCCTTGCATCAGACGATGCACGCTTCATCACCAACGAAACCATACTCTGCGACGCAGGCAATCGCATTCGCGGCTGGCGTCCTTAGATCACGCAAGCCGGGTGCGCCCGGGTTTTTTCAAGTGGAATGAATTGTTCTTCCCCTGGTTTCGCTCGGGCGCTAACCGCTTGCGCGTGACGCGAATAGGCAAACGTCGCTGCGCGTACGGTCATCTTTTGAGAGAAGTGCGCACACCATAATCAAGA
>JAZKEM010000013.1:0-1985 GCA_040387055.1 Pseudomonadota bacterium | reverse complement strand
ACATGTCCGCCGCCTTTGGCGATCATCGATGGCAACGTCGCCTTGCTCAGCGCAACCGGCGCAAAGAAATCGAGTTCCATGATGCGGCGATAGACATCCAAATCCGTATCCATTGTCATGCTGCGTTGAGACCAACCAGCGTTGTTGACGAGCACATCAATGTCCCCGAAGAAGATGCGCGCTTTGGCAGCGGCTTCGCTAGGGCTGAAATTCGTCAGGTCCAAAGGCAGCAGCGCAACTTTCGAAGGGTCCGCGCACAAGGCTTGCACGCGCGCCAACTCATCCGCGCGACGCGCACTCAACACTAGCTTGGCGCCACGCTTGGACGCGCTAATCGCCAAGGCTTCGCCGATGCCGCTGGAAGCGCCAGTGATCCACACTACTTTGCCGGTGAGCTGCGTCATATTTGTCCCCGAAGAATTATTGGATGCGATCTTGCCATGTGCAGATGCAGAAAGGCCGCTCGCAGCAAGCTGGGAGCGGCCTTTTTTAAACTTTAAGTCTTAAGCTTTTTCGAGCGAAGCGTCCCACTTACCCAGAGCAGCCAGACCATTCATCTTGGCGCGGTGGAGGTGAGCCTTCTTGCCTGCTTCAACGTTGGTGCCGCCCCAAGCCTTGAGCGCAGCTGCCTGCAGCGCACGGCCGTAGGAGAACGTCAGGTTCCAAGGCAGGTTACCGGCCTTGTTCATCGCGTCGAGGTGAGCGGTCGCATCAACATCCGACTGGCCGCCGGAGAGGAAGGCGATGCCAGGAACTGCCGATGGCACGCAGCGCTTCAGCACACGCAGGGTGCGCTCAGCGACTTCAGCGTGACCAGCCTGGGTTGGGCACTTCTTGCCGGACACAATCATGTTCGGCTTGAGCACGATGCCTTCGAGCAGGACGTTCTGGAAATACAGTTCCTGGAAAACTTCCTTCAGGATCCAAGTGGTGACGTCTTCGTTCTTCTGAGCGGTGTTGTCGCCGTCCATCAGCACTTCCGGCTCAACGATAGGAACGATGCCGGCGTCTTGGCACAGCGCTGCGTAACGAGCCAGCGCGTGAGCGTTGGTGTGAATTGCAGAGTGCGAAGGAGCGCCGTTGCCGATGGTGATGACTGCGCGCCACTTAGCGAAACGAGCACCGGCTTCGCGGTACTTGGCGAGGCGATCAGCCAGACCATCGAGGCCTTCGGTGATGGTTTCTTCAGCTGCGCCGCCGAACAGAGGCTTCACGCCCTTGTCGACCTTGATGCCTGGAATTACTCCCTTGGATTCCAGCAGCTTGCTAAACGGCGTGCCGTCGAGGCCTTTCTGGAACAGGGTTTCTTCAAACAAGATCACGCCGCTGGTGTGCTGCTCAAAGCCAGGGGTGTTGAACAACATGTCGCGGTAAGCCTGACGATTGGCTTCAACGTTCTCGACCTTGATGCTGTCGAAACGCTTGCCAATGGTGCCGGTGCTTTCGTCAGCAGCAAGGAGACCCTTACCCGGGGCGACCATGGCAACAGCCGTGGCATTCAGTAACTTCTCATTCATGACAAAAAAACTCCGCAGTCGTCGGCTTAAGCCGGTGAGTGGAAACGTATTTAAAGCAATTATAAGTCCCGCGAATCAGGCGACGCCCCGCCCGCTTGCAGTAGAAATATGGCGGAGAAGGAGGACTTTGCCTGCGAGCCAAGCTGCTATGGCCTCGCCCCTTCCGAGCTAATTTCATAAACCGCCAAAGCTGACATTGAGTCAGCTTTGTTCTTCATTTGGCGGAGAAGGAGGGATTCGAACCCCCGGTACCTCGCGGTACAGCGGTTTTCAAGACCGCCGCAATAGACCACTCTGCCACCTCTCCAAGGGGGCGAATTATACCTATGTGCGTTAAAAAATATTGTCCTTAATCGCATCAAACCTCTATAATTTGCGCCCTTGCCGGGATAGCTCAGTCGGTAGAGCGACTGATTCGTAATCAGTAGGTCGGAGGTTCGATTCCTCTTTTCGGCACCAGTTACAAAT
>JAZKEM010000012.1:0-6815 GCA_040387055.1 Pseudomonadota bacterium | reverse complement strand
ACTCAACGCACCCGCAGCCTAAATTGATCACCGAGCCGGAAATCCTTTCGACAACGCGCGATGGTGAAACGGTTCACCTGAGCCTAAGGCTTCAAGCTGAGCTTGAGCAGTTCAAAGGACATTTCGACGGTTTCCCGATGTTGGCGGGCGTGGTGCAGGTGGATTGGGCTATTCAATATGGCCGCCGTCATTTCACGCTGTTACCCAATTTCAAACGAATCACCGCGCTCAAATTTTTGCGCGTGATCACGCCGGGCAATGAGCTGCAACTCTCACTAAGTCATAACAGCAAGGGCGAACTGGATTTTCGCTATTTGCGTGATGGCGCTACTGTTTCATCGGGGCGAGTGTTGTTTGCGGATTGAGTCCGCAGCGCCACTCACACTATGTTCAAGCCCTGCATCGTTATTCCGTTCTACAACCACGAAGGTGCCATCGAGCGCACCTTGGCTTCGATCAAGTCTGCGGGCTTGCCTTGCTGGTTAGTGGACGATGGCAGTGATGAGCGTTGCACGACGGTGCTCGAAGCATTGGCTGCACGCGAAACCTCATGGCTGCATTTGATTCGCTATCGCCCCAATGCCGGTAAAGGCCAAGCCGTGATGGTTGGTTGCGCTGCTGCAAGTCGCGAAGGGTTTACGCATGCGCTGCAACTGGATGCCGATGGACAGCATGATGTCGCCGACATTCCAAAACTGCTGGACCTCGCACAGGCCAATCCCACAGCTTTGATCACGGGCGTGCCGATTTATGATGATTCCGTTCCACGCGGGCGACTGTATGGCCGCTACATCACGCACTTTTGGGTTTGGATTCACACGCTGTCATTCCAGATCAAAGATTCCATGTGCGGTTACCGGGTTTATCCCCTAGCTTCAACACTGAATATCTGGAACACACAGTACATCGGTCGACGTATGGATTTCGATATTGAAATCATGGTGCGCATGTTCTGGGCGGGTACATCGGTGTTATCGGTGCCGACAAAAGTCACTTATCCAGTAGATGGCGTCTCACATTTCAATATGACGCGTGACAATCTGCGTATCTCCTGGATGCACACAAAGCTATTCTTCGGCATGCTGGTCCGCCTGCCACGTCTGTTGTGGCAACGTTTGATTCCGCGGAGATCTGCATGAGTGCGCCGTTGCTGCAACATGAAGTCGAGATCGAAATTCCATTTCACGACTGTGATCCTGCCGGTATTGTCTGGCACGGCAACTACGCACGCTATTTCGAAGTGGCACGCTGCGCGCTATTAGAAACACTCAACTACAACTACGACCACATGGCCGCGAGTGGTTATGCATGGCCGTTAGTGGATTTTCAGGCGCGCTTTGTAAGACCGCTGCGCTTCAAACAGAAAGTACGAGTCCGTGCGCGGATTGTTGAGTGGGAATACCGACTCAAGATCGATTATCTGATGACGGATAGTGTCAGCGGTGAACGCTTGACCAAAGGTTTCACCACGCAAGTGGCGATTGATATTGCCAAAGGCGAAATGATTCTGGCATCGCCAGAAATCCTGCTGAAGAAACTCGGAGTCGGCTGATGAAAATGCACCGATTCACAGCGCTGTTAATTGCGGTAACGTTTAGTGCAAACGCCGCTGCCCCAGTATTTGATCAAGCAACTAACGCAGAACAACTAAAGCTGATCATTGCACCGGCAGCGCGCGAGTTGGCAAAAACGCCGGTTCTGCGCGGCAGTTTTGTACAGCGCAAATTTCTCAGTGGTCTTCCGAAGCCACTTAAATCCAGCGGCAATTACGTGATTTCGCGTGAGCAAGGCATCTGGTGGCATACGCAACTGCCGTTCGATTCGGAATTTATTTTGACGCCAGAGAGCATGGCACAACTCGATGGCGGCAAAGTTGCGACTCGACTCACTGCTGCACAGCAACCAGGCTTGCGTGTAGTCGGAGATGTGTTCTTCTCGATCTTTGCTTTGGACCCCAGCGCGCTCGCAGCAAATTTCGAACTGTTTGGTCAGCGTGGTGAACGAGATACATGGACGATGGGTCTGCGTCCAAAATCCAGTGCGATGCGCAGTGTGATGAGTGAGGCCGTCATCACTGGTGCGAGCCGCGTCGATAAAGTTGAAATGTGGGACGCCCACGGCGACCGCACTGAAATCACTTTGACGAGCAAGGGCAATGCAACGACGCTAACAGCAGAAGAAGCGGCGTTATTTAAAAAATGAGTACGGAAGCAACACGAGCCCGTGGAGTGCGCCTGCGCTTTTTCATATGGCTCGCGCTGATGCTTGCGATCTGTGGCGCGTTCTTCACCGACCTCAAAGGCAATCTCAGCACTGAAACCGATATCTTGGCGCTGCTGCCGGGAGCACAACACGATCCGGTCGTCGACCATGCCTTACGCGAGTTTTCCGATCAGGCGGGCCGCAAAGTTTTAATTCTTGTCGGCAGTCGTAATGCTGAAGATGCTCGCGCTGCTGGCGCGACCTTTGCCGCTGATCTGAAAGCAGGCGAAGGCATCGCAGACGTGCAATACGAAGTACGTAACCGCATCGGCGAAACACTCAAGGCTTACCTTGCTTATCGTCATTCACTGCTCTCAGCACGTGATCGCGAACGTCTTGCTACAAATCAGAGTGAGGCTTTGTATCGCGATGCGCAGCGTGCGCTCTATACGCCAGCAGGGTTGATGCGCCCGGCCACGCCGGCTGAAGATCCTTTGGGTTTGCTCAGCGATTTCTTAATGGCACAAGTTCCACCGCTCGGCAAAGTGCAGCTGGATGGTGGCGTATTGAGTGTTGCAGGAGAGGGCAAACACTGGGTACTGGTGATTGCCGAAACGCGCGATGGTCCGTTTGCCAGCACGACGCAAGAAACTGTAATGCCGGTGATAGAAGCCGCAACAGAAAAAGTACGCGCGATGGGCGCGGATGTCTTGGTGTCTGGCCTGCTGCCACATGCAGCCTATGCAGCTAAACGAGCACACCATGAAGTTGCGACGTTTGGATTGGTGTCTTTAATCGGAACCATTTTGCTGTTGCTTTTTGTGCACCGCTCGATGCGGCCGGTGTTGATGTCTGCTGGGTCCATCGCCTTAGGTTTGATGGCGGCGTTGATTGCCTGCCACTGGATTTTTGGGCGCGTGCACCTGCTGACATTGGTTTTTGGTTCCAGTCTGATTGGCGTAGCTGCCGACTACTCCACGTATTTTCTTACGGACGCGTTTCGCGTGCCGCGTCGTTGGGACGGCCGCGATGCAGTGCGCCATGTCGCGCCCGGTGTATTGCTGGGACTGGGCACAGCGCTAACAGCATATGCAGCTTTAATGGCTGCGCCGTTTCCGGGTCTGCGGCAGATCGCAGTGTTCTCCGCAGTGGGCCTCACCGTTGCTTGTGGTTGCGTGCTTTGTCTTTTTCCAATGATGCGCCCGCCGCAAGCGCCAGACCTATCTCCAGGTATCGAGAAAATATTGCGTGCACTGTTGCCGCAGCCGATACGCAAAGGTGGAATGCTGATTCTGCTGCTGATCGTCTTGGTGGCTACTTTTGGCTTGATGCGTTTGACCGTCGTCAATGATTTGCACTTGATGCAGGCGACGCCACCGCAGTTGGTCGATAGTGAGCGTCGCGTGCGTGCGCTGATGAATAACCCGACGGAATCGCAGTTCTTCCTCATTACCGGTAATAGCGAAGAAGAAGTGTTGCAACAAGAAGAAGCGTTCTTGCCTAAGCTTGATGCTTTGCAAACACAAGGGGCGATTAGTTCGTACGCTGCGGTTACGCGCGCACTGCCTTCGCAAAAAGCGCAGGCTGAAAACGCGGCATTGCTATTGCGTACGGCTTACGCGCCTGATGGATTGCTGCAACGCATGCTGACGGAACTGGGTTATGAACCAGCACAAGTCGCAGCTCGACTCACGGAAGCACGGGCGGGCGCGGGCGCGAGATTAACGGCGCAAGGTTGGTTGGCCAGCGGTGCATCCGATTCCTACCGACACCTCTGGTTAGGCAAAATTTCTGATCGCTATGCCAGCGTTGTCACCCTAGGCGGTATTCGCGATATCGCAGCGCTGCGTTCCATCAAGCAAGCCGATGTGCGCTTGGTCGACAAAGTCGGCGACATTTCAGAGCTGTTGGCACGTTACCAGCGCATCACCTTGTGGATCGTAGTGTTGGGCTACGTTGGCGTACTGCTGCTGTTCTCACTGCGTTATGGTTTCAGCAGTGCGCTGCGCGTGGTGCTGAGTCCTGCTCTGGCAAGTGTCGGCACCTTAGGCATTTTTGGTTTGATAGGAGAGGCGCTGAATTTGTTCAGCACGTTCTCGCTCTTGCTGGTTTTGGGTATCGGTATCGACTACGCCATCTTCCTGCGTGAAGGGCGCGTGTCGCCTTTATCATCGATGATCGCGGTATTGGTCTGTGCGGCTACGGCACTACTGTCATTTGGCATGCTGGCGTTTTCGAGCACGCCATTCATTCACAGTTTTGGTCTGACGATGCTGATCGGCATTACGCTAGCAGTCGTGGTGGCGCAAATATTGGCGCAACCCGCAGACGTTGTTTCACACGGTGAATTACGTAATGACTGATGTTCTGATTATTGGCGCGGGCCCTGCAGGCGCTGTTTCGGCAGCGCTACTGGCAAAACGTGGGCACAAGGTGCTGGTGCTGGAAAAGCAGCTGTTCCCGCGCTTCTCCATTGGTGAGTCTTTGTTGGCGCAAAGCCTTGGACTGATTGATGAAGCGGGAATGTTGGAAGCGGTGCAAGCGGCGAACTTTCAGTTTAAGAATGGGGCAGCGTTCGCTTGGCGCGGAAAATACACGGAATATAATTTTGCTGAAAAAGTATCAGCAGGCTACGGGCACACCTATCAAGTGATCCGCGCCGACTTTGACTACATCCTGATCAAAGAAGCCCAGCGCATGGGAGCGGAAGTACGCTTCGAGGTAGAGATTACTGGCGCTGAGTTTGTCGATGGCAACCCCAAGATCACCGCGCGTGATGCGCACGGCAATATTGAAATCCATACGCCAAAATTTGTGCTCGACGCTAGCGGCTTCGGCCGCACACTGCCGCGATTACTGAAGCTGGAGTCGCCGACTAACCAACCCGTGCGAGTGGCTTACTACACGCAGGTGTACGACAAGATTCCCTCGGGTGCTTTCGACCGTCAGAAGATTCGCGTGACAACGCATCCAGAGCATCGCGATATTTGGTTCTGGTTGATTCCGTTTTCAAATGGCTTGTCGTCAATGGGTGTTGTTGGCACTGAACAACAACTTAGTGCTCGCGGCGCGACGTATGAAGAACGCTTATGGAATCTCACCAACGACGATCCGCAACTGCGTGAGTTGCTGAAAAACCACCAACCGTTCCGTCCGGTGGGAGAGCTAAAAGGCTATTCGGCGAATGTCAGCACGATGGCCGCCCCCGGCTTTGCGCTATTAGGCAACGCAGCCGAGTTTCTTGATCCCGTGTTTTCGTCTGGCGTCACGATCGCACTTAAGTCTGCACATATGGCAGTGCCTTTGGTGGAGCGCACACTCAAAGGCGAAAGCATCAATTGGAAAACTGAATTCGAAGAGCCCTTGCGTTACGGCGTCGAAACTTTCCGTGCTTTTGTTGATACTTGGTATGACGGTCGTTTGCAGGACATCTTCTATTACGAGAAGCAGGACCCAACGATCAAACGAATGATCTGCTCAGTATTGGCGGGCTACGCTTGGGATAAGAGTAATCCTTACACTGGGCACAAGACGTTGCAGCGCTTGGATACTTTGGCGCAAACCTGCCGCAAGGGGAGTTAGAAGTGAAGCTGACGCAGTCACACAGCACGTTATCTGTTGCCCTGTTGCTGGCGACGTTGATGCTGTGCGGCTGTGCCACGTTAAGTCCATCAGCGACTACCCCGGTGACTAGCGCGCCCCTGCAACTACTGTCGGCAGCAAGCCTCGGCCAAACGCGTAGTGCAGTGCAGATTGTGCGTGCCGCTTTTGGCAAGCAAGAAGCCACGATGCAATTCGCAGTCGAGGTTAGCCCTGAGCGCATGCGAGTGATTGCACTCAATGCGATTGGTTTGCGCATATTTAGTATCAGTGTCGAGAATGGCAAGACCGCAGTTGAGCGCGCACCGGGTGTTCCCGAGCAAGTGCAGCCAGAACAAATCCTGCGCGATATTCAATTTTGCTACTGGCCACTTGCAGCGCTGCAAGCGGGTATGAAAGGCACGTCATGGGAAGTGATGGAGCCCTTTGCAGGTACACGACGACTCAAGCGTGACGGCCGCTTAATTGCCGAAGTCCATTACACGCAGCCAGGAAATGATGCTTGGCGTGGACATTTATGGTTATCCAATTTTGAATACGGATATTCACTAGCGGTTGATCCCGCACCTACGGATAGCGAGTAATGACAGCGTTGCGATTGGGCGAAACCTATACAGCTCAACAGGTCTTGCCGCATGGCCAAGCGATGTTGCTGGTGGATGAAGTGGGCTACGGGATGGATTACGGGCAAGCGATGCTGACCATCCGTGCTGATTCCAACTTCTGCGACGGCGTTCATGGCGTCCCTGCTTGGGTTGGGATTGAATACATGGCGCAGGCGATCAGCGTTTTTTCCGGTGTTGAACAGTTGCAGCGCGGTGAAGCGATCAAGATCGGCTTGTTGATTGGCACGCGCCGTTACGAAAGTGAAGTACCTGTATTCACGATTGGCAGCAAGCTCAATATCATTGCGCGATTGAGTGATCGCGAAGATGAAGGCATCTCGATGTTCGCCTGTGAAATTCGCGACGATCAACGCGTATTGGCGCGTGGCGATATCAAGGCTTATCGGC
>JAZKEM010000011.1:0-3554 GCA_040387055.1 Pseudomonadota bacterium | reverse complement strand
ATTGCGGTTTCTGCGCCGGCCTGTCCTGCGCCGACGATGACAAAAGTAGATGCTGCTGTGTCGCTCATTGCTAATCCCAAGTAATAAAAAAGCCCACACTTCTAAGCCTAAGGGACTTTCTGCGGAGGCAGATCGAGTGGGGTGCCAACAGGGTAAAAATGCCAGAAACCGAACCTTACAACATCGGCCGCACGCAGTAGAGCCTTGTCTCCAGCGTCAGTGCATGCGCAGACAAGGCATTGTGCTCACTGTGCGTAGGGTTTGAGCGGTGGTTCGCTGCTCGACAGGTGTGGATCAGGGATGCCAGCGGCAGCATCGCTCGCGAGTATGGCCAGCAGCGCCGGTACGCCGGCAGTGGCCAGTACGGGATCCGCGATGATCGGGATGTTGGTGCACAGCGCTGCGCCGCCAGCGCGCTGTGGATCGGCCGGACCGCGGTGCTCGATGGCGTCGAGTGCTATCGCGAAGGCCACAGCATCGATGGTGCCGATGGTGACGTGATCAACAATCTGCAAGGGACACAGATCCTGAATCAGTAGGTTGGTGACGTGCGGATTTGCCTGCCCATATTCCAACGCCGCAGTCGGTACCGGAATCACCGGCTGTACCAGTTCGTCGGTGACTGTATAGATGGCGGTGTAGTCGATACTGCCCGGCGTTTCATCAACACTATTGGTGGCCTGCGTGAACTGGCTGTAAGGCGGGAATTGGCGGAAGGCTTCCGGTAGCAGTGGGATCGCCGCGCCAAGTGGTGGCACTGGCAGGCCCAAGCTAGCAAGCAACAGACTGGGATCAGCGATCACAGTGCCGTGATTAGGGCCGGCCTGCAGAATGAAGTCATCTACTGCATTGCGCGCCGATGGCCACCACCTGAGGGCCCAGCGCGGCACTGACACACCCTGGCTGTGGCCAATCATTGCCAACTTGCGACCGGTTCTTGCATGCAGACGACGCAGTGCATTGACCACGTACTCCGCTGAGATCTGTTGATCGCCAAGTCCACGATTGGGATAGGTGACCGTGCAAACGTCATAACCACGTGCAGACAGCAGCGGAATGTAATTCCACTCGTACTGTTCCTGCCCTGCGGTGAAGGTGCCGTGCACCAGCAGCACAGCAGGTTTGTCGGGATGAGCGAAGTCGGTGCAATGCAGCCCGGCATCGAGCTTGTCCTGCGCAGTCTCCAACGCGGGCTCGTTGCTGAATTCATCTTTGGCGCCCGTGCCCATTGCGCCATCTGGTGATGAAGAAGTGCCACAGGCGGATAACAACAAGCTCAAACCACACAGCGCAGAAAGATGAATACGCATCGAAATATCTCCGAAGTTTATGAGGCCAGTGTGAGCGTCGTTACGGCGAGGTGCAATCAACCGTTTAGATGAGGCCGGGTTCCGCATGGGTATTCATGTCTACCAAGGGAATAGGGATTCTCAACATTCGCCGCAATAAACTGCGGCCTCTTGCTCAACGTGTTTAGGATCTCTATGCGCAATCGGTTTCTTGGGATGAATTGCTCAAAATTTTGTATGGCTGCGCTGTTAATGGTGCTCTGCTTTGCCATGAATACTTCAATGGCTGCAGATGGTCTGACAGACGAGCAAGAGCGTGCTTTGTTCATAAATAGAACGAAGCCGGATCAGCCGTCTGCAGAATTGATGGCAGCTTTAGAGATTCATACGTATGGGGCGAGGAATGCCAAAAGAAGCACCCATCAAAAAGCGGCCGAGGCCGCGTTAGCAGCTTTGAATAAGCTTTCGCCCAATGCGCCCAAAAATGATTTTGATCGAGCATGGGTTGTTGAACAAAAAGCCCTTGCATTGCAGTATTTAAATAAAACAAGCGAAGCATCGGCTGCTTACGAGCAATTGCTGAATGTGCCGCATTCAAAGGCGCAAGAGTGGCTTGCGCAGATGTATTTATCTGCGCTTAAGAATGGACAAGACACAAAAGCTTGCGGAGAGAGTGGCGGTTTAATGCCGTCCTCAATATTGCCGGCTTACCCGCCCACTGCACTGCGAAATGGTATCGAAGGCTGGGTTGATCTGCTGCTCGACATTGCCCCTGATGGAACAATTCTGGACACTATGGTGCATAGCTCAAGCTTGAAGGCTTTTGAAAAACCCGCAATGGATTGGGTTGTAAAGCAAAAATGGCAGGTAGCGCCGAATGAGTTGAAAGGACAGCGCTGTATTCGAATGCAGCCAGTCATCTTCGAGCTTGGTTCAAAAGCGGCGCCCGCTAAATATCCGCTCGATAAATTCCCACGTGATTTACTTCCGTACTATTACGACACTGGAGCGGCGACTCGCGTTTACGAGGCTGCAAATGCGGAGATGTTGGCCGAAGAAGCTGCGGAGAAATCTGCGGGCGCTGTACCCGCTAACTAAGCCGATTTGTTTGCTCGGCGTGGTGCTGAATCAAAACTTCAGTTTGGCGCCGATCAGGCCTGCGATGGTGACATCGCAGGTTTTCGCTTTGATGTGGCACAGCGCCAAGATAGGCACATGCTCGACATCGCCTTCCAGTGTTAGCGTGTCCGACCAGAACCACGACTGCCCGGCAAGCGCCTGACGACCGTTGACAGAGATGGTTACGTCGGTGATCAGAAGTCCGACATTCATCGTTGCGCTGACTGTGTAGTCGCCGAGGATTCGCGGCGCTTTCCAGTCACGTGTTTTGCTGTAGAGCGGGATACAGGCGCTGAGAGAGAGCGTCAGCGCGATAAGCAAAAATTTCTTAAACATCGTACTGCCTATTATTCGCCGTAGTACGTAACCCAATTCTTTTCGGTTTCGCGCAGGCGAACTTCGTAAAGCATTTCATTGAAGTGCTTATGCAGCACAGCCCAGAACAGCACCACGAGATTTTCTGCGGTGGGGTTGATGCCGCGCGTCAGTGGTGCATCGTGATTGAGATGGCGATGATCAACGTCGCCAACAATCAACTCATGCACCACATCGCGGATTTCCTTGAGGTTGATCAGGATGCCGGTCTTGGGATCGATCGGACCACGCAGCGTCACTTCCAATACATAGTTGTGACCATGGCCATGATCGTAGGCGCAGGGGCCGAACAGATCGCGGTTCTCTTGTTCGCTGAGGTCCTCCGACCACAGGCGATGCGCAGCGGAAAAAGTTTCGCGGCGCGTGAGATAAACGAGTGGAGCTTTCTTAGTCGTCATTGCAATGTACTTCCATCGTGGTGCCGCTAATGAGTTCAGACTGTTGACGGTCGAGCAAGAACGCAACGGTGGGTGCTAACTGGTCTGGCTGTGTTTTTGGGTCCAGACCCAGCGCTTCAGTCATCGCCGTACGCAAAGTGCCGGGTGCAACAGCGTTGACGCGAATGCCATGTACGCGACCATCAATCGACAATGCTTCAGTGAGTCCAACAATCGCGTGTTTGGAGGCTGCATAAGCCGAGAAGCCAGAAAATTTCTGCATGCCGCGAATGCCGCCCAGCGAAGAGATATTAACGATATCGCCTTTGATGCCGTTCTCTTTCCAAAGTTTCATCGCCGCAGAGCAGGCGTTGAATGTGCCGGAGACATTGGT
>JAZKEM010000010.1:0-2571 GCA_040387055.1 Pseudomonadota bacterium | reverse complement strand
TGGATTGCAGGACGCAGCAAACCGCTGGATGTTTACGGCCCGCAAGGCATCAGTGATGTGGTTGGCGGATTCCAGCAAGCGTTCTCGCATGACAAGCAATATCGCGTCGATCATCACGGCGCCGATTACATGCCACCTACCGGTGCAGCAGCCGTAGCACACGCAATTCCCACACCTAAAGGCATTGAAGCTGAGACTGTGCTTGAACAGAACGGCATTAAGATCAGCGTGTTTCGCGTCGATCATGCGCCGATTGATATTGCTTTCGGCTACCGCTTTGAATATCGCGGGCGTAGCGTCGTCATCAGCGGGGACACGAAAAAAACAGAATCAGTTATCCACAACGCAAAAAATACTGATCTGTTGATTCATGAAGCTTTGGCCTCGCACATGACCAAGCGCGCTACAGCCAGAGCTAAAGAACTCGGAATCACCCGTATCGCCAAGCTCGCCGACGATGTTCGCAACTATCACGCCACGCCAGTTGAAGCCGCAGAAGTTGCTGAAGCCGCCCACGCGAAGAAGCTCGTGCTAAGCCATATCTTTCCGCCACTGGCCAACGCCGTGGCGCGTCACTTGTTCTTGCAAGGCACTAGCGATGCATACAAAGGCCCGATCATTCTCGGGGCTGATGGCACACGCATTGATATCGATACTGAAGGAGTCGCGCCATGACCAATAAAACTCATCCAACCGACGTCAATCGTCGTCGCGTCGTCAAGGCGATTGGCCTTGGTGGTGCTGCATTGGCTGCTGGTGGCCTCGGCAGTAATGTCTTTGGTGCCCCTGCCGTAGTTAAGCGCAAGCCGCCCAACATCTTGATGATCATGTCGGATCAAGAACGCGGCTGGGCAGATTTGCCTTCTGGTCTTGGTCTCAACGCGCATGAATGGTTGATGGAACGCGGCGTTCACTTCAACAACTTCAACGTCAACACCACGCCCTGCTCGCCTTCGCGCGCCAACTTCTACACCGGCCTGCACACACAGATCACGCGCATGACCACCAACGTCGGCGCGCCGCCGTTCGTGGAACTATCGCCTGACATCCAGACCATCGGCCATCTGCTGCGCAAGCAAGGCTATTACACCGCCTACAAAGGCAAGTGGCATCTGACCGACACGCCAGCGAATGATCGCGTGCGCTATGGTCACAACAATAGTTCACGCGACTTGCTGGAACCTTATGGCTTCTCCGATGCTAGCGACACCATTACCACCGACGGTGCGACCTGGACCGGTTACCGTGTCGATGGCGTCACCGCTTCTGAAGCAAACTTGTGGCTGCATGAAAAAGGCCGCTCACTCGATAAGCCCTGGTTCCTCGCGCTGAACTTCGTCAATCCGCACGACATCGTGTTCTTTGACGACAAAGACCGCCAGCAATCACGCACGCGTTTAGATCGCGATTTCCTCTCGCAGCTGTCACCGCCACCCAGCGGCGGCGTCTACGACAAGAAGTGGGATCTGCCGATGCCGAAGAGTTTTTACAGCGATAACCTCAAAGGCAAACCTTGGGCGCAGACGTCTTATGTCGACTTCTGCAACGCCTGCTACGGCAAGATTGATCCGAAGGACGAACAGCGCTGGCGCAACTACCAGAGCTACTACTTCAACTGCATCCGCGACATGGATAACCATGTGCTGACCGTGCTGCGCAAGCTTGAAGAAATGAAGCTGGATCAGGACACCATCATCATCTACACCGCCGATCATGGCGACATGCTGGGTGCGCATCAGCTACGTCAGAAGGGCCCGTTCATGTACAAGGAGAACGTGCGCGTGCCGTTCTTCATCAAGCATCCAGATGTGCGCGGCAGCAGCACGACGCAAGCACTCGGCAGCTCGATTGACCTAGTGCCGACCATCCTCGGCTTTGCAGGGCTGAAAGATAACGAGCGTGCCGAACGCTATCCGAGCCTCAAGGGCGTCAACCTCGCGCCCGCAGTTCAGAACAGCAAGGCACGCACCCTGCGCGATGCCAAGGGACATCTCTACGACTACAACACCACGTTGTATGTCGATCCGGATACGGCAAAATCGCTGATGATCAACAAAGAGAATGCAACGTACTGGAACATGCTCAAGCAAAGCGTCAAGACCGGTCACCTCGGTCCTGTGCTGACACATCCAGGACTGTTCCGTGGCGTGCATGATGGCCGTTACAAGTTCGCACGCTATTTCGCACCGTCACAGCATCACATTCCCAAAGACTGGAACACACTACTCAAACACAGCCAGCTGGAACTGTATGACACGCTCACCGATCCGGATGAAATCGTGAACCTTGCTGCGCAGCCAGAGAAGTACAAGGAGTTGATCCTGTCGCTCAACGCCAAGACCAATGCGCTGATCATGGATGAGATTGGCTTTGATGATGGCCGCGAACATGTTGGCCCCACCTTCCTCTATCAACTCTGATGCTTAAGACCTGGCTGCGCGAGCCACTGACGCTGTTTGTTGTCCTGGGCATCGGGCTCTTCGCGGCTGATCGCATATTTAACGGCGCGCCTGCAGCGATCGGCGATGAAACGCATATCGTCGTCACCGCCACGCAGCAGGAAGCATTGCG
>JAZKEM010000009.1:0-4156 GCA_040387055.1 Pseudomonadota bacterium | reverse complement strand
TTCTTCGACGCAACCTTGTCGACAATGGCAATCGGATTATCTGCACGAACCGTCAGCGATGGGATGACGACGTCAAACTTGTCCGGACCGAGTTCGTCTTTGATCAGACGCACTTCGTTTTCAAAGGTCAGCAGCACGTCGCCGATATCACGTTGTGCAAAAGTGGTGGTAGCGCCACGGCCGCCGGTGTCGAGAACAGGAACGTTCTTGAACAGGTTGGTTACAAAGGTGCGGGCAGCTTTTTCATCACCACCATTTTTACGCTTGGCCCATTCCCACGCGGCGAGGTAGCTGTAGCGACCGTTGCCTGAGGTTTTTGGGTTAGGCACCACAACGGAAACGCCGGCCTTGGCCAGATCGCCCCAGTCCTTGATGCCCTTCGGATTGCCCTTGCGAACAACGAACAGGATCGTCGACCAGGACGGTGAGCTGTTGTTCGGGAATTTCTTGGCCCAGTCTGCTGACAGCAGGCGTCCCTTTTCAGAGATCGCATTAACGTCGAGCGGATTGTTGGAGCTGTAAATATCGGCTTCGAGGCCATCAATGACGGCGCGAGCTTGCTTGGTCGATCCGCCATGCGACTGATTGACGCGAATGTCTTGACCGGTTTTTTGTTTCCAGTCAGCAATGAAAACAGGATTGAAATCTTTGTAGAAGTTGCGTGCAACGTCGTAAGACGCATTGAGCAATTCAGGTGTTGCTGCTTGTGCAGCGCCAGCCGCGAGGCCGAGTGCAGCAGCCAGGGTCAGCAGTACTTTATTTTTTTTCATTTAGATTCTGCCTTTAAAATTTAGAGGAAACGGACTTCAGACGGTTCATAGGTACGTTCTTGCGGTTGTGGCGTGGTGCCCAGTGGCAACAAGCGACGATCAATCCAACGTGTGCTGCTGAGCCACAAGCCATCCAACTCTGCACCATGCTCTTGATTGATCAAGATGATGCGGCGGGCTGGATAGTCCAGCAAAGCCAGCTTATTTTCTGGACGCAGCGCAATCTCCAATAAGCGGTGAAAGGCATTATCCAATAACACTCCGGTGTGACGCTGGGCGAGGGGCCGCAGAATCTCCGAAACAAAGTGCCAGCTATCCGACATGCCTGCAACGCGTGCATCCAGTTTAATCGTGCCGTTGTGCATCATGTAGATGCCGTTGGTTACTTTGAACGGATGTGCGTTATCAACATCTGCAGCGCCGCGTGTGCGTTTGCGTAAATGCAGTACGTATTCGGAATCGCGAAGCTTGCGTTCAGTGGCTAGGATTTGTTCCAGATCCACCTTGGCGTGACGCTCTACCAGCAACTCTCCATCAGGAGAAAAGCCCATGAGCCCCCAGCCATCGCGGTTAAGCGAAACAGCTGCTTCCAACAGATCTGCGGGTATTTCAGTGCCGCGCGGTTTGTGGATGATGAGGCACATGGGCTATTCCTTTTGGTCACTTAGTTCAGCTGATTAGCCGAGCTTTGCCACCAACACTTCGGTCGCCTTGAAAATGGCCAAGGCGTCGTCGCCAACGCGGAGGCGCAGGCTGTCGATGGAGCTGGACGTTACGATGGCGCCGACGATACCGGCGGCAGTTTCAATTTCAATTTCCGAAACAATCTCACCACGGTTGATACCAACGATGCTGCCGCGGAACTGATTGCGTGTGTTAATGGCGGTGATGCTCATGACTATTTAACTCCGTAAATCTGGTCAAACACGCCGCCTTCGCCAAAGTGCGTGGTCTGCGCTTTGGTCCAGCCGCCGAAGTCAGCAATCGTCACCAGGTTCAGCTTGGGGAACTTACCAGCGTACTTCGCTGCAATAGCTGGGTTGGTCGGACGGTAGAAGTTCTTGGCAATGATTTCCTGACCTTCGTCGGTGTAGAGGAACTTCAGATAAGCATCAGCCACTTTGCGCGTGCCGTGCTTGTCTGCAACCTTGTCGACGATGGTGACCGGTGGTTCAGCAAGGATCGAAATCGAAGGAGCAACAATTTCAAACTTGTCTGCGCCGAATTCGTTCAGAGCCAGATACGCTTCGTTTTCCCAGCTGATCAGTACGTCGCCAATGCCACGCTGAACAAAGGTCTGCGTTGCGCCGCGAGCGCCAGAGTCGAGCACTGGAACATTCTTGAAAATCTTGCTCAGAAACTCTTTGGTCTTGGCTTCGTTGTTACCGTTCTGCTTCTGCGCATAAGCCCAAGCCGCCAGATAGTTCCAACGCGCACCGCCGCTGGTCTTCGGGTTAGGCGTGATCACGCTGACGCCAGGACGAGCCAGATCGTTCCAATCCTTAATGCCTTTCGGATTGCCTTTGCGTACGAGCAACACAATCGTTGAGGTGTAAGGCGAGGAGTTGTTCGGCAAACGCTTCTGCCAATCTTTAGGGATCAGCTTGGCCTTGTCGTAAAGCGCGTCGATGTCATAAGCCAGTGCCAGCGTCGTAACGTCGGCTTCAAGGCCGTCGATGATGGCGCGTGCCTGCTTGCCGGAACCGCCATGCGACTGCTGGATGGTGACGGTGTCGCCGGTCTTGGCTTTCCACTGTTCAGCAAACTTGGCGTTGATATCGCGATACAGCTCGCGGGTTGGATCGTAAGAGACGTTCAGCAGCTGCACGTTGGCAGCGTTGCTGATTGCTGGGAGAAGCAGCGCTGTGGTGGTCAGCGCTGCCAGGATAGTTTTAGAAAATTTCATGATGATGTTCCTGATGATGTTCGGTCGGGAGCAATGACTTAGTAGCTCAACTGCACGCGAGCAATGATGGCGCGTTCATTCTGGCGATCTGTGCCTTGAATGAGAGTTGCACCACCGTCGAAGCGGGTTGCTTCGTAGTTGACGGCAATTTTGGCGTTGCTGGTCAGATACCAGTTCGCTGCTACGCCGTATTCAGTGGCTTTGCGCGCTGCAGTGGCTGGATCAGCAAAGCTGGTGCCGCCGCCTGCGGTGAAGGTGTCAGCGTCGAGGGTCAAAGCACTGGTACGTGCAGCGATTTCAAAAGCGCCCCAGCCATCACCACCAAGCTTGAACGGTGATTTTGGTTTCACGCCTTTAAAGCTGGCGTCTTCGCCGGTGAGAACGTAGTTGGCAGCAACCTGATAGGCCTTGTGAGAAACGCTGCGTTGGTTGGCGCCATTAGCCAGCTCTTGGCGAGAGATGACGTACTCAGCGAGGATGCCGTAGTTGTTGTTGTACCAGTAAGCCTGCGGTGCAATATGCGTGTGCTTGCCGTTTGCATTGGTGGTGCCGCGATATGCAAAGAAGCTGTTCTGAGCGACTGATTTGTAGTTGCTCTTGATCGCAACGGTGTTCGCTAAGCCATAAGCGTTGCCGGTGGTGCCAGCAATGCCGACGCCCAAGTTCTGCAAGATGCCTGGGCTGTTCTTGAACGGCTCGGCAAAGATGCGTGCAGCAATGTCATGACGGTTGTCGGTGTCTGGGGTTGCAGCATCGCCACCATCAGCGCCGCCATTGAAGATGCCAACGGCGTAGCTCAAGGTTTGGTTGAAGAACTGACCATGCAGCTGAATACCGTTATCGCGGCTAGGCACGAGGCTGGTCGGCAGAGCACGTTCGATGAACGTGAGCGCTGGGCTGGACTGCAAGTTTTCCAAACCTACAGGCTGCTTGAAGCGACCAACGCGGACATTGGCAGCTGGGTCAAAACGGAGTTCGCCCCAGAAATCCAGGAGGGCAGGCGCATCGCCACCGAACTGAGGAGTGATCTGAAAGCCGACAAGCTTGCCGAGGCTGCCTGAGATCGTGGGTTCAACGCGACGCAGCAGGAACTGGTCGTTCAGGCGGCCAGGATTGCCACCGAGGTTGTCGCCGTTAAAGAAACGCGCATCGGCTTGAATCAAGCCGCGGAACTGCAACTCATAGTCGCCTTTGGCGCTTTTGATCGAAAAGCCTTTGTCGCCAGCGGTAACAACAGCTGCTTCTTTGGCTTTTGCTTCGGATTCTTCTTTCTGAATTTCGAGCTGGCGCTCAAGAATACGGATGCGCTGGTCCAGATCCTGAACCGAGGTCGCGCCGCTGTCTTGGGCGTAAGCTGGTGCAGCGGCAGCCGCTGCAATGAGCGTCAGCACTGACGCGGTGAAAATCCCCTTTTTCTTATTCAAGTACGACATGGCTCCACTCCTTGGTGTTTGTTGATGGAGCGCATCTTGCCTACTTC
>JAZKEM010000008.1:0-5865 GCA_040387055.1 Pseudomonadota bacterium | reverse complement strand
TCTCGCGCGTCTCGTTACGCACCGTCACCATCTCATCCGCCTGCGACTTGATCTGCGCATTCAGCTGCTGGATGTAAAGACGGATGCCTTCCGACTCGCGAAGCGTCGCGCGGAATTTGTCAGAGAGGTCATTGCGCTCTTCAGACAGACCGTCAACGCGCTTCTGCGATTCGGCACTCGCCACCATCCAGCGATTGCTCTCTGCAGAGACGTCTGCGACTTTGGCAGCGTAAGCAGCTGATGCGGACAGCATTGCGACTGCAACACAGCCCATCAGAATCGTGCGCGCCTTGTTGCTGCCACTCGGTACTATTGAGCTCAGCATTGTTTGAAATCGTTCCATTTTGAATTCACCTTAAAAAACTGTCGTGATGATCATTTGTACGCACGATAAATTTCGCGTGACTATTACTGCTTAATACATTTGTAAAGAATAAAGCTCACGGCTTACGCCGATTGGAGCGGCTTAAGCGCCACTCCGGTGGATACTGCATATCAAGATCTTTAACGACGTTGTTGAGTCCCTTCTCAAAAACATCGTCACCCAATTGCACGTCGCCTTTTTTGTCATTTTTCATCATTGGCAACATGCCCTCAACGAATCCGGTGAGCAAACTGCCCATGTATTCGCCGCGGTTCTGCTTATATATCTCAATAAAAGTTTTTTGCACTGCAACAACGTCCATCGGACGGGTACGCGAACAGGCCATCGCGTACTTCTTGGTCTCTTCTTCCAGCTTGTCCCTAGGCACGATGCTGTTAACAAAATTACAGGCGTCCATTTCCTTGGCGGTGAATGGGCGGCCGGTAAAAAGCATTTCCTGAAATTTGCGCAAACCAATCGTTTCGATCCACGTCCAGAGGCGCGGGCCCCAGCCTGCGTAGCGAAACGATGGGTGGCCGAACAAGGTCTCCTCAGAACACACCAGTAAATCGGCATCGGCAGCTTGGTAAAAGTGCCAGCCGTAGCAATAGCCTTTTGCTTCTACGATGCTGATTTTTTTGAATTCTTGTAATGGGCGATTACCCGCTCTGGCCTTGGCGTAATGGTCCGTCAGGCCATGCAAAAAACGGAAAGAGCCCTTGGGCGGATACTTGACGCTTGGGTCATTAATTCCAAATTCATGCAACAGAGAAACATCTTCATCGCCCTCAGAAAGCATGTCTGCCTGCTCTGAAAGATCTCCACCGCCACCAAAATTATCACCCTCTCCACGGATAACGAGCACTTTTACATCGTCATCAATATTGGCCTGCAACACGAGATCAGCGTAGACCTGACGCATGCCTACCGAAGTTGAATTCAGACTTTCAGGCCGGTTGAAAGTCAGGTACGCAATCCTGTTCTCAACATCCTTCTCGTACCGGATGTATTTCTTCGCTTCACTTTTGAGATCATCAATATTGATCATATCTACTCGTTACACATGGTGGGGCTAAACATGTCAGGCCTACGAACGTAGGTGAAACGATCCCGCTTTTGAATCTCCTCAGGTCGAATTTAAACTCGACTCATTTTTTATCATCAGTGTTGTTCATTATTTGCTTGCTTTTGTAAAGAGTTCAAGCGTTCTAGTCGATAAAACGGCACTCAAACTATCCTCTCGACGCACACCCTTTAAAAATGCATCTGTTTTTATTACATATTTAAATCATCAGTGTTGTTCATTATGAATTCTGACGGTGGTATGCTTATCGCCGATAGTTATGGCACGCATTTAAGGTTTATGTCCTGACACTTGATGTGTAGGAATCGACATTAAGCGCAAAGTGCCCAGTGATCTGCAAAGTCAGATCAGCGGTGAGGAGCAATGCGATGACGGATGGAAACTTTTATAGTTTAGAAGGGCCGCTCGATTCAATGCCGGTTAAACGGCAAATGCGCGCAGCGAACCTCACTGGCTTCGGCGATGTTGTGCGCAATCTCGGCGCGGATCCGCGATCGATTCTTGAGCGCCACAACATTGATCCACGCGCTATGCGCGATCCTGATTTTTACATCGATTCTCAGGCACTCGTTAACACGCTCGAATACTGTAGTTCGACGTTCAACGACTCCTTGTTTGGCCTGAAGCTAGCCCAGCATCAAGAGCCAGAAGTTTTCGGCTCTGTTGCTGCGCTGTGCCGTTCAGCAGGCTCGGTCAGAGAAGCGCTGGAAAGCTTCATCAACTACATCCCCGTCGTTCATTCTCCAGTTGCTGTTCTAGAACTTGCCGAAGGTCAGGAAACGACTGAACTGCGTTGGTATTCCAAAACTGATCTTGGACAAACCAATCAAGCTAATTACAAAGCGACGTTGCTGATTCTCAAGCTGCTCAAACAAATTGGCGGACAGAACTTCCGCCCTAGCTACGTCAACCTAGCCGTCGATGCACGCCAGAAAGATCTACCAGAACTCTCCAGCAAATTCGGGTGCCCGTTTCACAGCAGAGCGTCCACTAACGCCATCGCATTTCCATCTGCAGTCATGGATCGCGCCGTGGGCAGCTCCAACCGACTGTTGTTCAGACTGTTGGGCGGCTACCTCGGTCGCGTAAGAGAGGCTTCAAGAACAACCATTCTGGAACGCGTTGAAGATTATGTTCGCGGTTCACTGCCCTCTGGAAATTGCTCGATAGAGCACTGCGCCGACAAGCTGGGAACATCGGTTCGAACCCTGCAAGCCAATCTCAGTGACAGCGGACTGCGCTTCTCAGACATTCTCGAAAAACAGCGCATAGATCTTGCGCGTGTTCATCTCGAAAGCGGTGAACTATCTCTGGACGATGTAGCCGATATTTTGGGTTATTCAGAACAGTCGAGCTTTGGTCGTGCGTTTAAACGCTGGACCGGCTCAACGCCCAAGCAATACCGCAAGAATCTAGAATCGCCGAAGGTTGCTACGCACTAACTGCAGTGACGCCAGCAGCATGCTTGGCCGCAACGTAGCCGAAGACAAACGACGGCCCGATGCTGCAGCCTGCGCCTGGGTATACGCGACCCATCACTGAGGCCGTTGAAACACCTGTTGCGTACAGACCGACGATGACCGACCCATCTGCTCGCAACACACGTGCAGATTCGTCAGTCACAACACCGCCGTAAGTACTCACATCACCCGGCACAACAGGCACTGCGTAATACGGCCCCTGTTCAATCGCACCTAAGGCTGCTGACGGCTTTTGAAAAGGATCACCAAGCCAGCGATCGTAAGCACGCTCGCCACGATGAAAATCCTCATCGAAATTCTTCAGCACAAATCCATTGAATCGATCAACAGTGCCCTTCAACGTTGAGGGATCTATCTTGAGTTTCCGCGCCAGATCCTCGATCGATTCAGACTTGTGCAGATAACCTTCATCGAGCCAACTTTTTGGCTTTCGGCTGCCGGGCATCTTTCCAGCAAGCATGTATTTATTCAGATATTGCTGATCGAATATCGCCCAGCTTGGCACAGCTGGAACCTGCTTGTTTCGCTCAAACATGCCTTTGCAATAAGCCATGTAAGAGCCGCCTTCATTCATGTAGCGGACACCACTTTGATCAACCAGAATTGCATGCGGTGCTGCGGTTAATCTCTGCGCAGTCGGCATGAAATCCGCGCCTTGCGCTTCAGGTGGCAGCGTCAATTGTGTGCCAACCATTTCTTCCATCTGCGCGATAGCCGCGCCATGGCGCATCATCTCTTCAATCATCTCGCCGGTATCACCACTGGAAGCCATCGTCCACTTCACTGAAGTGCCGGGCTGATAGTGATCACGCATCTGCTGATTACGTGCAAAACCACCTGCGTTGACGAGCACACCGAGACGCGCGCCCACTTTCCATGGGCGGCCATCTTTTACCGTCACAACGCCAGTGACCGCGCCATCTTTCACAATCAATTCACGCACCGGGGATCCGGGCCGGATATCGACGTTGGCGCGTAGTGCTGCCTGCAACATTCGTCCTTGTAGTGCAGCGCCCGCAGAAATCCACTGCTTGCCTGTCAGCTTTGCCGCAATCGCACGAAAAGCAATCTTCAGCATCAGCATTTTTATGCGCCAGGATCGCTTGAACGCTGGCAACTCCAACAGCTCATCAAGTGTGGCAGGCAACTGTAGAAAGCCCTTGCGCAGCTTGTCTTTCCAAGGCCCCAACTCGTTGACGTTGAATAACTCTGCAACAACCGTGCGACCGGGCGCGGAACCACCAGGGTGGTCATCGTAATAATCGGGCCACTCAGTAACGCGCGTAAGTCGAATCCCTTGATCCACCAAGAACTGCACCATGTCTGGCGCTTCCTGCAGATAGACACTGCGACGCTGACGCGAAGTGCCGGGCGCGTCGAGAGGATCGCCAACAACGCTATCAAGATAGGCAGATGCCTGTTCATAGCTGTCGGGCACACCGTCACGCTTCATGAAGGGATTATTGGGAATCCACATGACGCCGCCGGAACGTGCGGTTGTTCCCCCGACTAAATCTTCTTTTTCAAGAATGAGAACCCTCTTACCCACTGAGCGCATCAGCAATGCCGCACACATAGAGCCGCCGCCGCTACCGACGACGACAAAATCGACAAGCTCATCGAAACCGCTCATAGGCGTGTTTTTAATACGTTCAATTGCATGCTATTGCCGTCTCAGATAAGACATGGGAAATCGTGCGCAAAGCCTTACACGATCCTAAGCCAAGATCGCATCGGGATTCATGCGCAGATTTGAGTATCAGCAAGGCTATCTGGTCTGTCGATGATCGCCGTCATGCCCGCAGACGCAATGTGCGCGCGTGACGGTAAGCGCGGTCATAAGATATCGATGGATATAAAAATATTATTTCGGCAATGACTAGTCTAAAAAAAGAAGCCTGTCTTATTGGTGGCGAATGGGTAACCGGCGAACACTGGATTGATGTAGACGATCCAGCCACCGGTGCCGTGATCGGCCGCGTGCCGAGACTGGGTCGAAAAGAAACCGAACGTGCGATTGCCGCTGCTGAACAGGCGATGGGTCCGTGGGCCAAGCTGACCGCCAAGGAACGTGCGCGCACACTGCGTCGCTATTTTGAATTGATCATGTCGCATCAGGACGAACTGGCCGCGATCTTGACTCAAGAACAAGGCAAGCCACTAAACGAAGCACGTGGCGAGATTGCTTACGCTGCAAGTTTCATCGAATGGTTCGCGGATGAAGCACAGCGTGTCTACGGTGACGTCATTCCGAGCCATGCAGCTGACAAACGCATTGTCGTACTGAAACAGCCCATCGGCGTTGTCGCCGTGATTACGCCATGGAATTTCCCTGCGGCCATGATCACGCGAAAGATCGGCCCTGCCCTCGCAGCTGGTTGCGCTGTGGTCGTGAAGCCTGCATCGCAGACGCCATTCACAGCGCTGGCTCTAGGCGCGCTGGCCGAAAAGGCCGGCTTACCAGCTGGCCTGTTAAACATCATCACCGGTAGCTCGACGGAAATTGGTGACGTCCTCACATCCAGCAAAACCGTACGCAAGCTGTCTTTCACCGGCTCAACTGAAATTGGCGCAAAGCTCTACGCACAGTCTGCACCGACGATTAAGAAGCTCAGCCTCGAACTCGGCGGCAACGCCCCGTTCATTGTGTTTGATGATGCAGATCTGGATGCAGCGGTCGCTGGTGCACTGCAATCAAAATTCCGCAACGCGGGACAAACCTGTGTCTGCGCCAATCGCATTTACGCGCAAGCAGGCATTCACGATGCATTCCTAAGTCGACTCACTGCTGCGACCGCAGCACTCAGAGTTGGCGCAGGCAATGAAGCGGGCACTGACATCGGTCCGCTGATCGACGAAAAAGCCGTCGCCAAAGTTAAGGAACACATCGCTGATGCCACCGCCAAGGGCGCAAAAGTGATGACGGGCGGCTCAGC
>JAZKEM010000007.1:0-6953 GCA_040387055.1 Pseudomonadota bacterium | reverse complement strand
TGCTGGCTCATGCCGCAGCCCTCAGATTCAGTGTCTCGCGCAGTGCAGCAGCGAATACGCGCTTGCCGACGGTGCGACGGTATTCGGCGCTGGCGTGGTGATCATCAAACGGCGCGGTATCCGCAATCGCAAGTTCTGCGAGCGCACGTGGATCCAGCGCATCGATGGATTGACCGAGCAATGCAGCTTCAACCTGGCGCGCCTTGATTGGCGTTGGGCCCATGCCGAACCATGCAATGCCTGCGCGTTCGATGCGGCCATCTTTGACAGTGAGTGCGCCAGTCAAACCGACAAGACCGAAATCGCCGGGACGCTGCGAAATCTCGCGGAACAGCCAAACGGTTCCTGTTGGCCACTCAGGTACATGAATGCCGGTCAGCAGTTCATCCGGCTCCAGCGCGGTGGCGTAAGGGCCGAAATAAAATTCTTCTGCCGCGATGCGGCGAGTGCCACGGGCTGATGTCACTTCCAGCGATGCACCGAGTGCGACGGCAGTTGCTGGCAATTCAGCTGCCGGTTCACCCAACGCAATCGATCCACCAATGGTGCCGCGATTGCGTGTCTGGTGATGTCCGACATGACGCGTTGCGGTGACGATCAAGGGCTGCGCTTGTGCGAGCGTTGCATCGGCGATTGCTTCGTTCTGTTTCAGAATCGGACCAATGCGCGTGATGCCTGCATTGCGTGACACGCCTTTGAGCGCGGCGATGCGCGTGATGTCGATCAGGATGAAAGGCTGACTCATGCGCAGCGCGAGCAGCGGCATCAGTGTTTGTCCGCCCGCAAGAATCGTTGCGCCACCGCCGGCTTCACTCAAGAGCTGGCAGGCTTCGGCGATCGACGACGGTGCAAAGTAGTCGAACGGTGCGGGTTTCACCGCTTGTCCTCCAACAGACGTGCGAGAAGGTTGGCGTCGAGCGTGATGTTGGTGGTGCCGGAGCGACGTCCGAATTCGAAACCAGCAGCGCCGACAATCAACAGCAGCATGCCGATCGCGATGCCCATCCAGTCGGAGTGTTCCGTGCTGCCGCTGTGACCGATGAAGTAGCCGACGAATGCGGACACAACCAGTGTCAGCAGCCAGATCATGGGTGAACCGCTGGCTGCGGATGCAGTGCCAGCAGCGCGTACGCCACGAGATTTTGCAGCGCCAGCAGCTGCGGGCTCTGGCCCGGCAATGACCTTGCCGAACTGTCCGAAGAAACGCGCGGCCAATTGTTTGGCAGTGGCGTCCATGATCGGGCCGCCGAGTTGTGCGAGACGACCGCTGACGAGTGCGTCGACGTCATACGACAACACGGTGATGCCTTCGCCACCATCAGAGAGTTTTACCTTGGCGATGCTTTTGACCGAGCCCACCGTGCCGCCTTGGCCTTCGATGGTCATGGTGTAAGAGTCTGGGGCGTTGATGTCTGACAGTTCGACGGTGCCGTTGAAGCGTGCGCCGATGGGGCCGATTTTGATCTCGACTGTCGCCACCAGACGCGTGTCAGATTCCTTCGCCAGTGACTGGCAGCCCGGGATGCAGCGCTTCAGCACTTCTGGATCATTCAGGGCTTCCCAGACTTGCTGCCGGGTTGCGGAAATCTGCTGCAGTCCGTTCATCTGCATGATTCGAGTTCTCTGCGAAAAATCTGTTGGGCGCTTATGCGGGCCTGTTCAGGGCGGGCGCTAGTCGTTGTTATGGTTCCAATCTCATTGTCCATGACCTCTGCGATGGAGTCCTGTCTGGTGTTGTCGCGATAGGCAGGCACTCTTGTCCTACCGGGAACTTCGCATTGTGGCGGCCATGGACCGCTTCCTAAGCTACGGCGCAGAACCGGCGTTTACATCCTACTTACGCAGTAGCGTCTGATTCCGCAGTCTTTGGCCGTCCTTTACCCTCTGGCATGGGGATAGAGGGGGTAAGTGCCGATCGTAAGGAGCAGTAACGCCGATGCAACTTGATGACTACCGTCTGCTAGGCCGCTCCGGTCTAAGAGTTTCTCCACTCGCGCTGGGCACAATGACATTCGGCGTTGCCCAAGACTGGGGCACGGATGAGGCGACAGCGGAGCAGATCTTTGATCTCTACGCAGAACGCGGCGGCAATTCAATCGACACCGCCAACTTCTACGCCAATGGTGAATCCGAGCGCGTTGTTGGCAAGCTGGTGCGTAATCGCCGTAACCGCTTTGTCATCGCCACCAAGTATTCCTTGACGATGAATCCAGGTGATCCGAATGCCTGCGGCAATCATCGTAAGAACATGATGCAGTCGGTTGAAGAGAGTCTGCGGCGACTTGAGACCGATCATATCGACCTGTTGTACCTACACGCTTGGGATGCTCGAACTCCTGTTGATGAAATCCTGCGTGCCTTTGATGATCTGGTTCGCTCAGGCAAGGTTCAACACATCGGCTTGTCCAACACGCCCGCATGGCAGGCATCGCGTATGCAGGCGATTGCAGAGTTGCGAGGCTGGAGCCCGCTGGTCGCGTTGCAAATTTCCTATAGCCTTGCTGAACGTAGTGCTGAGCGTGATCTGCTGCCGATGGCGCGTGAAATGGGCTTGGGCGTATTGCCATGGTCGCCCTTGGCGGGTGGCGTGCTCTCTGGCAAGTATCAGGAAAAAGATTTAACCGAACCTAGCAAAGCTAGTGCACGCAAAGACATGAATGTGGCTAGCGGACGCTTGAGTGAACACAGTCTTGTGATTGCGGATACGGCGCGAAAAGTTTCAGCAGAAATGAACTGCACAGCAGCGCAGGTGGCTCTGGCCTGGACACTGCTTAATCCGGCGGTTGCTTCACCTGTGCTGGGTATTCGCACGCTTGCACAGTTGCAAGACAATCTTGGTGCGCTAGATGTTCATTTCAACGCTGATCAGATTGCACAGCTTGATGCGGCAAGCAAGATTGATTTGGGTATTCCACACACGATGCTCGCTGCCGATGTCATGGACAGAATGTTTGGTGGTGTGAAAGTTGAACGTAGGGTGGGTAGAGCGTAGCGAAACCCACCGTTGCGCACTTCGAAAACATGGTGGGTTTCTCTGCGCTCTACCCACCCTACGGTTTAGAGCACTACGACACGGACACGCGCAATATTCTGCACTCGTCCAAACGGCGTCTCTGCATTGCCCTCGCGCTGCGAAGTTGCACGCAACACTGCAAAGTAAGTTCCCGGTTTTGTGTAGGCATGCGTAGCTGATAACTGAACCAACGATTGCGCTCCGGTTACGTCTGCCTTGATGGGATAGTTGCCCGCACCGTCAAAGTCCCACTCCGCTGCAACCACGGCGCCAGCAGCAGCCGGCACTTCAATGCTCGCCGCGAAGCTGACGCTCTCACCAATCTTCACGTCGGTACGCAGGCCGCCATTGGCCTTTAGCGTAACAACAGGCTGAATGCCTTTACGTTCATTAGCGCTGTCGGACACAAGAACCTGCGTATCAAGCACCTTGTATTGCGTGCTCGACGGCTTCACGCCTTTCTCAACCCAAGTGCTGATATCACGCAGCGCCTGCTGCAACGCGCCTTCAAAGCTCACGGTGTAGGCATTCGATAATTGTGTCTGCGGGTTGTCGTGCTGTGCGTGATCTATGAACCACAGTGCGAAGTTGTCATCGAATGTTGAGCCCAGCGATTCTTTCACTTTGCTGCGATACCAATCTGCCTGCCAGGCCAGCGCATCAATATCCACCAGACATTCCAGCAGCAGCATCTTGCCGCTGATCTTTCCCATGGGAATGCTGCCCGCTGTGCCAACGGCAGAAAGTGGCCCGATGAGAATGTCGCGCTGCGGATACAGGGGTTCACCCGCGGCATTGCGGAACTGGTTCCAGCCATAGAGATCAGGTGAGGGCAGTTGATGGCGGTGATAGGTTTGCAGCGCCAGCGCCCATGAATTGTCGATGCAAATGCGATCGCCAACCTTGATGGCATTGGCTACGGACTGATCCGCAGCGTAGGCAAAGCCAATCGTCTTGCCATCAATTTTTGCGATGGGAATGCTCTTGCCTGCCGCATCGCCACTGATGATGACCAGATGCGAGTCGTTGAAGTCACGATCAGGTACGGCATCCAACTTTAGAAATCGAGGGAAGCCATCAATGGTTGCTGTAACGGTGGTCTCAAAACGGAAACGCGAAGCAGCCAGTGATGGTGAGTCCTTGCCGAGATAGCCCGGCTTGTTCCAGAAATCTTCGAGATAGCCGGCATCCAGCATCGGCATGATCGGCGCCACCTGCGCGAAGTGGCCGCTGTTGAGTGTCTCGTGATCCCACCATCCGCGCAGCGGATAGCCCATCAACGTGGCTTCTTTCAGCGCAGCACGTTCTTCTTCATTCAAATCTGCGTACGGATCGCCGCTGCCACCCGGATTGATCGCGTCCATGACCGCCGGAAATTTGTTGCGCTGTCTCAGCACGCGTAGTGCATTCATTCGCACGGTGAACATGCTCGGGATGGCATTGGGTGTTGCCATCACGAAGGGAACAAAACCATCCCACACGCCTTCAGTATTTTCCGCGCTACCGACGACTTGATAGGAGCCGCCACTGCCTCCGAAAAGATAACCGAATGGACGATGCGTGCCATAAATTTCTGCTGCAACAACGCGAGAATATTTTGCAGCTGCGGCATTCACACGAAACGCCGCAATCGCAGGGTCAGCCATGCCACCGCCACGATCTGCGCCACCCAGATTGGTTTGTACGTAGTAAGCGCCACTATCAATCGTGAACGGCAGATTGCCAGTCGAAACATCAAATGCAATCGGGAAGGGGCCGATGTCTTCCGACAATGCCATCGGATAAGTGTTCTGGAAGAAGCGCCCTTGATAGAGCTCTTTCGGCGGAAAATAAAATGAGAACTTCGCATCCGTTCCGGTAAAGCCACCGTGCACGTAACGATGTGGCGCCGGTTGGCTGCGCAGTTCATTCACATCGACATAGGGCTTGTTGTACTTCGGGTCGATGAAGTCTGCCGTCACTCTTTCGACGGTTTCATCTGCCGTGCTGGCAACATGCTCGCCAGCTTTTAAACGCTCACCGTTGAGCGTGGATTTTCCAAGGATTCCGAGTTTTGCAGTGCCGCTGACTTTATCTGCGTCAAACTGCGCTTTGAAAGTGACCGTAATCGGAATGGGCTTCGCTGCTTTCATCTGCCAGGTAAGCAAGCCTGCAGATGCGCTGCCCGTGATGTTGTGATTGCCCATCGGGCTTTCAATGCGGCCAGTGAAGTTGTCGTCGAGTGTGTCGATATGCAGAACCATCTCCTGCGGACCGACTGGTGTTGTCATCGTGACTTTCCAGCTTCCAATCACACTCACAAGATTCTCCCTGACTGTTCTATTAGTGCAGCTTTATCCAGATGATTATGGTGCTCGCACTTCCTGCGAAAGATGACTGAGGGCGCATTCATATTTGCCTATTTAGGCTGGCATTCCATTTGCGCCTCAACTCTTTTTGCGAAGGCAGCGTCCCTGGATGAAGCGCCCTGCCTCTTACCTTTCGATTCATACGCGCTCGTCTCGCATCCGTTTGTCTGCGGAACTCATCCGAATATCTTCTGCTCGGCTTCACTATCAGATTTGATAGTGACGTCGATCAAGGCGACTGTTCAAATGCTCCCCGTGTGAATCGGCAGATATGAATGCAATTCCTCTACCTGTCGCGCAGAATTCCAAAATCTTTGGGGAAGTATTCGATGAATGCATGGAAGCTTGTGATGGTGGCCGCTGTTCTTTTTCTGTCGGCCTGTGGTGGTAGCGAAACGGGTTTGAACGACGTCGATCCTGATCATGGCGATGGCCCGCCCGTTGTTGATACCACCCCGGATGTGCCGACGCCGCCTCCGCCACCCCCTCCGCCACCGCCACCGCCTCCACCACCGCCGCCGGTCGTGGATATGAAAGCAGCTTGCTATGCGTCGGGAAATCCGGCGGTGCAAACGGCATCCGAAACCCGCGTTAACGCCGCAGTCAAAAACGGCGATCCCAGCAGTCTGCAAACCGATGACCGGAGCACGCTGCTGCAGTGTGCGACAGCTAAGGCCAAAGTCATGCAGACGCGTCCTCAGCAGATCCTGTCTGATATCTATAACAGCAAGGGCACGGTGCCAGATCTTTCGATTGATATCGGCAGATACAGCAACGCGATTAATTCGACCGGCCTCTCAGGTGCGATTCCTTACATTGTTTCCGACAAGGGCAACGGCATCGCTGCCATTGTCGAACTGAGCAACGATGACGGCAGCAAAACGGGTCGCGGCATGGCCTATGGCGGTGACGTGCTCAGCTGGATGTCTGGCACCAGCAATCAGCAACAGCATTTGCCGCTGTTCATCCGCGCCTTCACTTGGATGATGACCGGCAGTGCCAGCGGCACAGTGCCAACGACGATCAAGTTCAGCAAAGCCGGTTACAGCAACGCCAATGCGGTGAAGAACTTTGTCGCGCGCATCCCGGGCAAAACGGCAACCGAAGTGGTCTGCGATATCACTGATCCGGTCAATGTCTGCTGGCAGGATCTCGACCTGCTCGTGTTCGGCGAAAGTGTGCAGGACAAGGGCGGCCTCGAAGATATGGTGCGCACGTATATGAAAGCCGGCAAGGCCGTGCTCTACATGCACAACGACTGGAACAATGGTGCTGGTGCCAACAACCTGCTCGGCGGCATGGGCATGGCCGTTGGTAACACGGGTTCCGGCAATTGGTTTGAACCGGCGACGGGCTATTCAGTAGCCAGTGGCCGCACTGCCACTGATAGTTTGGCGCGCGCTGATCAGGTCAAAAAGCTGATCACTGCTTTGGATCTGCTACAGCAGGCCAGCTACAGCAAAGACTTTGCTGTCGACACCACGCCGATCGATGGCATCAATCTGGTCCTTAGCGATGTTTCGGGCTATGAGACCCGAGGCAAGAAATTGTTCGCGACAGAGAACACCGATCTGCAGCGCCTGCTGGTGCTG
>JAZKEM010000006.1:0-3288 GCA_040387055.1 Pseudomonadota bacterium | reverse complement strand
ACCGTACTGCACATTGGCCGATCCGCGACGACCTCACGTCACCTGAGTAAATCGCGGCCTCAGTTAACGTTGGCGCGATTGAGCTCGTCAATCTGACCATTGAGCGTCCAGTAGTCGTAGATATAACCAATAAGAAATAGCCCGCCGGTACAGAGATACAGAATGCCGGTGATCCATTTGCCCATATAAAAGCGATGGATGCCAAAGATGCCGAGGAAGGTGAGCAGAATCCAGCCCACGCTATAACTGCTGCGGCCTGCGCGGTATTGGTGATCGGCACTGCGATCCATGCCAGGGATCAGAAACAGGTCAATAATCCAACCAATAAAAAACAGCCCCAAGGTAAAGAACCAGATGGTGCCGGTGATTTGGCGGCCGTAATAGAAACGGTGCGCGCCTATAAACCCAAATATCCAGAGGACATAACCCATCAAAAGGCTATGGCTCTTATTCTCAGAATTCATCATCGCACTCCCAAAATTCATTACAAAGCATGGTGCCCCACGCGCTTGAAAACATGATGGCACAGCCACCTTGCCGAAACCGGGGACGTTTTTGACAACGTTACGGCATAATCGTCCACAAATGGCGTGGCTTGTGCATGCCTAAGACGTGTAAACATCAAATATAAGAAGTAGGGAGCGTCCTAAATATGAATCTGTTCCGCACAAAGCCCATCGATCCCAATGCCAACACAGGCCTTAAACGCACGCTCACTGCGTTGGACCTGACCCTGCTCGGCATCGGCGCCATCATCGGCACCGGCATCTTTGTGCTCACCGGCGTCGCCGCTGCAGAGCATGCAGGTCCGGCGATCGTGCTCTCCTTCATCATCTCCGGCACCGCCTGCGCATTTGCAGCGCTGTGTTACGCGGAGCTCTCGGGCGCTGTCGGCGGTGCAGGCAGTGCATATGGCTACGCTTACGTCGGCATCGGCGAATTTGTGGCGTGGATTATTGGTTGGGATTTGATTCTGGAATACGGCGTTGCGACGTCTACCGTCGCGATTGGCTGGTCCGGTTACTTCGCAAACATCCTGTCGTCGTTCTTTGGTATTGAATTGCCTCATGCGCTCACTGCGGCACCCATGGAAGGCGGCATCTGTAATCTGCCTGCGATCCTGATCGTACTGATGCTCTCCGGCTTGCTGTGCTGGGGCGTGAAAGAAGCAGCTCGCTTTAATGGCGCGATGGTGATGGTCAAGCTCGTGACGATTCTCGCCTTCATCGCGATTGCAGGCCCGCATGTGGATCCTGCGAACTGGCATCCATTTATTCCAGAGCAAGTGATTGACGCTGACGGCAATTCACATTTTGGTTTTGCCGGTGTTACCACCGCTGCAGCGCTGATCTTCTTTGCTTACATTGGTTTCGATGCAGTCTCTACGGCTGGTGAAGAAGCAGTGAGACCACAACGCGATTTGCCAATTGGCATTCTCGCTTCGCTCGGCATCTGCACCGTTCTCTACATCATCGTTTCCGGCATTCTCACTGGCGTAGTGCCTTACGCTGAGATCGACATCAAAGCGCCTGTAGCTGCTGCGATGGGCCGCTTGGGCCTAAGCTGGGCACAGGGCATGATCGCCACGGGCGCCATCTTTGGTATCACCACCGTGATGCTGGTGCTCTACTACGCGCTCACGCGCATCGTGCTGGCAATGTCACGCGATGGCTTGCTGCCTGCACCGATGGCGGCAGTACATCCGAAAACACAGACGCCGGTGAAATTGATTCTGGTCAGCGGCGTAGTGATTGCACTGATCGCGGGCTTCTTCCCGATTGGCAAGGTTGCAGAGCTGGTGAACCTCGGCACACTCGGCGCATTCTTCCTCGTCTGCCTCAGCGTGATCATCCTGCGCAAAACCAGACCCGACTTGAAGCGTCCGTTCAGAACACCATGGGTACCGCTGCTTCCACTCATTGGCATGGGCTTCTGCGCCTGGCTGATGGCCAGCTTGCCTGCACTCACTTGGATCGCATTCGGAATCTGGATGGTGATTGGTTTGGTGATTTACTTTACCTACTCGCGCCACCACTCCGCGATCAACACGCCTTAACCTTCACTCAAACTTTTTAACCCCGCGGCTGCCACTATCGCAGCCGCGTTTTATTTCAAGACAATGGAAACGATGCATATCTCCAAAGCCAAAACCGGCGTATTGCTGGTGAATCTCGGCACACCGGATGCGCCGACAGCTCCGGCTATTCGGCGCTATCTGCGCGAATTCTTGTCTGACACACGCGTGGTCGAAATTCCGCGCGCAGTGTGGTTGCCGGTGCTGTACGGATTCATTTTGCCTTTCCGCCCCAAGAAACTTGCGCATGCTTATGCGTCCGTGTGGAGCGAGCGCGGCTCACCGCTGCTGGCTGTATCGACGCAACAAGCTTGGGGCTTACAAGCCTTATTAGGTGCTGATGTTCCAGTTGTATTGGGTATGACTTATGGCAACCCAAGCATTGCCAGTGCTTTGGCTGAGCTCAAACAAAAAGGTGCAACACGCATCGTGGTACTGCCGCTGTATCCGCAGTATTCCGGCACAACAACCGCTTCAGTGTTCGATGCCATCGCCCGCGTACTTGCGAGCGAACGCCATATCCCCGAACTGCGCACCATCAACGACTACCACGCTCAGCCGGCTTACATTGAAGCGCTGGCTGCCAGCGTGCGCGCCTATCGACAAACACATGGCGCGGGCGATCATCTGCTGATGTCCTTTCACAGCATTCCGCAGCGCTATGTGAATCAGGGCGATCCATACGATGCACAGTGCAAGAAGACTGCGGCCCTGCTGGCTGAAGCGCTACAACTGAAACCTGAGGAATGGTCACTCAGCTTCCAAAGCCGCTTGGGTCGCGAGCCTTGGTTGCAGCCGTATACCGACGTCGTATTACCGCAATACGCAGCAAAGGGCATCAAAACACTCGACGTGATCTGCCCGGGATTTTCTGCGGATTGTCTGGAGACGCTGGAAGAAGTGGCGATTCGTTATCGCGCGGATTTTCTGGCTGCGGGCGGCGAAGGCTTTCGTTATATCCCGGCGCTTAATGCGGATGATGGGCATGTTCGGATGATGCAGAGCTTGGTGCAGTCAGCTCTCTAACAACTCCGTAGGGTGGGTAGAGCGCAGCTAAACCCACCATTTCTCAAATATGTTCGACGGTGGGTTTCGCTTCGCGCTACCCCCGTACTTGCTCCTGCGCGCGCCTTTTTAAAACTACATCTCTGCACAAACACCTCCGCTCTTTCGCATCCATGCGACCGCGGAGGTACCGTACATCCTGTACATAA
>JAZKEM010000005.1:0-15454 GCA_040387055.1 Pseudomonadota bacterium | reverse complement strand
TCTTCAACGCGGGCTTTCTTTTCTTTCATTTCGACTTCGGTGGCTGCGCCAACCTTGATCACAGCTACGCCGCCGGCGAGCTTAGCGAGACGTTCGCTGAGCTTTTCCTTGTCGTAGTCGCTGGTTGCGTCTTCCATCTGCGCGCGAATTTCTTTGATGCGGTTGGTGATCTTGTCCTTCTTGCCAGCGCCGTCGATGACGGTGGTGTTTTCCTTGTCGATCTGCACTTTCTTAGCGGTGCCCAGATCAGCAATGGTGGCCTTTTCGAGCGACAGACCGACTTCTTCCGAAATCACGGTGCCGCCGGTGAGGATTGCGATGTCCTTCAGCATTTCTTTGCGACGGTCGCCGAAGCCTGGAGCCTTAACAGCTACAACCTTCAGGATGCCACGCAGATTGTTGACGACGAGGGTAGCGAGGGCTTCGCCTTCAACGTCTTCAGCAATGATCATCAACGGACGGCCAGCTTTGGCAACGCCTTCCAGAACTGGGAGCAGTTCGCGGATGTTGGAGATCTTCTTTTCGGTGATCAGGATCAACGGATTTTCGTGCTCAACCTGCTGGCTCTGAGCCTGGTTGATGAAGTACGGGCTGAGGTAGCCGCGGTCGAACTGCATACCTTCAACAACGCTCAGTTCGTTTTCGAGGCCGGAGCCTTCTTCAACGGTGATGACGCCTTCTTTGCCGACCTTGTCCATTGCCTTAGCAATGATGTCGCCAATGTTGGTGTCAGCGTTGGCCGACACGGTGCCGACCTGTGCAATCGCCTTGCGATCTTTGCAAGGGGTCGACAGCTTTTTGATTTCAGCGGTGACAGCTTCAACAGCCTTGTCGATGCCGCGCTTGATGTCCATTGGGTCAACGCCAGCGGTAACCGACTTCAGGCCTTCGTTGAGAATCGCCTGAGCGAGAACAGTAGCGGTGGTGGTGCCGTCGCCTGCTGCGTCGGAGGTGTTGGAAGCAACTTCCTTAACCAGCTGAGCGCCCATGTTTTCGAACTTGTCTTTCAGTTCGATTTCTTTGGCAACTGACACGCCGTCTTTGGTGACGGTAGGAGCGCCGTAGGACTTGTCGAGAATCACGTTACGACCCTTAGGGCCGAGCGTTACTTTTACTGCGTTGGCGAGAACGTTAACACCGGCAACCATGCGGGCGCGGGCGTCATCACCAAACTTCACTTCTTTAGCAGCCATTTCAAATTCCTCTGAATTTTATGAGTTCGATTACTTGCCGAGGACGGCCATGATGTCGTCTTCGCGCAGCACGACCAGTTCTTCGCCGCCGAATTTCACTTCGGTGCCCGAGTACTTGCCGATCAAAACTTTGTCGCCAACCTTGACGTCAACAGGGTGAACCTTGCCATCGTCGGTGCGCTTGCCCGAACCTACTGCGACGACCTGAGCCGTCAACGGCTTCTCGGCAGCGCTGTCAGGAATGAGGATGCCGCCAGCGGATTTCTTCTCTTCTTCAAGACGCTTGACGACCACGCGGTCGTGCAGGGGACGTAGTTTCATGGACAAACTCCAGTCTTATCAATTTGTTAGGGGTCTCATGGCGGGAGGCGCTGGTAGCTTTAAACAGCTGTTGTTAGCACTCTCACACCGAGGCTGCTAATTGTAGGGGCTAACCAGCCATATTCAAGGGGCAGCCATGAGAACTACCCGCCACCCCACCTCTTCGAGCCCGCACCAGCGAGTCAGCGGCCGCCAAACCCAACACTCAAAACAAGCCCCCTCGCTGAAGTAAAACGATCTGTTTTGGCGCCCAAGCGCCAAACGGCATAGCGAGGGCTACTGAACGGTGTCGTTTAAAAATACTCCCACCCAATTAGGTGGCGGAACAGCTTTAGGCAAGCCCCATTGTCGATCGCGCAGCCGGCAGTCACATCAAGTGGCGCAGGACTGCGAGACAACGTGCGAATAAAAGGGACGGTCCGCTATCGGATCGCACTCCCGCCTAAAGGAGAGTTCAGTGAAACAAATAAGAAAGAGTCGTCGTTGGATTTATTCGAGCGCCGGACTTTTAGCGCTGACTGCGGCATCGGTTTTTGCCCAGGATGATTACAGCGGCGCCACCACCAACGCCGAAACCAGCGGTTCTTCCTCCAGTTTCAATATTAGTTATTCCGGATCGCTGCGCTATGACATGTCGATTGCCACGGCGAGTGAAAATCCTTACAACCAGAACGGCAATTTGTTCAATGGCGTGACGGTCAACCGCACCACCTTGAACTTTGGCAGCAACACCACAACCCGTACCGGCGTCACCACACACAACCCGTTTAATCTGCAATTGCTACGCGGCGATCTCCGCGCTGATATCAAGTTCAACGAACGTCTCAATCTTGTGGCCCGTGTGCGCGCGGTGGCTGACCCCGGGGCGTATCAGGAATTTGATCCCACAGACGTTGGCAGCCAAGCAGTGGGTCGCATGTACGGCGATCCGGATTACTTCCACTTTGACGCTGAAGGCAAAAACCGCCCCAACCCGCTGGAGTGGACCAACCGCCATGGCATGATCGACCTGCCCTCGCTCTACCTGTCTTACAACCAAGGGCCTTTGTTGATCAAGCTCGGCAACCAGGACATTGCCTGGGGCCAGGCCATCTTCTTCCGTGTACTCGACATCCCTAATGGTCTGGATCTGCGACGTCATTCGATCCTGGATTACGCCAGCGAGGAGTTCCAAGACAAACGCGTGTCATCACTAGCCCTGCGCACCTCGTATCAGTTTGATAGCGGTTGGCTGGTCGACAGCTACGCACAGAAATTCCAGCCCAGCGTATTGTCCAACCCCAACACGCCTTACAACTTCATTCCATCGCAGTTCACCGTGCATGACCGCTACGGCCAGTTTGATAACAAGTTCAACTACGGCCTGCGCTTGAAAGGTGAAATCGGCAAGTTTGGCGTGCAAGCCATTGCTGCGCGTCGTTATAACCCGGATGGTGTCTATCGTTGGACCGCCTCAGGCGTTAATCGCGACATCCCACCAGCACCAGGTTCAGGTGCCGCACTACAAGGCACTCCGTTTGAAGCCGATCCAACCGGTGTCTGGTCAGCCGATGAATGGTTTACCTACGCAGCCATGGCACGCCTAGATGGCATTCAGGGCTTGAATGCTGCAGTAGATGATTTCCAGCCATTTACCGGTGCACTCGGTGCCGCCAACATCGGCAACAGCATGGCTTTAGCACGTGGCGAGTTGGATGAGTTTTTCACTCTTTCTGGCAGCGGCCTGCGCGGTCACATCGAACGCACCTATCGCGCTGAAACCAATCTCGGCCTCGGCGGTAGCTATGTTACTGAGGGCAATCCGGGTTCATGGCTGGATCAGTTGATCATCAACGTCGAAGCCCTATACACACCGGATCGCAGCTTCACCAATCCATCGCTAGGCCAGAAATTCCTCAAGCAAGATGAATTCACCACGGCGATTGTGATGGAAAAGTATCAGAGCATCGTCAAGTCGCTGCCAGCAACCTATGTGGTGGCGCAGTGGCTGCATAAGACGCGCAGTGATTTGCTGGGCCGCAGCCTTGAAGGTCAGGGTGGTGACGTCAATAACACGCCGGGTGGCAAGAGCGGTTATGACGCCGTGGCATTTGCCTTGCAGCAGCCCTTCCCCAACTTGGTCTGGCGCGCTGATCTGGCGATCCTCTATGAACCAACTGCTGGCGGCATTCTGGTACAGCCAGGCGTGCGTTGGAAACCGAATGGCGATTTAACCATCGAAGGTTTCTACAACTATCTGAATGGCAATCTCAACGGCAATCCAAATAGCAGTTCAGTAGCCACCTTTGGTAGCCGTGATGAGTTCACAATGCGCATTGGTTATCAGTTCTAATCGAAGATCTGAACCGATAAAAGTAAAATAAAAAGGCGGGAGCAATCCCGCCTTTTTCATGTGCGTCAGTTAGCTCGCTAGCCTGCGATCGTGCTCAGCGCGAATGCTCGCTTCAGCTTGCGCGACAACGGCGTCAATCGCCTGCCCCATCGGCTCAATCGGCGATAACACAGTCCAACTCAGGCGCTCGCCGATGCCCATCGGGAATTTGCCGTAGCGATTGAGCGTCCAAGTGTTGTGGATGTAGATCGGCACCACGACTGCACTCGGGGCTTTTTTGAGTAGCGTCTTTACACCACCCACTTGAAACGGCGCGATGTCACCGGTCAGCGAACGCGTGCCTTCAGGAAAAATCACCGCAGAGCCACGCGTGTCTTCAATCAGCTTGCCAAGACGGCCGACTTCTTTAAGCGCCTGCCGCGCGTCATCGCGATCAATCAGGGCCGCGCCGCTATGACGCAGGTTGTATGAAACGCTAGGAATCCCGCGCGCAAGTTGAATCTTGGAAACGAACTTGGGCATATGTTTGCGCAAATACCAGCCGATTCCAGACACATCCAGCTTGTTCTGGTGGTTGGCGATAAAGATGATCGGCCGATCCGTCGGCAGTGGCGCAGCCTGACTCGACGAGATGCGCGTGCCGAGAATCCACAGTGCGTGCACCAGAAAGAAGTTGAGCCAGATCACGGTGCGCTGATGCGCTTGTGAGCCAAAAATATTGAACGCCAAGTACTGCACGACATGAAAAATGTTCAGCAACATCAACCACACGATCAAGAAAATCGGGGTAAGGATGCAGCTGAGGGCTTTCTTCATGAATGGCGTCGGGTGAGATTCAGGGACGCCTAAGTATCGCCGATTCCAGCCCAATCAGATCCACCCATTGTTCCAATCCAACGCTTCCTAACGAAATTCTCACGGTCGCATTGCTAGCTTTGCGGCATCAAATGGCCCGCCAACAGCTAAGAACGTGAATTTTCGCAAACGACAAACAGTGCACAGTGCTTCGATGAACTCATCAGTTTCATCAGCAGCAGCTGTAGTTGCACCCGCGCGAATCTCGACGTCGCCTCTGTCCATTTTGCCAACCCTAGGCTCCAACCAGCTACTACTGCTCACCGTTCTGTATCTCGTCACTACACAGAACCTGTCTTTGTTCGAAGCCATCTTTCACTCGCTCCCGCGCCCATTCGGCGCACAGGAATGGCGAATTCTGGCCTCGACGGTTTACGCGCTAGCCACATTGTTAGCACTCGCGATGGCCGGCTTTTGTCTCCCGCGCGTCCAGAAACCGGCTCTCGCGATCTTTGTCCTGATCTCGGCAGTTTGCAGTTATTTTATGGAGAGCTTCGGCACGGTGATTGATCGCGCGATGATCGCCAACGCTTTTAATACCGATGCCCGCGAAGCCTCTGACTTGCTGAGTCTTGCCTTCTTCACGCATGTGCTGACCCAAGGCGTACTACCGGCTTGGATCATCGCTCGCATGCCGCTGCGCTTTGAAAGTTTTGGTACAGAGCTGCGTCGGCGTCTCGCACTGGTCGGCATCATGCTTTGCGGTCTGCTGATTATTCTATTTAGCCAGTTCAGCACGCTGAGCTTCTGGGGACGTGAAAATCGCAGCGTGCGTCTGTACGTTAATCCAACCGCGCCAATCTATGCGATGAAAGAAGCAGTCATGGACCTGCTGCCTAAAGGTCCAGCACCGACCTTGCTTGCAGTCGCACCCGATGCCGTACGTGTGAGCAATCCCAGCGCAAAGCCGCTGCTGATCGTGCTCGTAGTTGGGGAGACTGCGCGCGCCGCCAACTTTGGCCTCAACGGTTATGCACGCAACACCACGCCGCGTCTGTCGGCAACGCCGGGCCTGATCAATTATCCGAATTTCGAATCCTGCGGGACAGCGACGATGCAATCCGTGCCCTGCATTTTTTCGCGACTGAACCAAGCAGAATTCAGTCGAAAGAAAGCAAGCGCTGAAGAAAACCTTCTCGACATCGTTACCCGCACGGGCGTGCCGACGATATGGCGCGATAACAACGCCGGATGTATGGGCGTGTGTGTGCGCACTGGCTCGGTTTCATTCGAATCAGAAAGCGATCCAAAACTGTGTGCCGACGGCGAATGCCACGACGACATCTTGCTGAAGGATTTCGATGCAGTGATGCCGAAGACCGCGGGCAGCGCGCAGTTTTTAGTGCTGCACCAAAAAGGCAGCCACGGCCCGGCTTACTTCAAACGCTATCCAGAGTTCGCACGTCACTTCACACCCGACTGCCGCAACGCCAGTGTGCAGCGCTGCTCACGTGAAGAAGTCGTCAACGCTTACGACAACACGATTGTGTACACCGATAGCATGCTCGCGGACTTGATAGAACAACTGCGCGCGCGCCAAGACAGCGTCGATAGCGTGATGCTCTATGTTTCAGATCACGGCGAAAGCTTGGGCGAAAACGGTATTTACTTGCACGGTCTGCCGCGCAGCTTGGCGCCTGCTGAACAAACCCATGTGCCGATGATGGCCTGGTTTTCCGCCCATGCGCCGGCCGCACTCAAAATCGACGTGAGTTGCGTCAAAGCCCTCAGAACCCAGCCGGGCTCGCATGACAACCTGTTCGACTCCATCCTCGATCTACTCAGCATTCGCACAGCAGCCTACAAACCTTCACAAGATCTCTTTGCATCGTGCAAAAAGCAGTAGCGAGTAATGCTAGCCTTGGTGGCATGAACATCGCCGCTCCAATGCGCCTGCTTTTGATTGAAGACAGCCAAGACCTCGCCGCAAATATCGGTGAGTTTCTTGAGGCTCGCCATCATCTAGTCGACTACGCGAGCGATGGACTGACAGGCCTGCATCTGGCTGCCACCAACAGCTACGACGTCGCTATTCTCGATCTCGGCCTGCCAGGATTGGATGGGGTCACGCTATGCAAACGTCTACGCAATGATGCTGGCAGCAGCTTGCCCATCTTGATGCTGACGGCGCGCGATACCGAGCGCGACAAATTGATTGGCTTCGAAGTTGGAGCTGACGATTACCTCACCAAGCCATTCTCACTACCAGAATTACACGCACGCCTGCTTGTGCTGCAGCGTCGCAGCAAAGGTGGCGGCGCCAATATCTTGCAAGTCGCCGATCTCACACTAGATCGACAGACGCTGGTCTGCCGTCGTGCAGGTACTCGTCTGGAGCTAACGCCTAGCGGCTACAAATTGCTGGAGCGTTTGATGTCGGTCTCGCCTAACGTCGTATCTCGTCGCGATGTCGAAATTGCACTATGGGGCGATGATCCTCCCGACAGCGACGCTGCCTTGCGCGCGCACATCCATGCGCTGCGCCAAACACTCGATCGCGATCACAACATCAAGCTACTGCACACCGTACACGGCATGGGCTATCGCATTGGAGCAGACGATGCCCTTTAACTTGCGCCTCAGTTTGCGTTCGCGCTTTGTCGGAGCGCTGCTGATCATCGCTACGCTGATCTCTGGCGGTTTTTACTACGCGATGGATCAGTTCATTGACGTGCTGGAAGAAGAATTAGTCACGCAATCACTGATGCGTGAAGTCAACGCATTTACCGACTACCACCTGCAAAACCCAGGCGTCAAACCGCCTGAACGCGACGGCATCCGTACTTACGTCTATCAACCCGGTGCTGCAACCACTGACTTGCCAACGCCGATGGCGAATTGGAGCAACGGCAGGACTGACGAATTCAAATGGAAAGGCGGCGAGTATCAAGGCATCCGTCACGATATCGGCGAAACGCGAATTTATATGAGCATCGACCTCGTTCGCGTCGAAGATCTAGAAGTGCGCCTTGTCGGCCTTGCCTGGATATTTATTGCAGGTTGTTTGTTCGTTGCTGCAATCGTTGGCGCCGGACTTTCACTATTAGTCACGCGCCCGGTATCGCGACTGGCGCGCTTGGTCACTGATATTGATCCAACAGATCGCGGCATCAAACTCGGCAGCCAATTCGGCGATCACGAAGTCGGCCAGATCGCACACGCCTTTGATCAGTATCTGGAAAAGATCGACCAGTATGTTGAACGCGAGAAAGCCTTTACCGATGACGCGAGTCACGAATTACGCACGCCCTTATCCGTCATCATCAGCGCGACACATTTGCTGCAAGAAGACCCACAACTCAGCGAGCGCAGCATTGAACGTTTAGCGCGTATCCGCCGCGCTGCCTCACAAATGCAGGCTTTGATTGAGGCACTGCTATTTCTCGCTCGTGAAGACGGCGGCATTGCCAACGACAGTTGTGCGCTGGATGAAATTTTGCACGAACGTGCAGATGCTTTTAGCGATCAACTGGCCGACAAGGCACTCAGCATTCACGTTGATATCCGCGCACCGGTTACCGTGCAGGCGCCGCAGGCCATGGTGTTGTGCGTGGTACAAAACTTAATCAGTAACGCCATTCAGAACACCAGCAAAGGGCGTATCGACATTTCTCTTTCTGAACACGAGTTCGTCGTCCAAGACACTGGCACGGGAATTCCCGACAACGCGCTTGATCACATCTTTGAACGGCGCTATCGCGGCGCACAGAGTCGCGGACTGGGGCTAGGCCTGTATATCGTTCATCGCATTTGCGATCGCCTTGGCTGGCAAATTATCGCTGGTAATGCGGATGGCGCTGGCGCACGTTTTGTCGTGAAGTTTTAAACGGCTCAAGAGTCGCTGCGCGCGTAATTTTTTCATCGTTCAACAATCGAACGATCTTACGAAAACCTTACGCTGTCACAACGCGGCACTAATGATCGGCTTGCAAAGATACGATCATGAAATCACGTATCGAAGCTTTGCATCGCCACCCCCGCCGCCGTTCACGCATGCTGCTGGGCCTTGTTGCCGTGATGATCACGCAACCTATTTCTACAGCTTGGGCTGCCGAGCAAACCGCTGGCAAGCCGATGTGGCAACAAAGCGGCGATATCTTGCAGTGGGGCATTCCACTCGTCGGACTCGGTCTGAGTTTTATTCTCAACTCTGACGGCGATTGGTCGTTTGGTGGCGGCGCACAATCGCTCACCTCGCCCACCTTAGATGCTGCATCCAACTACAGTCCAAGCTTCGGCTGGCCTGGGCCAGATCTCAACGGCAACCCACGACATGACTTCACGGTGTCGTTTGTTCGCATGGAGGTCGCGACTTATGCGCTCAAATACGCAGTCAATGCCAAACGCCCAAATGGTGGCAGCCAATCTTTTCCATCTGGCCACACGGCTGCGGCATTTATGGGCGCAGAATTTATTCGTAAAGAATATGGCCCTTGGTGGGGCCTGCCTGCGTATGGCGCTGCAAGTTGGGTGGGCTACACCCGTGTGAAATCGCACAACCATTATTGGCGCGATGTGATCGGCGGTGCAGCACTAGGCGTTTTGTCGAACTACGATTTCGGCAGTATCAAAACCAAGTCAGGAACCTTTTCGTTTAGCCCTACGCTGATGATGCAGAGCGACACAACATGGGCACGACCTGATCCGCTCAGCACGACCCCGATCTCAAACCTTAATGCGTTACCAGTACCGGGCATTCAGTTGAACTGGACCTTTAAAGATTAAAGCCCTTCCGGCAATAACAATTCATAGGTGATGCCCAAGCCCGGACCATTCGGACCACCGCGATCACTGGTGAAGTACATGCGACGTCCATCCGGCGAGAAGGCAATGCCCGCGATTTCTGAACCGTCTTGTCCGGTGACTTGCAACAGCGGTTTGAGCGTGCGATCTGGCAGGATCACGACAACCTGCATATCGCCGCCATCTTCAGCGACCAAGACATCGCCTTGCTTGGTGACGGTGATGTTGTCGACGCCGGAGAGAATTGGATTCTCTGCAGTCGCCAAGTCGTAGACCACTTCAAGCGTTTCACTATGCGTGTCGTAAACCCAAATGCGGTTATCGCCTTTGGTGGAGAAGTAGACGAAGCCTTTGTGATTCCACACGCCTTCGCCGCCATCAAAAGCAGCGCTGTCTGGATGACGATTGGCGTCTTGCGGCTGACTGGGGTTGAGCGCGTCGATCCAAACCACCGGCTGCGGACCATCCAGCGCAGCGGCAACGCCGCCACCGTTCACTTTTAATACCTGAAGCTTTCCGGATTGCAGCGCTGGACGCGCAGTACCGGCAGGCCAATCAGTGCCGTCAGCAACCCAACGATAGAAGCGCCCATCAGGCATATCTTCGGTCATGTAAACCATGCGCCGCTGTGTATCGATGGCGGTCGCTTCGTGTGAGAAGAAGCCCAGCGTCGGACGTGCAATCGCGCTGTTGGCACCTGTAGGGTCACATTCCCAAACTTGTCCGTTAGGCCATTCTTCACAAGACAGCCAAGTGCTCCAAGGTGTTACGCAGCCTGCGCAATTAAACGTGGTGTTGCCGAGAATGCGGTAGGCATCAACCACCGTACCGTCTGCCGCGAATTCCAGCACGCCGCTGCCACCAAGGCCGGGCACAAAGATTTCGATAATGTTTGATAACGGTGCCAGCTGCGGAAACTGAAAACCCAAAGAACCCGCACCGGGGATTTCGCTGTTCGAAATGTAATACCAACCGCCATCCGCCTTGGGCATCACGCCGCCGCCATCGGGAAAGATGTGCCACAGATAGCTACTGCCCGGCGCAGGCGCTTGGTTGGTGATGGCGACCACGCGCGTCGAGAAACCTTCTGGCACACGAATGCCCTGTGCGTCCGGCGCGCCCAGTGGCCCAATATTGGCAAAACGCCCGCGACCACCGACACCCGTGCTCGTGCTCGTGCCACAGGCACTAAGGAGACTACCGCTTATGCTCAAGGCCCCAGCGGTCAAAAACATCTGCTGAAGAAATTCACGACGCGTTGTCGCGCCACGAGGTACCACGGCTTTTAATGGGTGCATTGGGGTCTCAAGCGCTGCCTGCATCTAAGGGCATCAATTTACCGTAAAGATTCTTACAGTTTATGGACATGAGCCAATTTTCTGTGGCCTCCTCATATGGGTGGCTCGCATAAAAATTGATGCCCTCATGATTCAAGCGAGCCTTCGCATACACCAGCCCATCTCAAAAGATGGAATCAGGGAGTTGCACGATGACCTTACGCGCACCACGGATGGTTTCGGCCTTTGTTCTCGCCTCGGCCCTCTTCCCCCTGTTGGCTTCAGCCGCCAGCCCCGAAGTCACTGAGCGCGAAGCACGCGCAGAAGCCAAACTCGCGGCTCAACTCACCACCTGTCGCGTTGCCTTCGCCGATATTGATGCGCGCATCGACAAAGCCGGTGTACGCGATGCGGGCTATCACCAGGTGGAAGGTTTTCCTTATTTGCGCAGTGATCGTTTGATGGCTTCGTTCACCAAAGAGATCATCGATCCCGACACTTTCTCCATCTGGATTTTGCAGCTGCGTGATAACGAATCCTTTTCACGCGATATCGAGCTGCGCAACCTTGGTCTGGAAAATCAGGCGCGCGCTGGACTCTTAAGTGATCTGCGACTCTGCTCAGTTTGGCTCTCACTGAACGAACTGGAAAACGACACCACGCGCCAGCGCATGATCAAAGCCGTGCCCGTCCCCGCATCACCAATTGCTACTACAGCGTCGACCTCAAAACGCGACGCACAAATCAAAGCAGACTTTGCAAAATCAATCGCACAGCTCTCTTCGCCGGGGCCACTGACACTATGGCAAGCAGAAACACCCAGCGCAGACGAAGAAGCGCCACCAACATTTGATCGACTCTCCCACGATGAACTCGGTCGCAGCGGCATGACCACACAGTGGTGGACATCACTTGCTGAAGCGCATGCACCACGCTGGCTAATCGAAACCGCAGGGCAGCAAGATCGTCCGGGTGCACCGGTGTGGATCACAACCAAAGATCAAGGCACTCAACTCAGCATCAATCTCGAGCAGCCTACGGTTTACTACCAAGCAAGCTATATGCGTTTTGGTGGACGCAGTCTCATACAGTTCGTCTACTTCATTTTCTTCCCATCAAGCACACCCAATGCCGCACCACTCGATGGCATGGCTTGGCGCGTCACGTTTGATCCAGATGGAAAACCACTGATCTACGACAGTGTGCGCATGAATGGCAGTGATCACCTTTGGTTTCCTGCGCAAACACTGCCAACGCGCGCAATGCCGCAAGATCAAAATGCGCTGGCGCTCGCACTGCAAACGGTTCCCAACGAACCATGGGCAGTGCGTCTCCAATCTGAAGACCATCTCGCCCGTCGTCTCGTACCCGTCGCCGCCAATACCGCCGCAAAAACCTACACGCTGAAGCCCTACGAAGATTTACTGACGCTCCCACTCCCTAATGGCGGAAGCCGCAGCATCTATGGGCCTACCGGTCTGCTCGCAGGTGCAAAGACGCAGAACGCACCGTGGCAATTCGGTGCACTCCCTGCCACTCCGAATGGCACGCACTACTTCGATGACCCGTATCTGATCGAAACTGTTTTTGTTGCACCGTCGTGGCCGCAAGAAAGTCCGCGCAGCATCAGCACCAGGGATGTTCCGCCGCCAGACATGGCCAATGTTCTGATGCTGGGCGAGCCTCCATCACCCTGATACGTGGGGCGGGAACATTCCGCCCTACAACTGACGACGCCATCACGACACAGTAGACTCTGAGCGACAAACACTCAGTAGATTCTCTGAACACTTTGCAGCTTTTCAAATTTCCATTCCGCGCCATGGGCAGCGTCTGTGAGGTTCGCCTCTACGCTCTCGATGCACAACGTGCACAAACGCAAGCTGATGCTGCGCAGGCGGAAGTGCGTCGTCTGGAAAGCATCTATTCACGTTATCTCGATGACAGCGTTACCACACGCATCAATCGCTCCGCCGGTGATCCACGCGGCGTTGAGGTGGATGCAGAAACCGCAGGCCTGCTCGACTACGCGCACGCGGCGTGGGAGCAGAGCGAAGGATTATTCGACATCACTTCCGGAGTGTTGCGTCGTGTGTGGGATTTCAAGGCAGCTCGTATTCCATCGCAGAGTGAAATCGACAGCACACTGCAATTGATTGGCTGGGCCAAACTCATCTGGCAACGCCCTCACCTCGTACTGCCACGCGCAGGTATGGAGTTGGACTTTGGCGGCTACGTGAAGGAGTACGCGGCTGATCGCGCTGCACAGGCTTGTCGCGATGCAGGTGCGCGCTATGGCTTTGTTGAACTAGGCGGTGATATCTCGCTGATCGGGCCACATCCTGACGGCGCACCGTGGGAAGTTGGCGTTCGCAATCCACGTAATCCCGAAGCAGCCATTGCACAGATTGCACTCACCAGCGGCGGCATTGCCAGCAGCGGTGATTACGAGCGTTTCTTTGAGCGTGATGGCAAACGTTATTGCCATATTCTGAATCCGCTCACGGGCTGGCCAGTAACAAGTCTTGCAGGCGTCAGTGTTGTTGCCGAGCAGTGTTTGATTGCGGGCACGGCAACCACGATTGCGATGCTGAAAGGCACCAGCGAAGGACCGGAATGGCTAGAGGAATTGGGGCTGCGACATCTCTACATCGATACGCACGGCAAAATTAGCGGCAATCTCACAACCTGATATTCCACGTAGGGTGCGCTGCGCGCACCGCCTATAGCGCTTGGTGCGCATAGCGCACCCTACAAAACAAAAAAAAGGGCGCCAATAGGCGCCCTTTTCATTTCCAAACAATCTTCTTATTCGAAGATGAAATGGTCGATAGGCAGCTTGGTCAGCGTCTTGCTCGGCTTGAGCATCGACGTTGCATGACCCTTGGCGCGTGGCAGGATGTGATCGAAGTAGAAACGTGCCACTGCGATCTTGGCCTTGTAGAACTCAGGGCTTTCGCTGCCCTTGCCTTCAGCCAGTTTCTTATCAGCCACTGCAGCCTGCAGTGCCCAGAAGTACGCCATCGTCACATAGCCCGAGTACATCAGGAAGTGATGGCTGGCGGCGCTGACTTGTTCACGATCCTTGCGAGCCAACAGCATGATGCGCATCGTCAGCACGTTCCACTCGGCGCTGAGGCGCGCGAGATCGGTGGCATAGCGACGCAGCTTGTTGTTGGTCATGTGCTCCATCGAGAACTTGGCGATCTGGCCGGTGAATTCACGCACAACTTTGCCGCGCGTCATCACCAGCACTTTGCGGCCGAGCAGGTCGAGTGCCTGAATGCCGGTGGTGCCTTCGTACAAGGTGGAGATACGTGCATCGCGCACGATCTGTTCCATGCCGTGTTCTTTGATGTAGCCGTGGCCACCGAACACCTGCACGCCTTGGTTCGCAGCTTCCAAGCCCATTTCGGTCAAGAAGCCTTTCATGATCGGCGTGAAGAAGCCGAGTTTGTCGTCCCAGTATTTGTACTTCTTGCTGTCGTTTTCAATGATGCCGTTGGTCATGTGATCGGCATACTGCGCAGCGAAGTAGACCATTGCGCGGCCACCTTCGGCGATCGCTTTCTGCGTCAGCAACATGCGACGCACATCGGCGTGATTGATGATCGCGTCAGCAACTTTTTCTGGTTCCTGCTTGCCGCGCAGTGCGCGCATGGAGCGACGCTCCTTTGCATAAGCCACCGCGCCCTGCATCGACAGTTCCGCATGGCAAACGCCCTGAATGGCGGTACCGATACGTGCGGTGTTCATGAAGGTGAACATGGCTTCGAGGCCTTTGTTCTGTTCCGCAATCATGTAGCCGACAGAGTTTTCAAAGTTGATGACGGCAGTGGCTGAAGCCTTGATGCCCATCTTGTGCTCAAGCGCGCTGCAAACAACGTTGTTGTGCTCGCCAACCGAACCATCGGCGCCAACCTGCATCTTCGGCACGATGAACAGCGAGATGCCGCGCGTGCCAGCCGGTGCATCCGGCAGACGTGCGAGCACGATGTGAACGATGTTTTCGGTGAGGTCGTGATCGCCAGCCGAAATGAAAATCTTGGTGCCGGTGATCTTGTACGTGCCATCAGCCTGCGGTTCAGCCTTGGTCTTAACCTGACCCAAGTCGGTGCCGCACTGCGGTTCGGTGAGGCACATGGTGCCGGTCCAGCGACCTTCGGTCAGTGGCGGCATGTAGATGTTCTTCAGCTCGGTGCTAGCGTGCTGCATCACCGTGTTCATCGCGCCGAGGCTGAGGCCCGGATACATGGTGAACGACCAGTTGGCCGTGCCCATCATTTCGGATTTAAACAGACCCATCGACATCGGCAAGCCCTGGCCGCCGTACTCGGCGGGGTGCGACAGACCCTGCCAACCGCCCGCGCAGTATTCTTCGTAAGCTTCTTTAAAGCCCTTCGGCGTGCGTACTTTGTTGTTCTCAAGGACGCAGCCTTCCTGATCGCCCGACAGATTCAGCGGGGCCAGGGTGCCTTCGCAAAGCTTGGCGCATTCATCAAGAATGGCATTGACGGTATCCGGATCAGCGTCCTTGCCGTTCGACAGGCCAGCGTAGTGCTTAGGGAAATCAAACACTTCGTTAATCAGGAAGCGCATATCGCGCAGCGGGGCTTTATAGGTCGGCATCGACGTAAGTCCTTAAAGGAGTGGAGATGGGATCATTCTGCAATACGCCACCGTACTGCACATTGGCCGATCCGCGACGACCTCACGTCACCTGAGTAAATCGC
>JAZKEM010000004.1:0-6312 GCA_040387055.1 Pseudomonadota bacterium | reverse complement strand
CGCGCTGAAGTCTATAAAAAGATGGATGTCGCGCAGAAAGCATTTGAGGCTAAAGACTACGCAGGTGCACTGTCTGCACTTGATGGTATTAAAGCTGGATACGAAAAGCTCAACGATTACGAAAAAGCTTCGCTGTGGAATATGTACGGTGCAACGTATTACACCAAGGGCGATATGCGCGGCGCGATTACGGCATACATCAATGTCCTCCAGCAGAAGGATCTGCCGGATGGCTTGAAGAATGCGGGTCTGCAAACGCTTGGACAGCTCTATTTCATCATCGAGGAATACGACAAGGCCATTGCTGTTGTGAAGAAATGGATGTCGGTGATGACATCGCCATCGCCTGATAGCTATGTGCTGCTGGCGCAGGCGAATTACCAGAAAAAGAATTACGATGAAACCGAGCGCAATTTGATCGAAGCGCTACGTATCGCCAAGACACAGCAAATCACGCCGAAGGAAAACTGGTTGGCTTTGTTGCGCGCGGTTTATTACGAAAAGAAGCAGTACGTGAAGTCTGCCAAGGTGCTGGAGATTCTGGTCTCCTTGTATCCCGAGAACGGATCCTACTGGCAACAGCTGGCCGGTATGAACGGCTTGTTGGAAAAGCAGCAGGAACAGATGAATATCCTGCATGGCGCTTATCGTGCTGGGCTGCTCAAGAGCGAAGGCGATTATCTGAACTTGGCGCGCTTGTACATGGTGTATGAGATTCCGTACCCAGCAGTACGACTCCTTGCGAAAGGGATGACGGCTAAGATTATTAAGGTAAACGCTGAGACACTGCAGCTTTATGCGCAGGCGCTTGTCATGGCGAAAGAATATGAGCGTCAGATTCCGGTATTGAAGAAGCTTACCGAGCTGACTGGCGAATCGAAGCACTACGTTTATCTGGCGCAGGCTTATTTCCAGCTTGATAAGTGGCCTGAGGCTGCAGAAGCGTTGCGTTCAGCACTGAAGGCTAAGAACGTTAGCAAGCCAGCTGAGATTCAGGTCCAACTTGGTAATGCGCTCTACAACGCTGGCAAGCTTGAACAGGCGCGGGATATGTTTGCGGCTGCGGCTAAGAATCCAAGCACGGCGGAATCTGCTGGAAACTGGGTTAAGTTTGTTTCAACTGAAATAGAGCGAAAGAAGGCATTGGCAAAATAATTTGCGATCAACGATCTCTGCTTCATCTGATCTGTAAACAATAAAGCCCACGAAAGTGGGCTTTATTGTTTCAGTCAATCAGCCTGCAGTTTATTGGATCCAGCTTTCACTCTCTTTCCATAGGCGCGCCGCTAATGCAGTGTCTTTTGCCAACGCAGAGGGTTCTCGCAGATTGCACTCTTCGTAGAACAGACCAGTTTGTTCGGCAACGTCTGGGGACAAAGCGCAATACAGCGTTGTGGCTGCACCTTCTTCATCGCTGATCATGAAGTACTTCATCAGACGATCAATCGGCCACGGCACAGCGCGCCAAACGTTGGTGGCAACAACACCTGGGTGCAGAGAATAAGTTGTGACCCCCGTACCTTTGAGGCGGCGACCCAGTTCACTGGCAAAGAGCACGTTAGAGAGTTTGGCAACGCCGTATTCAGGAAAGCCGGTCAGCGTTTTGGTGTTGTCCTTCAGCTTGGTGAAATCAATGCCCTTGGGATCGCGGTGTGCTTCGCTGGCAACGACAACGATGCGTGCTGGCGCAGAGGTCTTGATGCGATCTAGTAATAGATGCGTCAGCAGGAAGTGACCCATATGGCAGGTGCCAAAGGTCATTTCGAAACCAGAGGCAGTGCGGCCTTTGTTACCTGCGATACCGGCGTTGGCAATGAACAGATTCAGAGGCAGTTCTCGGGCCAAAAATGTTTCGGCGCAGCGGCGGACAGAGTCAAAGTCGCCGAGATCTAAAGGCAGCACTTCTGCCTTGGCGCTGTTATCACTCAGTGATGCAATTTCGTTAACGACCGCTTGGCCACGTTCAACTGAGCGACAGGCCAGAAAAACGTGATAGCCATTGAGGGCGAGTTCACGGGCTGTGATGCGACCGATGCCGGAGTTTGCGCCGGTGACAATGGCGACTTTTCCATTCAAGGTAACGCTTGTCATCCTTAACCTGCCTGATTAAATGCGATTCAGCTTGAGGCCGATCATCTTCTTTCTTGCGGGAGGGTGAAATAGTTTTTTCAACTCTGGCTGGCGGCTTTAGCCAGCAGAATCAGGGGGTGATGCGTGATAATGCGCCGAACTGGACCTGTAGAACGAACATGGAACTACTGAATTACAACGCGCCCGGGCTGCTGTTCCCGGCGATTTCGCTATTGATGCTGGCCTATACCAATCGTTTTCTGGGGCTTACCAGTGCATCGCGCGGGCTGGTTTCTCAGTACCGTGCCAAGCCTGATATTCGCTTATTGCGACAGGTAGAGAGTTTGCGTGAGCGACTTTCGCTGGTGCGATACACGCAGGTTATGGGTGTGACTAGCTTGTTGTTCTGTACTGCCTGTTTGTTTGCGCTGTTTCTGAATAATCAGCCGACGGCGCGCATTGCATTTGCGGCAGCGTTGATTTTCATGATGACCTCACTGGTTGTTTCGCTGCGCGAAATTTATTTGTCGGTGCGAGCGATCAACATTGAGTTCGATAGTCTGCTCAGAGATGCGGTAGCTGAGGAGCAACAATAAGCGCAGCGAGTTCTGGCGGTTAATAAAAAAGAGCGCCTGACTCATCATCAGGCGCTCTTTTGTTTTTACGACGTTAATTATTTAAACGACGGATATCCAGAAAACGCAGGTCCAGCCCAACCCGCGGCGGAGTTCGCCGGAATTGTCGGCAACGGCGTACCGCCGTAAATCACTTTGCCGTTGGGCTTTTGATAGGTCTGCCAAGGGATGGTGCCTTGCTGACTTACGCCGGGCTTGCTGTAGTCGCAAACGCCATCTGGGAACAGTTTCTGCATCTGTGCCCACTGCGCATCACTAAGGCCGAGTAAACCATAGTTGTCGCTACGATTGAGCGGTTTAAGTTGACACTTATTTGTATCGGTACTGATGGCATCGCCTGCAACCATGCGTGGCGTGCCATAGACCGGCACAATCAGATCTGGGCACAAACCATCGGTCAGTTTTTGCCCAATGCCATCAAAGCAAGCGTCTTTGATATCGGCTGGTTTCTTATCAACGATTTTTTGTGCGAGTGGTGTGGCGCTCACATCTTTCTCGACAGCTGAGAGCCAGCGGTCCATCGCAACAAAACTATTTTTCGCGCACTCGTTGTCACCCATGATTGGGATGGGTCCTTCCCAGATCATTTGGTTATCATGATTGCCATGCTCGCGATCCAGTCGTGCGCGAACCGCAAAAGCGCGATAAGAATCGTGGAAGAGTGCTGGGTCTGGTCCGCGGCAATCAATAATCGCGGTGCGATTGAGATTATTAGTTTCGTTGATCAAGCCGGTGCGATAAGCATTACTGAGTGCAGGCTCATCCGCTGCAGTGCGTGCAGGGATCGGATTGATATCGACATCAAGGCCGCCGATCTTGGTGTTGAGGTCGATAAATTGATCCGCGAGGATGGTGCCGTTCTGCAGTGCGCCCAAGCCGTATTGAACGCCGACGTTATCGACGGCGAGGCCGCCAAAGCCACGTCCTAATGCTTTCTCGTTAGGGCTCCAAACCGATGATGGGCGTGGGCCAAATAAGTTGATCGATGCATCAATCACCGAGCAGCGCACGCCGCTTGGATTGGTCATGGGATCGTAGCGTTGTGCATCGCTAATGCCTGCGCAAGGATCTGTTGGTACCACGACATGAAATTGTGCGTTGTCGCTGACGATGGAATTAACGATGGTGACGTGGCCTTGCACATCCGCCATCTGCGTTGGCAACCATACGACACCCGATGCCCATTTGGATGGATCGAGGAAATAGGCCAGTGTCAGATGGTAGTCGGCAAACTGAGTTGCAACGCTCCATGCATCTGGGAATGAGCAAGTCGGCAGAATGCCTTGATAGATTCCGGGATAGGCATTGGCTACCCACTGCATTGCGAGCGAGCCACCGGAGCAGCCTTGGCCAATGGTGTAGCGCAACGTGCCGTACTGTTCGATCACGCGCTCTTTGGCCATGATCATCGACTCTGCTTGCACGGCAACATTGCAATTGTGACCGCTGTTGTTCAGTGCTGTGGACATCACGGCAAAGCCTTGGCCGAGAGCGTTTTTAGTCGCGTCTACCAACACTTCGAGCGGTAAACCGATGGGCAGGTTGCCGCCAACAACGGGGATCGAAGTGCCGTTACCGGGCGCAACGATAGGCGCGTTGCCAGACTGATATTCCACACCACAGCTAAAGCCATGGTTGATGACCAGTTTGTGATTGAACTGTGGCTGCGGTTTGGTTGCGCTCCAAGATTCATCTGGCTGATACAACACGGCAATCTTGTATTGGTCGCGATCTTGATAGCCGGTTTCAACGCGCACGATAAAAGGAACTGTCACACCGGTTTGTGTTGTGGTGGTGGCGACATCGCTCGCGGGATTCTCAGGGTCGTAGGACTGCAGGCCAGCTTTTGTCGGATCAGTGGATTTGTACAGATAGGTGTATTCCACTGGCTGGTTGCACTGCGCGTCCGTTGCCGCTGCGTTGCGGCAAGTCCACGGCTGCAACTGCGGGCCCGAAATCACTGGGCCGCCTTGTGGGTGATTCACAATCGAATACGAACTGCTGCTGCCATCAGGAAATTTAGCAGTGATCAGATTGCGTCCAAGTGCCAGGCCGCTGACCAGGCCCAAGTATTTGCCGCCGTCATCGATCGAGAACTGCGAAGTGATGTTCTTGCCGTTGAGATCCATCTTCACTGCAGAGGCCGTGACGCCAGCAGGCAGTGTGACTTGCACCAGTGCATCGCCGCCATTGATCAGGTCTGCGCGATTCGACAACACATGAATGGCGTCGCCATTCACAGGTCCGCTGCTGCCAGCGGCGTTGTTGCTGCCATTAACGGGCGAGCTTCTAGAGCAAGAAAGAAGAACAAGACTGCAGAGCGCAGTAAGCGCAATGCGTAGAGCGATACTGGATACGGAATGACGCCCGCCCGCACGGGTGCTGTCGTGATGCATGGAACTCCTCCAATGGATTGAAATATGCCGGTCTAATGCCGACATTGATCTGCTACTGATGCCTTAAGCATGCACCAGTTATGCAGAAAAATCTCTCTTATGGAGGCGCATTTCCCATGCTGGCCGAGGATCAGTTCAGCTGGTTACCGTAAGCCACGGCAAGCAACCCGTTTCTGCCAGCAAAGGCTCCAGCTGGGCTCGGGCGGTTTGTGGCAAAGCTTGCCAGCGACGCAGGATCTCGACGTAGCACTTGCCCTGATAGGCGAAGGCATCCTGCGTGTAAATTTGCCCTTCGATTGAAACGCGTACTTCTTTCTGTCCAGCTTGTAGTGCGGCAGCATTGGCGCTGAGAAAGGGCAGGTACTCTGCGCCGATACGTGCGAGTAATGCCTTACGTGTTTCTGCGGTTGCGGGCGTTTCTGGGTTCCACTCACCTTCGACACCGGACGCGTCATCAAGCGCAATCACCCAGCCTTCGAGGATCGGTGCTTCTTTGCGAAGGATGGTGAGTGGCCATGGATCGGTCGAGAGCTGTGCCAATTGGCCGTAAAGCGCGAAGTCTGCAAGCGAAGGGCGTGTGCCGAAAAGATAGTGCTCGCCACCGAGTTGTGCGCCGAGAATATGCAGCACCTTGATGTAGCTGTTCTCAATCAGCGCCGCTGTTGCTGGCGTGCTGCCAACCAGTGCCATGCGGCTGCGCTGACGATCGTGAAAGAATTTTGCGAAGGCTTGCCCGTGCGCATCTTGTGGTGTCGGCAGTGAGTCTTGCGCAATCCAGTTTGCTGCCCACGCTGCGGTAACGTCTTCTTTCCAGCGATGATGGAACATCCACTTGGTGCCCCACTCATCGGCGTAGTCTTCAATCAGATGGCAGACAAACGCATCCGCTGCATCGGGTGGAATGATCGAGCGTTCACTGTGCCGCGCTTCCAACTCATGTGCGAGCGGCGTGGAATCGATACGATAAGTGCCATCCGGAAAACGCAGGATCGGGATTAGCTTGGGTTTGATCGCGTCGATTTCAGACGACATCTTCGGGCGAGTCAATCGCCAGATATGCGGTATCCGGCGATAGCGCATCACTGCACGCAGCTTGCGTGAGTAGGGCGATGGATTGCCGCCGATCAATTCGTACATGGGTTGAACGGCGCTGAGAGTCATTGTTTACGCAGCCTTTGCTGGTGCTTTGTACAGGGTGCCGTAATTCAGAT
>JAZKEM010000003.1:0-5895 GCA_040387055.1 Pseudomonadota bacterium | reverse complement strand
GCGCAACGAGGCGCGTGAGAAGTCCGCCTACGATTGGGATGCGAATACGCAGGGTGGAAGACCAAGTGACTTCGGTGCCTGCTGCGGTTGCTTCCAATCGCACGCTGCCACCTTTGTGCTCCATTGGCGGGCGCGATTTGGTGATCAGGTAATCCAGTCGCACCGGTCGTTCATAGGCGGTGATTTCTTCGCGGAACCATGCAGTGCCAGCATCAATTTCACGCACAGCGCCAACGCCATTCTTGTGTGGCTTGCCTTTTTTCACTAGCTCCGAATCCTTCACGCCGGGAAAATCTTTGTAGTTGGCGTGGTCGCTGAGCAGGTCGAATACTTTTTCAATCGGCGCCTTGATTGTGCGTTTCACAACAATGGTCTGCATGTCTTGCTCTCCGTGCGGAAGTTTCAAATCAAACGTGTTGAGCAGTGCGCGGTGCGCGTGTGCTCCAGATGACGCAGGCAATCAACAGCACTTGGATGACCATGCGCACGTTCAGCATCATCGGCGTGAAATCAGGGAACAGAGCAGGGTTTTGCCACATGTAAATGTTGGCGGGCGTGACCGCGATGATCAGCACGACCAGTCCGATTCCTGCCAGTGAACGCCAGCGTGCAAACAAGATGCCGATAGCGCCGAGCAGTTCGAACACGCCGCTGATGTAAACCATGGCGCGCGGTTCAGGCACGTAAGGCGGCACGATGCTGACGAAGAAATCCGTCGCCACAAAATGGCCAATGCCGCCAAAGAAAAACCAGATAAAGACGAAGCCGAGACCGGCGAGTTTTAATTTGTTCATGCGGCATCTTACGGTAATTGTTTTGGTGCGCGATGGCGCTAGCGACACCCTGATTGGCTCAAGGGTCAGGGGTTCGCGCAGAAGATTTATCGTAGGGAAATAGTTTTAATAACGTGCCTTAATGAAACTTAATTAAATAAAAAATAACAATCTTTATAAGCGTCATATTCATGGATGGGGTGCCCTAATAGATGTGACTCAAGCTCGGCGTGTAGGGCTAGCTGCCGTCATATACTTGCAACATAAAGAGGAGGCGCGTGCAGTATTTGCCGCGTGTGCGAAATAGTTGCCGGATAGATGCGAGCGCCATGAGCGTTTGCCGCCGCAAGCAATAACGTCTGTATGGCCTTGGGCCAGCGTTCTCCTTTGATCAGATTTGAATTGGATTCTTAGGAGAGGAACGATGCAGAACACCCTTCGTAAAATTACGTTGCTGACAGTGCTCGTCGCACTGACGGCTTGCGGACGCAGCACTAGTCCGGATGCAACAAATGGTTCTTCTGGTAGTGGCAACGTCACCGTGCCAGTGACCACGTCGCGAGCGGGCACCATTTATCGTCAAGCGATCAATGTGGCGGTGACCGGCGACACGCAGGTGTTTCAGGTGTTTGAACCGACGCAGTTGGTTGAAGGCCAGAGCTATCCCTTGGTATTGCAGGGCCACGGTTATGGCGGCGATCGCGAAACCGAAGCGCCGGACGACAGCTTCATCAAGAAACTACGTGATGCCGGTTACTACGTGATCTCGATTGATGAGCGTGGTGACGGTGAAAGCAGTGGCACAGTTCGCGTGATGGATCCGGATTACGAAGGCCAGGATCTGATCGCAATTTTGGATTGGGCAGAAAATCTCGAAGGCCTGCGTCGTCGTTCCAATGGCGAAATGATGGTGGGCAGCTACGGCGGTTCTTACGGTGGCATGTATCAGTTCTTGCTTGCAGGCGCTGACGCCAAGCATCGTCTGCGCGTCATTGCACCTAACATCACACCGCATGATCTGACCTATGCGCTGAATTCTGGCAACGTTGTGAAATCTGGATGGGGCCTTGCGCTGGTTGCTGGTGGTGAGCTGCCTTTATTGGGCCTCGTCGGTGGCGATGTGACTGGCTTGCTTGCGGCACTTCCCGGAGTGCTGACGCGCGTTGCTGGTGGTGATGTGACGCGTCAGGACCCAACAATTTTTGAGACGCTGGTGCAAGCGGGTTTGACCAACACGTTCTCGACCACGGGTTTGAATTTCTTCAAGTATCACAGCGTCAGCTATTTCTGCGATGGTTTGCCGCCGGGGCCGCAGAGTTTCATTCTGCCAATCTCGGTGCCAGATACATTTTTGGTTCCGCCAACGCCATTCCCCAAGATTGATGCACTGATTACGCAGGGTATGCCGGACACCTTGTTCAACTTCAACAATGGTTACGCCAACTATCAATGCCTCAAGAGAATGGGCGGCGATGTTCGTTTGATGTCGCATCAAGGCGGCCACATTCTGCCGGTTAGCGTGGGCACGGTGCCTTTGCCTCCGGGTAGCGATCTCGAAACTGCACTCGATCCGTTCTACGCAGCGATCAATCCGCCAGAGTTCCAGGATGCAGGTGGCGCTACGGCTTGCGGCGGCATCAATGTGCAAGACGCTAACTTCGCTTGGTTTGAAGAAAAGCTACAGGGCAAGAAGGGCGCGATCAAAGAAGTCGTCACCACTGGCAAAGACATTTGTATGAGCCTTGCCGACGGTGATGCAATTCAGGTGCGCGATGTAAAACGTGGCGGCAAGAGCTACGACATCAACGGCAGCACGCCGCAGCTCAATAGCTTGCTGGGTGTTGTCGGCTCATTGCTCGGCACGCAGGTGCGTGAAGCACTGTTGTCAGTGCAGCCGTTCTACACCGCGCCAGAGCAAGGCGCTGTAGTTGCAGGTATCCCAACGTTGAAGTTGAAGATGCAAGGTTTGACTGGCGCTGAGATGACTGACTGCACCGCGCCGTTGGGTATTGGTGCCTGCGACCCAATTCTGTTTGTGGCGATTGGTGTGTTGCGTGCAGGCTCTGCAAATTGGGAGCCAATCAATGCACAGTACACACCGGTTCGCGGCTTTGGCGATCACAATGTCGACATGAACGGCATCAGCGCGCGCCTGCAGCCGGGCGATAAGCTGGGCCTGTTGGTTTCTGCGTTTACCGCGCAGTATCCAATCACTTGGTCACGCGACGTGTTGGTGCCCGCGATGACTTTGAGTGGCTCGTTCCAAGTGCCGCTGTTGTCTTCGTCTGACATCGTTCGCCAAGGAATTTAAGTCAATAAAAAACCCGCCGTCTCGTGAGAGGCGGCGGGTTTCTTTATGGACAGCTCCTACAGGCTCAAGCTGCCAGTGCCAACGTGCCGTTCTGATAATCCGTAATCGCCTGCTCAATCTGCTCACGCGTGTTCATAACAAACGGACCGTACTGTACGACCGGCTCACGTAGCGGTTTGGCGGCTAACAAAATCAAACGTGCACCTTGCGCGCCTGCTGTCAGCGTGACCTGATCACCTTGCGAAAGAACGCCAGCGCCTTGCTGAGGTAACTGCTTGTCGCCAACGCTGATGCTACCTTCATAGCTGTAAACAAAAGCGTTGTGACCGTTAGTCACCGATTGCGTAAAGCTAGCGCCTGCTGGCAGATGCACATCGAGATAAAGCGGTTCAGTCGTCAGGCCGTTGATCGGCCCTTCAACTTTCTTGCCGTCGATATCAGCGCTGCCTGCGATCACTTTCACCTGTCCGCCATTGGCCAGCGATGCCGTCGGAATGTCAGAAGCCTGAATATCGCGATAAGCCGCAGGCTTCATCTTTTCGTCTGCTGGCAAATTGATCCACAACTGAAAACCGCGCATGCGACCGCTTTCCTGTTGTGGCATCTCGGAGTGGATGATGCCGCGACCTGCGGTCATCCATTGCACGCCACCGCTCTTGAGTTCGCCAACATTGCCCATGTGATCTTCGTGACGCATATGCCCATCGAGCATGTACGTCACCGTTTCAAAACCACGATGTGGATGTGCGGGAAAACCTGCAACGTAATCGTCCGGATTCTCGCTAGAAAATTCGTCCAACATCAAAAATGGGTCGAGGCGCAGTGCTTGGCTGGCTCCGAGGCTACGGCGCAGTTTTACACCTGCGCCGTCTGAAGTTGGCATGCCGGGAATCACTTGGTGCAGCGTGCGTGTGTTCATGACGTGCTCCGTGAAGCTCAAAAGGTTTTAAGACTAATTACCGCGACGGTCGAGGCTGTAAGCGCCAGGGCCATGAGCGGCGATGATTAAGAAACCACCTGCCATCGCAACGTTCTTGAAGAACATGATGAACTGGGTTTGATCGCCAAGATTGTTGTGAAAGAGCGCAGCCGAGGCGACGCTAAATCCGGCAAGTGCCAGTGCGATCAAGCGCGTTTGAAATCCTGCGACGAGTAGCAAGCCGCCGCCGAGTTCAAGTGCAATCACCAGTGGCAACAGTGCACCGGGTACGCCCATCGCAGCCATGTATTGCTGTGTGCCTGCGTAAGCGGTGATCTTGCTGGCGCCTGCGAGGACAAAGATGGCGGCCATCAAGATGCGACCGGTGAGTTCTGCGCTGTTCTGTAGTTTGTTCATGTTGTTCTCCCTGAGGTTAGAAAATTAAGCGGCCAGTTTTTCTGGCGTGGTCAAAAGCTCGATCGCAGCATTGGCTTTGCCGAGGTTGGCTTCTGCGCTTTCTGGACCATAAGCCAGACCTTCTGCGTAGACAAATTCAACATCGGTGATGCCAATGAACTTCAAGAAGTCGCGTACATACTGGGTCTGCGTGTCAGCTGGCGTGCCGGCATAGAAGCCGCCGCGGGTGGCGAACACATAAACCTTTTTGTTCGTGACCAGGCCAACAGGGCCGGTGGCCGAATATTGAAAGGTGATACCAGCGCGAGCGATGTGGTCAAAGTAAGCCTTGAGCTGTGATGGGATGCCGAAGTTGTACATCGGCAGGCCAATCGCGATGGCGTCGGCGTTCTTGAGTTCATTAATTAGCGCGTCGGAATAGTCGGTGACTGCTTTTTGTTCTGCCGTGCGATCTTCTGGCTTGGTGAGAAAAGCCTGGAAGCGCTCGGCAGTGAGATGTGGCACAGCGTCGCTGGTGGCGAGGTTGCGTGACTTCACCGTCGAGCCGGGGTTCGCAGCCTGCCATGCGCCGATGTAGCTCTTGGCGAGCAAGCTGGACTGGCCGCCATCGGCGTTAAGGCTGGTATTGAGTTGGAGTAAGGTTTTCATGGGACACCTCCGTGTTGAATTGGGGTCCGATGCGGTAGCCGTATCGGGGTGTCGCTATTAAAGGATTTACTGGATCGATAAAAAAGATCAATATTTAGCCAATAACCATCCAATAATTAGATTGATCGCCCAATGACCGCTAACCCGAAGATCACGCTGGAACAGTGGCGCGCCCTGCTCGCCGTCGTCGACGAGGGCGGTTATGCGCAGGCAGCAGAGGTGTTGCATAAGAGCCAGTCCGCCGTGACTTATGCGGTGCAAAAGCTCGAAAGCATGCTCGGCGTAAAGGCCTTTGAGATCCAAGGTCGCAAAGCCATTCTCACGCCAACCGGCCAACTGCTTTATCGCCGTGCGCAGGTGCTGCTGAATGAAGCGGGCGAATTGGAAAGCACTGCGCGTGCGGTGTCGTCGGGCTGGGAGGCGGAGATTGGCATCGCGGTCGAGGTCATTTTCCCTTCGTGGCTGATGGTGGATTGCCTCGCCAAGTTTGGCGTGGAGAGTCCACACACTCGTATCGAGATGTATGAGTCGGTGATGAGTGGCACTTCGGAGTTGTTGCTGCAAGGCAAGGTTCAAGTTGCCATCGCGTCATCAATCCCGGTGGGGTTTCTCGGCGACTCTTTAATGCGTATGCGCTTCGTCGCGGCGGCGCATCCGGATCACCCGCTGCACAAACTGGGGCGCACATTAACAATGCGTGATCTGCGCGCGCATCGACATCTGGTTGTGCGCGATACCGGCACCAAACGCTCCGCACGTACGGTGTCGATAGAAGCGGAGCAGCGTTGGACGCTGAGCCATATGTCCACCTCGATCCAAGCCGCGCG
>JAZKEM010000002.1:0-18012 GCA_040387055.1 Pseudomonadota bacterium | reverse complement strand
GAAGATCTGATTCAGGCGCTTTCAAATGTACGCAAGCTGACGTCGGCGACGCTCGTCGTAAAACTCGGCGCTGAAGGCTGCGTCGTCATCCGTGGCGAAATTCCAGCACGTCTCGCAGATGTGCCTAAGCATAGTGGTATCCAAGTTCAGGTTCTCAATGTTCTAGGGGCGGGCGATGCATTCATGTCCGGTTTCCTCAGTGGCTGGTTGCGTGGCGAATCAGATGCAAGAAGCTGCGAGCTGGGCAATGCCTGCGGAGCGCTGGTTGTCTCTCGTCATGCCTGCGCGCCGGCTATGCCGACGCCAGCAGAACTCAATTACGTTCTGAACAGCGACAAGCCCATTGTCCGGCCCGATCTGGATAGCGGACTCAATCGATTGCACCGCGTCAGTATCAAGCGGAAGCAGTGGGGTCCACTTTTCGTTTTTGCATTTGATCACCGCCATCAGTTCTTTGAACTTGCGCAGCAAGCGGGTGCTGATATCGAGCGGATATCAGAACTCAAGCTGCTGTTCGTCGAAGCCGTACGTCAGGTACGAGCGATGATGATGGAGCGCGGCATTGAAGGTCATGTCGGCATTCTTTCTGACGACAGATACGGCCTTGATGCGCTCAATGAAGCTACGGGGCAGGACTGGTGGATCGGCCGACCTGTAGAGATGCAGTACTCGCGTCCGTTGGTATTCGAAGGCGGCAGATCAATTGGCAGCTCGCTAATAAAATGGCCGCAGGAACACGTCATCAAGTGTCTGGTTCAATATCATCCAGACGATGAGCCCTTGTTGCGTCTGAAACAAGAAGCTCAGATCAGAGCCTTGTATGAAGCCGCTCAGGTCAGCGGCCATGAAATCTTGATGGAGTTCATCCCGCCCAAAGGTCACGCGTCGACTCACGGCGATGTATTGCTGCGTTCAATCAAGCGTCTCTACAACCTCGGGATTTATCCAGACTGGTGGAAGATTGAGTCTCAGCCACGCGAAGTGTGGCAGCAGATTGATGCATTGATTCAGGAACGCGATCCGTATTGCCGTGGCATCGTCGTACTGGGCCTCAATGCGCCATCTGATGAACTGGCCAAAGGTTTCATGGAAGCGGCCGAGAGTTCGCTGTGCAAAGGCTTTGCAGTTGGGCGCACGATCTTTCAGGCGCCGAGTCAGGATTGGCTATTCGGAAAGATTGATAACGCCACGCTCATTGCTCAAGTCAGAGCCAATTTTGAGTCCCTCATCGACGCCTGGCAGATTGCTCGTAAGGTTTCTGCATCGGCGCAAGGGAAATAGACATGATCAAAATTGGCATTAACCCGATCTCTTGGAGTAATGACGACTTGCCTGCGCTCGGTGGCGAAACGCCGTTAAGCACTGCATTAAGCGAAGGCGCGAAGATCGGCTATCAGGGCTTTGAACTCAACGGTAAGTTTCCGCAGGATTCTGCCGGCGTTGGCCGCGTACTTGCTGAGCATGGACTGGAACTGGTTTCAGGTTGGTATTCCGGCGAGCTCGCAACGCGATCTGCAGAAGAAGAAATTAAGGCCATCGAATTGCATGTGCGAAAGATGTCTGAGAACGGCGCGCGTGGACTCGTCTACGGCGAAGTCGCTAACGCTATTCAAGGCCAGCGCGTTTCACTCAAGCAGAGACCGCGCTTTCGTTCAGATGCAGCTTGGCAGGAATACGCAGAGAAACTGAATCGTCTGGCTGCGTACACAGCGTCTCAGGGCGTTAAGCTCGGTTATCACCATCACATGGGTGCTTACATTGAATCGCCTGAGGACATCGATCGTTTGATGTCTCTGACGACAAAGGACGTTGGGCTGCTATTCGATTCTGGTCATTGCTACATGGGTGGCGGTGATCCGCTTGTTGTTTTGAAGAAACATATCGACCGCGTCTGTCACGTGCATTTCAAAGACGTGCGACACGGTGTTGTGAAGCTGGCTCGGAATGAGCAGTGGAGTTTTCCTGATTGCATCGTCAATGGAACGTTTACGGTTCCCAGTGATGGCGATCTCGACTTCCCTGCGATGCTCGATGTGTTGGTTGCACATGGATATCAAGGATGGCTGGTGGTGGAGGCGGAGCAGGATCCTGCAGTCGCGCCCAGCTTCACCTACGCCAAGAAAGGCTTCGACACAATTCAGCGCATGCTGAAAGCCGCTCAAGTTGACGCAGCTGCAAGCTGAGGCATGACCATGACAACGATTCGTCTCACGATGGCTCAAGCGCTGGTGAAGTTCATGGACGCGCAGTACGTCTCCGTAGACGGCGTTCAAACCAAATTCATCAAGGGCGTCTTCACGATCTTTGGCCACGGCAATGTGCTGGGTCTTGGACAGGCACTGCAGCAGGATCCGGGTGAGTTGCTGGTGCACCAAGGACGCAGCGAGCAGGGCATGGCGCATGCTGCGATGGGCTATGCCAAGCAGAAACTGCGTCGTCAGATTTATGCCTGTACCTCATCTGTAGGGCCAGGTGCCGCCAATATGATCACGGCCGCTGCAACAGCGACGGCCAATCGAATTCCAGTGTTGTTCTTGCCGGGTGATGTCTATGCATCGCGACAGCCTGATCCTGTGCTGCAGCAGATTGAGCAGTCGCATGACTTAACGATCAGCACCAACGATGCGTTCCGTCCGGTCAGCAAATACTGGGATCGGATCACGCGGCCTGAGCAAATCATGAGCGCAGCGATCAACGCCATGCGTTTGCTGACTGATCCTGCCGAAACCGGTGCTGTGACTTTATGTCTGCCGCAAGACGTTCAGGCTGAGAGCTACGACTATCCAGAGTATTTCTTTGCCAAGCGAGTCCATCGACTAGATCGGCGCATTCCTGTATCTGACGCCATTGATGAAGCCGTCGCAGCAATTCGTTCGGGCACAAAGCCGCTGCTGATCTGTGGCGGCGGCGTCCGTTATTCCAGCGCGGCTGAAGCGCTGCGGAAGTTTGCTGAGCGTTACGCAATTCCATTTGTTGAAACGCAGGCTGGCAAGAGCGCCATTGTCTCGGCGCATCCGTTGAATCTTGGCGGCATTGGAGAAACCGGAAGTCTTGCTGCGAACGAAATTGCAAAAGAAGCCGATATCGTCATCGGTGTGGGAACGCGTTACAGCGACTTCACCACTGGCTCAAAGTGGTTATTTCAGAATCCGAGCGTTCGCTTTATCAATATCAATGCCAGTTCTTTTGACGCTGGCAAGCTCGATGGCATCCAGATTGTTGCTGACGCAAAGCTCGCGCTGAATGCCTTGAGTGATGCCTTGGCCCAGACTGAATTCAAGAGCCAATGGGGCGCCGCTCCGGCAGATGCTCGTACTCGATTGTTTAAAGAGATTGATCGCGTGTATGCGGTTGAATACTCAGCGCAGGGCTTTACGCCTGAAGTAGAAGATTCACTGGATAAGGCTGCCTTCGACGAGTTTATTCGTCTTACCGGATCCAAGCTGACCCAGAGCCGTGTGCTCGGAATTCTCAATGAGCGTCTCGCAGACAACGCAGTCGTCGTTGCTGCCGCGGGCAGTCTTCCGGGAGATTTGCAGCGCGCATGGCGCAGCAAGGGCACGGATACCTATCACGTCGAATACGGCTATTCCTGCATGGGCTACGAGGTCAACGCAGCGCTTGGCGTGAAGCTGGCTGAGCCTTCGCGTGAGGTCTATGCCTTCGTTGGTGACGGTTCTTATCAGATGCTGCACTCGGAACTGGTGACGTCGATACAAGAGCGAAAAAAGATCAACGTGATCCTTTTCGACAATATGGGTTTTGGGTGCATCAACAATCTGCAGCTGGGCAATGGCATGGATAGTTTCGGAACCGAGTTTCGTTTCCGTGATGAAAGGAATGGAGCCCTCGACGGAGGGTTCATTCCTATCGACTACGCCATGAGCGCTGCTGCATACGGCTGCAAGACTTATCGCGTCAAAACTGCAGATGAATTGATTGCTGCACTCGAAGATGCTGCCAAGCAGAAAGTCTCAACGCTCATCGATATCAAGGTTCTGCCCAAAACCATGATTCACGGTTACGGCTCTTGGTGGCGCGTCGGAGTTGCTGAGACATCGACAAGCGATAAGACGGCTGCTGCACACGAACGCATGAAAGCGCAGTTGAAGCGCGCGCGGCCTTATTAAACCCAACAATATTCAAGATCTGAGAAGTTCCATGACATTAAAGCTCGGCGTAATTGGTACAGGTGCAATCGGCGCGGATCACATCCGTCGTTCCATGCAAACGCTCTCGGGTGCGTGCGTGACTGCGGTTAACGATATCAATGCAGAGAGTGCCGCGAGTGCTGTGAAGAGCTATGCGCCTGACGCTAAGGTATTTTCAGATCCACAGGCATTGATTAAGTCGGATGATGTCGATGCCGTGATCGTGACATCGTGGGGTCCATCGCACGAAGAATTCGTGTTGGCATCCATCGCTGCAGGCAAGTACGTGTTCTGCGAAAAGCCTCTGGCGACGACGGCTGAAGGCTGCCGCCATATCGTTGATGCCGAGATGAAGCACGGCAAACGTCTGGTGCAAGTCGGATTCATGCGCCCATATGATTCCGGATACCGCGCGCTGAAGGCAGTGCTTGATAGCGGCAAGATTGGCGATCCACTGATGCTGCATTGCGCACACCGCAATCCACGCGTCGGCAAGAACTACAACACCGACATGGCGATCACCGACACGCTGATCCATGAGCTGGATGTATTGCGTTGGCTGTTGAATGACGACTATGTGTCGGCGCAGGTGATATTTCCACGGAAGACGCCAAAGTCTCTCCCACATCTTCGTGATCCCCAGATTGTTCTGCTTGAAACAGCGAAGGGCACAAGGATCGACGTTGAGATTTTCGTGAACTGCCAATACGGTTACGACATCCAGTGCGAGATCGTCGGCGAGCTCGGTATTGCCAAGCTGCCTGAACCATCCGCAGTGCTGCTGCGCAGTGAAGCAGCCCGTTCTGAAGAAATTCTGACGGATTGGAAAGAGCGCTTCATTGGTGCCTATGACGTCGAACTTCAGGACTTCATCGATGGCGTTCGTAGCGACAAGTTACGCGGGCCATCAGCATGGTCTGGCTATGCAGCCGCAGTCGCTGCCGACGTCTGTATCAAGGCGCAGGTTAGTGGCGCAGTCGAGCCCATCAATCTGCCTGTGCAGCCAGCGTTCTACAACTGATAAAGGCGCGACGATGAGTCTCTTGGTCAAAGGCAGTTCTGTTGGACAGAAGATCGTCGAGGTCACGCCAGAGTCTGCGCGTTGGAAATATGTTGGCTTCTCGGCTTTCCGTTTCAAGGCGGGCGAAAGCATCAGCTTTGATGCGAGCACGCGTGAGCAATGCTTCGTAGTGCTTCAAGGTAATGTGACCATTGATATCGGTTCGATGGTCTGGCGCGAAATTGGTACTCGCAACAGCGTATTCGACGATGTGTCTCCTGCCGCGGTTTATCTTCCTGCCGGTCACGCTGTCACCATCACAGCACATTGTGACGCACAGATTGCTATCGCTAGCGCGCCATCAAGCCGATCAGATCTGCTGCCGCGTCTGATTAAGCCTGAGGACATGAACCGATCTGTACGCGGGCAGGGCAGCAATACGCGCTATATCTGCGACATTCTCCCGCAGACTGAAATTGCAGATAGCTTGCTCGTGGTTGAAGTCCGTACGCCTGCCGGTCATTCATCCAGCTATCCGCCGCACAAGCATGATCAGGATGCGATTCCGGTCGAGAGTGTGCTTGAAGAAACTTATTACCACCGACTGAACCCTTCGCAGGGTTTCGCCTTCCAGCGTGTGTACACGGACGACAGATCTATCGATGAATCGATGGCTGTCGAAGATCACGGCGTCGTGATGGTGCCGCGCGGTTATCACCCAGTGGTGATGCCGCACGGATACGAAGGCTACTACCTCAATGTCATGGCTGGACCCAAACGGCAGTGGCACTTCAAGAATGATCCTTCTCACGAATGGCTCATCAAGACTTGATTCAATAGGAACAAACAATGTCATCTATTCTAAAAAGCGCTGCCGATGTGGCCGCGTTGCAGCACTATATCAATGGTGCATTGGTCGCGAGCGTTTCAGATCGCAGCGCACCGGTGTTCAATCCATCTACAGGCCAGGTCTCCGCTACGGTTCCTTTGGCCAGTACCGCTGAAGTTGATCGCGCTGTTGAAGCCGCGTACGCAGCATTCCCTGCATGGGCTGATACTTCACCGCTGAAGCGTTCGCGCGTGATGTTCAAGTTCAAGGAGTTGCTTGAGAAGCACCGCGATGAACTCGCCGCCATCATTGTTCGTGAGCACGGCAAAGTGTTCTCGGATGCGCAGGGTGAAGTAACGCGCGGACTGGAAGTGGTGGAATTCGCTTGTGGCATTCCCCAGCTACTCAAAGGCGAATTCACTGAGCAGGTTGCAGGTGGCATCGACGCCTGGACTATCCGTCAGCCTCTGGGCGTTTGCGCGGGTATCACGCCATTCAATTTTCCTGTGATGGTGCCGATGTGGATGATTCCCATGGCCATCGCGTGCGGAAATACCTTCGTGCTCAAGCCTTCTGAACGCGATCCATCAGCAAGCTTATTGATCGCTGATCTGCTGACGCAGGCTGGCTTGCCGAAGGGCGTCTTCAATGTCGTTCATGGCGACAAGGAAGCGGTTGATGCCTTGCTTAATAATCCGAAAGTTGAAGCCATCAGCTTCGTTGGCTCTACGCCAATCGCTCAGTACATTTATGGTACGGGCACGGCACAAGGTAAGCGCGTACAAGCGCTTGGTGGTGCCAAGAACCATATGGTGGTGATGCCAGATGCTGATCTCGAAGTCACTGTCGATGCGCTGATGGGCGCGGCCTACGGCTCCGCTGGCGAACGCTGCATGGCGATCTCGGTTGCCGTTGCTGTCGGCGATATCGCCGACAAGCTGGTTGCCATGCTCGCTGAACGCACGCGTGCATTGGTTATCGATCAGGGCATGAATCCAAAAGCAGAAATGGGTCCATTAGTCACCGGCGCTCATCGTGACAAGGTTGTTGGCTATATCGACGCAGGCGTTGCTGAAGGCGCAGAGTTGATCGTGGATGGCCGCGGGATCAAAGTTGCTGGTCTGGAAAATGGTTTCTTCGTCGGCGGAACGTTGTTTGATCACGTAAAGCGTGACATGAAGATTTACAAGGAAGAAATCTTTGGGCCTGTGCTGGCAGTCGTCCGCGTGCCGGACTTTGCCACTGCGCTCGATCTGATCAACGACAACGAATTCGGCAATGGTGTCGCGATCTTCACGCGCGACGGCGGCACAGCACGTGAATTCGGGCATCGCGTGAAGGTCGGCATGGTCGGCATCAATGTGCCGATTCCCGTGCCAATGGCTTTCCACAGCTTCGGCGGTTGGAAGCGCAGCCTGTTTGGTGATCACCATGCACACGGCCCTGAGTCGGTCCGTTTCTATACGCGACACAAAGCACTCACGCAGCGCTGGCCGACGGTTCGCAGCGGCGCTGAGTTTGCAATGCCGACGATGAAGTAGGGCGCCAGCACATGATCACAGTTGAAACCACGCTTCCATATCCCGAGGTCTACGAAGGTGGCTCAGGCGAAACCTTGGTCCTCGTCCATGGATTCACCGAAACGTGGCGCGTGTGGATTCCAATCCTGAAATTGCTGGAGCCGCATTACCGCATCATTGCGCCGACACTGCCGGGCCACATTGGTGGCCTGACATTGGATGAGCCGGCGAGCCCAAAAGCCATTTTTGATTTACTGGAAAAACAACTTCGCGAACGCGGAATCACTAACGTCCATTTTGTCGGCCAATCACTCGGCGGTTGGGCGGCGCTCGAAATGGCACGACGTGGCATCGCGCGTTCAGCGATGGGTCTTTCTCCTGCGGGCGGCTTTCGTGATGGGCACGTAACGGCCGAGTTCAAGAAAAAATCTCGCATGATCCTCAAGGTCTTGCCGTACGTGATACCGCTTGTATTGCAGTTGGCGCGTTTCCCTCTGCTGCGAAAAATGATCCTTGCCGGAGACATGCAAAACGGTGATCGCGTGCCATACGCGGTCGTGAAGGATAGATTCACTCGAATTCAGCAGATGACCATCATCGAAGAATTCCTGGATGCAGACTTAAGCCCAATGCAGCCCTTGCCCGCCGATAATAAAGTGCCGCTGCGAGTGGTCTGGTGTGAAAAAGATACAACGCTGCGTTTCGATGAATGTGGTCAGCCATTGCTCGATGCGCTCGGACTGAAGACTCACGGCGTGCTGAAAGACTGCGGACACAATCCGATGTTTGATGATCCCGAGGGCGTCGCCAAAGCTATCCTCGACTTCACGCGCTCAGTCGAGCAGGATGAGAAGAAATAGCGGAGCGATACAACATGGTCAAACGGATTCTGATGCTTGCGCTCTTGCTCAGCGCATCGGTCTGTTATGCAGCGCCTGCGTCATTAAATGATCCGTTTTTCTCTTACACCCGCGCGGAGCAATACGACTCCGTTGTAAAAACATCTGGTATTCACGTTCCGGTACGCACGCCAGAGCAGGGCAGTAGTTATGTGTCGTGCACTTTGTATCAGCCCGCCAAGAACGGCGTTGCAGTGTCCGGAAAGTTTCCGGGAATCGTGATGGATTACTTCGCTTATCACTTGGTGAACGTTGTCTTCAGTTGGCAGGGCCGCTTCGATTTCTTTCCCAAGCGCGGCTATAACGTCATCGTGTGTGACCCACCGGGTTCTGGTAGTTCGCCGGGCATCCTCGATCAGTTTGGACCGGCAGAGACGCTAGCCAATTACGATTTGATTGAGTGGTTTGCCAAGCAGCCGTATTCCGATGGCAACATCGGCCAGCAGGGAACCAGCTACGGTGGCCACACCACCAACAAAGTAGCGGCGATGAATCCGCCGCATTTGAAAGCCATCGTTCCCAATTCGTCGATGGCGGATTGGTATGAGCAGACCATCTATCACGGCGGCATTCGCAACGAGTCGATTTCCTATCAGGTGTGGTTGATGCCGATTGCTGCTTTTGGTGGCAGCAATTTCACTGGCGCTACCAAGGGCATTCGTCGTGATCATTTGCAGCGCTATGGTGAGCATCCGCTCTATGACGACTATTGGCGCGACCACAGTGTGAAACCGCACTGGGACACTTTTACGGTGCCTGCGCTGATCACCGATGGTTGGAACGATCGCTACAAAGGCGGCACGATCGAAAATTACCAAGCGCGAAAGAGCAATGTGTGGCTGTTGCTGGGGCCTTGGGGCCATTCTGCATACAAGGGCGTAACTGCAATCGGTACGTTGGAAGAAACTTCGCACCAACTGGCTTGGTATGACTACTGGCTCAAGCATCTTCCTAAAGCCACGCTGCCTCGACAAAAGATCACGTCCTACGAAATGCCAGATGACGGCAGCAACGCCGGATGGCAGCAATATTCAGACTGGCCGCCACCTTCGACAAAGATAACGCGGCTGTATTTCACTGCTAACAAGTCACTCGCGGATGCGGCGCTTGCAACGGAGTCTTCGCTGAAGTGGGTAGTCAATGCAGAAGACAGTGGATCGGATCCGGCAGGCGGCAATAAGAAAAGCGTCGATCAGGCCAAGGCGGATGCAGCACCGTACCGTCTCGCTTTGACCAGTGCACCGCTCAAAACCGAAACCGTTATCGCAGGCTCTGTGAACGTGCATCTCAAGGCGGCGTTCAGCGCTCGCGACGGCAATCTCGTTGCACGCCTGATGGAAGTGCATGCCGATGGAACCGTCAAACAGATTTCAACCGGATGGCTCAAGGCCAGTCATTACAAGGGTCACGATCATCTTGAGCCGATTATTCCCGGCAAGCAGTACGACATGCAGGTTCGCCTTCTGCCAACGCACTGGCGCTTCAAAAAGGGCAGCTCGATTCGCATCTCGCTTTCAAGTGGCGATGTGCCTGATGCAATCGCTGATGCCAATCCTGGAACGGTGTCGGTTGTGACGGGTGGTGCAGGGGGCTCTTACGCGGAGTTTCCAATTTTGATGAATGCGAATTAAGCGACGATGCAATCCAATAAAAAAGGACCGTGAGGCCCTTTTTTATTGATGGTGGGAAGAGATCATCCGCCGATTTTAATCGTAGGAGTTACCGACATGCCGACGCGTAGATTCGTGGGCGTGTTCTGACCAGGATTGATCTTGATGCGCACAGGCAAGCGTTGCACGATCTTGGTGAAGTTGCCGGTGGCATTGTGCGGAGCAATCGCCGAATAGCTGACGCCGCTTGCTGGCCCAATGCTCTCCACCGTTCCTTTAAGCGAAGTTGCAGGCAGTGCATCAACTTTGATTTGCACAGTCTGACCAGGCTGAACGCGGGCCAACTGGGTCTCTCGAAAATTGGCGGTAACGTAAACGGCATCAAGCGGAACGATGGCGAGCAGCGGTTTGCCAGCATCGATGAAGGCGCCTACACGAATCGACTTCTGGCCGACGATACCGTCGATCGGTGCGACGATGCGCGTGTATGAGAGCTTCAGCTCGACAGCTGCCCGCGCGGCTTGAGCCTGTTCGAGCGCTGCTTTGGCTTTTTGCAGATCAGCAGCCAGCACATTCAATTGCTGAAGAGCGAGTTGCACACCGGCCTGGTTCTTTTCCAAGCCTGCTGACTGCATGCTCATCTGAGCGTCGGCCTGCTGCAGCGCCTGCACAGACCCAGACCCATCGGCCGCGAGATTACGGTATCGAATCGCGTTTTCCCTGGCTAGCTTGAGCGCAGCGTTATCTCCAGCAAGCGCCGCACGCGCTTGGCGTATCGCGCTTTGCTGTTGAACGCTGTGCGCCTCCAGGCTGGCGATGCTGGCTTGAGCGCTTGCAACCTGCGCTTTCGCAGCGTCTACGGCAACGATGAAATCACGGTCATCCAAGGTCGCGATCAATTGTCCTTTTTTGACTGGCTGGTTGTCGCTAACCAGCACTTCGAGCACGCGTCCGGACACCTGCGCCGCTACTGTTGTGAAATCAGCCTGTATGTAAGCGTCATCAGTGGACTGCGTTGATGCGCTCGATTCTGAGCGATTCAGATTGACGGCGAGTATGAGCACCATCACCAGTAAAGCGATGCAAAAACTCTGAGCTTTCGTTGATAAGGCCATGACGATCTATCCTTTAGTGAGGCCAGCGGGAGAAAGGGAAGCCGCGCGCAGCACAGGCGCGGGGATGTAAGCGAATTGAAAAACGAGCGGGATCAGCAGCAACGCTAAAACGCCTAGTGCGCGATACGCATCGGCAATCGACAGCACCAGCGCCTGCTGCCCGATGATGCGGGTCAGCTCTGAGGGCTCAGGTAGAAGCGGGAGTGAATTGCTTACCAAGGCCGCATGGTCGAGAAGCATTTCGGCATGAAAACTTCCACGCACACTCATAAGCTGTGCAATCACTGCAACACCCACAAGTGAGCCCAGAGCCCGCAGTGCATTAATGGTGCCGGCCACAAACGGACCTTCCATTGGCTGCACGACGCTGGTAATCAAAAACAGCATCGACATAATCGCCATCGGCTGGCCGATGGCCTGTAGCGTTTGTATGGCGATGAACTGATCGCGGTTCCAGTCTGTGCCAACGTTTGCCGCTGAAAAGCATGCGAGCGCGATAAAGCACAGCCCGGTTGCAAATACGAAGCGTGCATCGATCCACTTCTTGTACAGCAGCCATGCCACTGCAAAGCCGAGCACCAATTGTGGGAGCGCGAGAATTAATCCAATCGGTGCGATCTGCAATGGTCGATAAGCTTGCAGCGCAGCAAGATGAACGGATGGCAGCATCGCACCGGAAGTCAGCACGATCAGCAGGAACACGAACAAGGTGCAGCCTACGGCGATGTTGCGGCGTCCGAGCAGTTGCAATTTGAGGAATGGCGTTGGGTGATGCCATTCTGTCAGCAAGTAAATGAATAGCAGCGCGGACCCGATCAGCAATGATGTGCTGATCAGCGGCGAGGCAAACCAATCCAGTCGTACACCTTGATCAAGTGCAATAGCGAATAGTGCTAATGCGATCGCGCCGCAGGCCATGCCGAACCAGTTGGCTTGACCGAAACGTGCACGCTGGATCGGTTCTTTCGGCAGTCCCCAACCAAGCAACAACGCAGATAGCAAGGCGAGTGGAACAACCTGCCAGTACACCCATCGCCAGTCGTACAAACCGTCAGTCCAATATCCCGCCAACCAGATCGACAGATTTGGCGAGAAGGTTGCTGTCATCGCATAAAGCGATAAACCGTAGATGCGAATCGGCGGTGGCAGAAACTTCAGGGCGGCCATCATCAACACTGGAATCAGCCCGCCGCTGGCAAGGCCTTGCGCAAAGCGAATGCCGAGCAGCAGGTGTAGATCATGGATGAAGGGAAGCAGCGCAGCGAGCAATGCGCCGGTGAACAGCATCCAGAGTTCAAAGCGACGCACTGACAGCGTGATAGCAAACCACGTTGCGAACGGCATGGCGATCAACTCGCCAGCGCTATATGCAGTGGAAAGCCAGGCAGCATCGTCGAAATCCAAACCCAATGCACCGCGCACATCTGCCAGCGCTAACGCACCAACGCGGCCATTAAAGCCAGCAGTGAGGGCTGCAAGGAAAATTCCCAAGAGGCCCGCCATCAGGCGCAACGGTGGCGCAGCTGGAGCTGCTTGCGTTGGCGCTTGCGATAAGTCGGCGCTGCTCACGGAGCGTCTCCGTTCCAGTCACCCGCCAGAGATTTGTAGAGATTGACCATCGCGAGTGTGGCGTTAGTCGCGCTCGCATTGAGACTGGCCTGACTCGCCAGCAAACTCCGCTGCGCAGTCAGCACACTCAGATAATCAGTGGCACCTTCCTGATAGCCGCGCTCAGCAATGTGCATTGCCTGTTGGCTCTGCTCGTGTGCGAGCTGCAAGTCGGCATGCTGATCTTGCTGAGCGGTCCAGGCATCCAGTGCGTTGTTCACTTCATGCCAGGCGCGCAACACGGTTTGCCGATAGCTGATGGCAGCTTCTCTCTGGCGCGCTTCGTTCAGGCTCAGACGTTGCATCAAACGGCCACCCTGAAAGATCGGCAGGTAAACAGTTGGACCGACAGTGAAGAATCGCGAATTCCAGGTATCGAGATCGCCGCTTTCGAAGGCTTCCACTCCGATGCGTCCGCGCAGGCCAATGCGCGGATAGAAGTCCGCCTTGGCTACACCAATCGCAGCCGTGGCCGCATGCAGTCGTGCTTCGGCACGCAGAATGTCTGGCCGCTTGCGCGCCAACTCGGAATCAACGTCGGTCGGAACGTTGATCGGCAATGAAGGCAGTGGCATCGATTCATGCAGTTGAGCATCCAGCGCGCGCGGTTGCTCGCCCAACAAGAGCGCAAGTGCATTCGTCAGGTCGTTACGACGTCGCAGGAGTTCGGGCACGGAAGCATTGATCGTTGCCAGCTGTGCACGAGCCGACGCTGTTTCGAAGCGGGTCGCAACACCATTGCGTTCACGGCTCTCTGCCAGATTCACAAGATGCTCGGCGAGCTTCAGGTTCTGCTCAGCGATGTCTAGCTGCGACTGAATACCGCGCAGTTGCAGATAGGTTCGTGCCACTTCCGCAGACAAGCTCACGCGCGCAGCTTGGCGTTCGTAGAGCGTGGCTTCCAGGCTTGCAATCGCACCTTCGCGTGATCGATTCGCACGGCCCCACAGATCGAGTTCCCAACTGGCATCGAATCCCAACTGCCAGAAGTTGCTCGCAGTACTAGGGGCGCCCAGTGCGGCGAACTTGCCGTTCTCGCTGAGTGCTTCGCGAGCGTAGCTGCTGCTTGCTGCCAGCGTTGGCAGCAAGTCCGCACTGGCTATGCCGAGCTGCGACCGGCTTTGCTCGATACGTTCAGACGCAATCTGCAGATCCAGATTTCCCGCCATTGCGCGGGATTCCAGTTCAATCAACAGCTCGTCATTGAACAAGCGCCACCACTCGGCGGGAACCGACTGTTCAGCTATCGCGGCGACGTCGTTCTGTTGGAGCGAATGCACGGCGTTGTCAGGCCGCACAAAGTTGGGACCAACGCTACAGCCAGCGAGCAACACGACGCCAAGCGCCGTGCTCGCAGCAAGATTCAGACGATACAAAGCCGCCGCGGGGTTCATGTGCTTATCCTTGAGCCGAAGAACGGCTGAGCCAGTTGTGGAAGCGAGTAGGGCCAACGCGTGCATCGTCGTCGGCGACGAGCGAGCGATCATTTAGCTTGCTGCCGAAGTAGCCGGCGTGAACATCGGCGATCACTTCGCGCTTGTCGGCGCGTGCAGCAAGGAACTTTCGAGCAAGTTCATCCATCGGGAATCGATCAGGCCCGCCCACTTCAACAGTCGCGTTCAGCGCCGCGCCAACCACGAGGTCGGCAAGCACCGCGGATACGTCATCCGAAGCGATCGGTTGGATCAGCGCTGGAGAAAGGCGGAACTTGTCACCATCGGCGCTTGAGTAAACGATGGCTTCAACGAACTCGAAGAACTGCGTCGCGCGCAAAATCGTGTAAGGAATCTTCGAAGTCTTGATCAGCTCTTCTTGAGCCACTTTTGCGCGGAAGTAGCCGCTGTCCGGCAACCGCTCAAGACCGACCACAGACAAAGCCACATGGTGCTCGACGCCAGCCGCGATCTCGGCAAGCTGCAGATTGCGACCGGAGGCTTCGAAAAACTCCAGAACCGCCTTATCTTCGAACGAAGGCGCATTCGACACGTCCACCACAACCTGAGCACCGGCCAGCGCTTCGGCCAGCCCTTCACCGGTAACGGCGTTGACGCCGGTTCTCGGCGACGCCGCCAACACCTCGTGACCATTGAGGCGTAGCCTGCTTACAATGTTTGCGCCAATTAAGCCGCTGCCACCAATAACGACAATTTTCATATCCTGCTCCTCGGTTTCGGGTCGACCATCGGACGCTGTTGCAAGCGACGGATGCAGGATGCTTCTTGTGGGAAAGCAATACTTTTCCGATATCTTGGGTTTTCCTTGTTTTTTCCTTGGGCTCCTGTCCAAGCCTGCACGGAGTGCTGAATGCATCTGGTCTTCAACGACTGCGTACTCGATCTGGATCGCCGCGAACTCACCCGCGCGTCGGAGGTCGTTGCGGTTGCGCCCCAGGTTTTCGACCTGCTGGTTTATCTGGCGCAGAGCCGCGAGCGCGTTGTCAGCAGGGACGACCTGATGAGCGTCATATGGGCCGGCCGTATCGTCTCGGAATCAACGTTGGACACCCACATCAATGGCGTCCGAAAGGCAGTCGGTGACAGCGGGCAGGCGCAGCAAGTGATTCGTACGGTCGCTCGCAAGGGATTCCGCTTTGTTGCCGAAGTTAGGGAAGTTGAGTCGTCACCTGTCGCAACTGAAGCCGGCGTCGAATCTGTTGCGCCGGCCCAGATTGAAGTGCCTGCACCCGCGCTGCCGAGCAAGCCTTCCATCGCTGTGCTGCCGTTTGTAAATCTCAGCGGCGATCCCGAGCAGGACTATCTATCTGACGGCGTCGTTGAGGATGTCATTGCCGCTTTGTCTCGACATCGTTGGCTATTTGTCGTCGCACGCAATTCGAGCTTCACCTACAAGGGCCGTTCGGTAGACGTGAAACAAGTCGGCCGCGAGCTCGGCGTGCGTTATGTGTTGGAGGGTAGTTGGCGCACGGCAAGCAATCGCGTACGTATCACTGGTCAGCTGATTGATGCGACCACCGGTGCACACCACTGGGCCGGCCGTTTTGAAGGTGTGCTCGGCGATATCTTCGAACTGCAAGATCAGATCACTGCCAGTGTAGTCGGCACCATTGCCCCAGAACTTGAGCGCGCAGAGTTGGAGCGGGCAAGCCGCAAGCCAACTGAAAGTCTCGATGCCTACGACTATTACTTGCGCGGAACAGCCAAGCTGCATCGCGGTACGCGCGACGCAATTGATGAGGCGATACCGCTGCTGAAACGAGCGATGGAGATTGATCCTGAGTTCGCATCGGCTTACGCGATGGCGGCTTGGTGTTACTGCTGGCGCAAGATCAATGGCTGGATGACAGATCGCGCATATGAGATGGCGGAAGGTTCTCGCTTAGCGCGTCGCGCGGTGGAACTCGACAGAAGTGACGCAGTTGCACTCACACGCAGTGGCCACGCGCTCGGCTATTTGTCCAACGACATCGCAGGTGGACTCGCCTTGGTCGACAAATCACTCGCACTCAATCCCAATCTGGCGGCCGCATGGTTTCTGGGTGGATTTCTGAAGATATGGCACGGCGAACCGGAAGTGGCCATCGACTACTTCAACCACGCCATGCGACTGAGCCCGGTCGATCCAGAGCTGTATAGAATGCAAGCCGGCATGGCGGTCGCGCATTTGTTCCTGGGTAGACTAGAGATCTCCTCGACATGGGCCGAGAAAGCTTTCCGCGAACTACCAAGTTTTCTTCTGGCAGCTGCCATCCTCTCTGCAAGCTATGCGCTGGCCGGGCGGATGAGCGATGCACAGCGTGCAATGCGCAGCTTGCGTGAGCTTGACCCCAATCTGCGTCTAAGCCAGATCAACGATTGGCTGCCGATTCAATTGCCGGAACATCTCGACATGATTCTGGATGGTTTACGCAAAGCGGGATTGCCGGAGTAGCTTGGTATCTGATTCAAATCATTGCTTGGCCAGCGCCGCAATCTCCTTGCTGATTTCGTTGATACCTTCTTTGGCAGCGTAGGCGAGGCGAGGAATGAAGAAGAATCCATGCGGCATGCGCGGATAGTTGATGTAGCGCGCACGCACACCGGCGTCAGAAAGCTTGCGTGCATAGCGTGCGCCATCGTCGCGTAGTGGATCGATGTCGGCGGTGATGATCAAGGCGGGTGGTAACGCTGATGGATTCTCTGCGAACCACGGTGACAGTAGTGGATCTGTAAGTTCTGCTTTGCCGCGATACATTTCCATCAGACGTCTGCCGTTTTCTTTTTCCAGTCCTGGCTGGTCAATGCTCGTCCAGGATTCGCCTGACAGCGTTGCGTCGAGTGCTGGATAGATCAGCGTTTGATGCGTGATGAAAGGATGACCGCGACGCGCACATAGAATGGTGACTGCTGCAGCAAGATTGCCACCTGCGCTTTCGCCGATGATGGCGATGCCAGCAGAAGGCATTGGTCCCAGCGTTGTATCGCTTGCGAGCCATTGAATGGCGTCATCGCAATCTTCGAGTCCGCCGGGGAATGGCGTTTCAGGTGCGAGTCGATAGTCGACTGACACGATCATGCATTGCGCCTGAAGGCTCACACTCGCGCACAGATAATCAAGTGTTTCGAGTCCGCCGTGTATCCATCCGCCGCCATGCAGAAACAAAACGCGTGGGCAGTTTGGATTGAGCTTGGGTGGCAGATAGGTCTTGAGATTAATCGGACCTGAGCGTCCTTGGATTGTGTTTCTAAGCTGAGTGACATCGGCTGGCAGTGGCAACGTCATCCAACTGGCTGCGCGCATGGCATTGCGGACGGCGAGGGGTTGCGCGACAGATTTTTCTACGCTGCCGCCAAGGCCCAGCCAACGCAAGAAGCGGAACATCGCGTATAGCGAACGCAGACGGATCCCTTTGAGTTTTTGTTTTTGTTTCATTCTTGTTCGGTCTCTTTCCATGATCTATCTGCCGAGACAGACTCCCATAAGGTGTGAACACGCCCGCAGGCGCAGACCGAGGTTACGACGGGTTTGATCTGTGCGTGAAGTCTTGCGAGTCCGAGTGCTTGCTCACGAGTATTCACGCCATATTTCTGATAGCAATTTTTAAGATGCCAGGTGACAGTGCCGGATGAAATTCCGAGGGCCTGAGCGATTCCCTTATTGGATAAGCCTTGGCCTGCCAGCCCAAGACCTCGCGTTCTCTGATTGTGAGATCGATGTGAGCGTCCGCAGGGCGCGCTTGCAAGCCAGGCGATGTACGCGTGCGTTGCTGCGATCCTGAGGCTGTACGATGCGATTCAATCGTTTGATCAAGCAACATGCTTGTTCTCCTAATCGCCGAAGCGA
>JAZKEM010000001.1:0-6112 GCA_040387055.1 Pseudomonadota bacterium | reverse complement strand
CGCCAGTGTGCCGTCGGCAGTCGCGTGCTCACGGGTGCGATGAGTGCGTGATGCCCATTCTGTAGGGCGAGCGTCACGATGCCCGCGCGTAGAACGCTGGAGCGCATTTCACTGAAGTGCAGATCATCGAGTTGGTAAATGCAACTGATGATTCGCGGCTTTTCTTGTAGCAGCGCATTCAGCACCGTGCCTGCATGCTTGACTGAATCAATATGCGGAATGCTGTTGCGGAGATTGAGCGCCAAGATGTCAGCGGCCGTAAGCACGTCTGGATCCAACACATCGTCATGAGTGATCAGCATGATTTCGCTGATGTCTGACTGCATTTCTGAATCGTCAGTTTTTATCATTGTCGTTCTCCCCGATCCTGCTGGCCTGAATTTAGCGCCAACGACCTCAATGTAAGAAATAGCTTACACGAATTGCTGGGCAGAAAGACAGCGCGTATTAATAAGCTGAGCCGCACAACGAAAAACGCCCCTGTGAGCCCGGAATTTTCCGATCTCACAGAGGCGCTGTGGTCTAAAGCATTATTTTAAGAAGCTTTTTTAGCCTCGTGCTTACGCTTACTAGGCAGGATTCCCATCAGTTTGGAGATGATGCCGAGCATGATTTCGTCTGCGCCACCGCCAATCGAGATCAAGCGGGTGTCGCGGTAAGCGCGCGAGATGTTGTTGTCCCACATATAACCCTGACCGCCCCAGAACTGCAGGAGTGAGTCCGTCACTTCGCGGCCTACACGGCCTGCTTTGAGTTTGCACATCGAGGCCAACATGCTGGCGTCGCGGCCGGCTACGTATTCTTCCGTCGTCTGATAGACCAAAGCCTTCAATGCTTCGACTTCAGTTTTAAGTTCGGCGAGGCGGAAGTGCACGTATTGGTTGTCGAGTAGTGACTGGCCAAACGCTTGGCGCTGGCGCGTGTACTCGATGGTTTCATTAATCAGATTGGTTAAGCCGTCAATGCCGCTGGCCGCACCGAACAAGCGCTCTTCCTGAAACTGCATCATCTGATACATGAAGCCCATGCCTTCGGTGCCGATCAGATTGCGCTGCGGTACACGCACTTCATCGAGGAAAATCATCGCGGTGTCTGAGCCGCGCATACCGAGTTTGTCGAGCTTGGTTTTGCGATCAATGCCCTTGGCATCCATCGGCACCACGATCAGTGATTTGTTTGCGTGGACTTTGCCTTCGCTGGTGTTAACGAGCATGCACGCCCAATCGGACTGCGTGCCGTTGGTGATCCACATCTTCGAGCCATTGATGACGTAGTCGCCGCCTTCTTTGCGCGCAGTCGTTTTGAGACTCGCCACATCGGAACCGGCGCCGGCTTCTGAAACAGCAATCGACACCACCATGTCGCCTGCAATGGCAGGTGCGAGATATTCTTTTTTCAGTTCATCGGAACCAAAGCGTGCGAGCGCTGGCGTTGCCATATCGGTTTGCACGCCAATGCCCATCGGAATGCCTCCGCAAGTGCAGTTGCCGAGTGCTTGTGCAAAGACCACTTCATAGGAGTAGTCGAGGCCCATGCCTCCATAAGCTTCTGGTTTGCTGATGCCGAGCAGGCCGAGATTGCCCATTTTCTTGAGCACTTCATGTGCGGGCCAAATGCCTTCTTTTTCCCATTCGGCAACGTGAGGATTGAGTTCGTCCTCTACAAACTTTTTAACGGTGCGATACAGCTCTTTGTGTTCATGGGTAAGAATCATTACTAAACTCCAAGAAATAAAATGCTTGGACTGTTTATACGGGGCGTAATGGTCTAGGTCAAATGATGGCTACAGCCTGCAGACGCAAAGGTAATGACTGTTACTTTAAAGCCATAATTGATGGCTGTAGCGACACTTAATGACGGCGCTGTGGCGGATCAATTTTGATTTCAAAAAGTACTGGCCAGCGTTTGCCGGTGACATAAAAATGGCCTGTGCGAGAGTCATAGGCGATGCCATTGAGCACGTTATCCAACTCGTTCCACTTCGCTGGTTTCTTAAACGATGTCTGCAGGCGTGACAGATCTAGCCAATTCACAACGCGACCATCTGCCGGATCAATCACCGCGATCTTGTCGGTGAGCCAAACGTTGGCGTAAATCAAACCATTGGCTTCCTCGAGTTCATTGAGACGCATAATTTCTTGGTCGCCATCACGCACCGTGATTTGTCGCAGAAAGTGATAGTCGCTTGCGTCGATAAATCGCAGAATCGGTGAGCCGTCGCTCATCACCAACTCTTTATCCTGATTGAAGCTAGCGAGGCCCCAGCCCTCGGTGTTGTAGTTCAAAGTGCCGAGTGGATTAAACGCGAGGTCATAAACAAACGCAGTGTTTTCGCGCCAGGTCAGTTGCACGATTCGGTCATGTGCCACGGCAAGGCCTTCGGCAAAAAACTGCGGCTCAATCGCGCGCGAACGGAGCGTTTTTCCGGTTTTCAGATCTTTTTCATAAAGGCCGGATTCACCGTATTCGCCCGCACTTTCGAGTAATTTTCCTTTGTAAAAAACCAGGCCTTGGGTGTAGTGCGCAGAATCATGCGGCAAGGTCTTGATGACCTTGAAACCCAATAACGGCGCGGGTTTAGGCGCGGCGTCGTTTTTTGCTTGCGCACAAATTCCGAACGAAATCAGCACTAAAAAAAGTGCAGGCTGCAGCATTTGTTTTTTTAGATTGAACACGGCGTTTATATCCAATAATGCCAAAGGTGTTGATTTTCTCACTTTTATAAGCAAATATTCACACCCATGGAAATGCAGCAACGTCGTGTTTCCATCGGCGCGGAACAATTTCCGCACTTCATCTAGAAGTATCGGAGGGCTGTAATCATGGTTGCAAAGAAGAAAGCTGCTGCAAAGAAGAAACCCGCTGCTAAGAAGGCCGTTGCCAAAAAGGCAGTTGCCAAGAAGAAGCCTGCTGCTAAGAAGTCTGCGGTGAAGAAAGTTGTCGCCAAGGCTAAGAAAGCAGTTAAAAAGCTGGTCAGCAAAGCTAAATCCGCAGCCAAAAAGAAGTAAGCGGATTACTGATTCTGGAACGGGCGGCCATTGTCGCCTGACTCCAAGAATCTCGCCGTACGCAGTTTAGCGTCGGCATACCAGACGGCTACCGGTTTAACGACCGCGTAGCCGTTCTGCATTAAGCGGCCTTTGGCTGGTTCAACACTCATATAGAGAGCATGGTACTCCTGCGATTTTCGTGGGCGGCTACAATGCGCGCCATTCAACACCGGAAAATTCCATGATTCGCAGCATGACGGGCTATGCCCGCGCCGAGACACAAGCACCCTGGGGCCGAATCAGCTGGGAGCTACGTTCAGTCAATCATCGTTATCTTGATCTGCAGCTCAAGATGCCTGAAGAGTTTCGTGCGCTCGAAAGCGAGTTGCGCGTACAGGCTGGCGCAAAAATGTCGCGCGGCAAAGTCGAAGCGGGTTTGCGTTACACCCGTGAAGGCGTCAATGCCGATGCTTTGGAACTCAATCTTGATCGACTTCGTGGGCTCAAAGAAGCCATGGACCAGGTCACTTTTGAATTAGGCGCGACCACCACGCCGGATGCTTTGCGTGTTCTCGCCTTCCCTGGAATTGTGCGTCAAGAGCTGGCCGACTTTGCGCCGCTGTTAGCCGAAGCCAAGAAACTATTTGAAGCTGCGTTGGAAGATTTCTCTCAAACCCGCGGCCGCGAAGGCGAGCGTTTGGGCCAGTTCTTAATCGAACGCTGTGTCGCGCTGGAAGGCTTGGTCAAGAAAGTACGCGAGCGTTATCCGCTGGTTCGTGATCAGTGGGTCGAAAAGCTCAAAGCCCGCTGTGCGGATCTCGGCGTCGATGTCGAACCACAGCGTTTAGCGCAAGAAGTCGCCATGGCTTCACAGCGTCTCGATATTGAAGAAGAGATGTCGCGTTTGATCAGCCATATCGCTGAAGTGCGCCAGACCTTGGCTCGCGGCGAGTCGGTTGGTCGCCGTTTGGACTTCCTGATGCAGGAACTGAACCGTGAAGCCAACACCATGTCGTCGAAGTCTCAAGATGCCGAGATGACCCGCTGCGGCGTGGAAATGAAGGTCATCATTGAGCAGATGAGAGAGCAGGTGCAGAACATCGAATAAGCGATTTGTGTAGGGAGAATCCCGCTCCTGCGCATCCTGCGCCCGCGGGATACATTACATCCTGTAAATAAAAAGCCCGAGGATTACTCCTCGGGCTTTTTAATTTTAAAGCGCTTACTTATTTCTTTTTGGCGGCTTTCTTAACAGCTTTTTTCTTTGCAGCTTTCTTAGCAACTTTTTTCACGGCTTTTTTCACTGCTTTCTTTGCAGCTTTCTTAGCAGGGGCCTTCTTAGCAGCTTTCTTCTTCGCAACCATTTTCAAAACTCCCGTTGTGATGGAGATTTGAATCTACTCCAAGTCATATTGAAAATTCAAATCGGAGAATTCTTGTTGTCAAGAATTCTCCGATCATTTTTCCCAAAAACTTTTTTGCGGCGATGCTTACTCGGCTTCAATCACAACGAGCAAATCTTTTGCCGCAACGGTAACGCCCGCCATCACAAGAATGTCTTTAACGATGCCATCGCGCGGCGCAGCAACAATCGTTTCCATCTTCATTGCTTCAATTGCGATGAGTGGTTCGCCTTTAATTACGCGGCTACCTTTTTGCGCGGCAACACGCACAACCATGCCGGGCATTGGCGCGCCGATATGCGATGAATTTCCTTCATCTGCCTTCGTACGTGCCGCTTTTGCGCCTGATGCGCCTGCTAATGGAATGCGCACCATGCGCGGCTGCCCATTGAGTTCATAGAACAGTTTGCGGATGCCTTCTTCTTCAACATCGCTGCTGCCTTGCAGACGAATCACGAGTGTTTTTCCGCGCTCGATGTCGACACTGATTTCTTCGCGCTCGCGCAAGCCATAGAAGAATGTGGTGGTCGGCAGTGAGCTCAATTCGCCATAATTTTTGCGGTGCTCGACGAACTCTTGGAACACTTTTGGATACATCAAATGAGACGCAAGGTCGGCATCTGAAAGTTTCTCGCCAAGCGCTTTTTGCGCATCATTGCGCACCTTTTCCAAATCGACTGCCGGCAAACTCGCGCCGGGTCTGCCAACAAGCGGTGCTTTGCCTTTAAGAATCTTCTGCTGAAGTTTTGCGGGAAAACCTTCTGGTGGAAAGCCGAGTTCGCCGCGCATCAGTGAGATCACCGACTCTGGAAAATCGACAGAAGAGTCATCGCTCAATACTTGCTCTGGCGTCAGATGATTGCCGACCATGAACAGCGCCATATCGCCGACAACCTTAGACGTTGGCGTGACTTTGACGATGTCGCCGAACAGCTGGTTCACATCCGCATAAGCCTTCGACACTTCTGGCCAGCGCTGTTCCAAGCCGAGTGAACGAGCCTGCTCACGCAGATTGGTGTACTGGCCGCCTGGCATTTCATGGCGATAGACGTCAGCGGTGCCCGAGCGGATATCGGCTTCGAATGGCGCGTAATAACGACGCACGCCTTCCCAGTAGTTAGACAATTGTTGCAGTGCATCGAAATCAATCTTCGGATCGCGATCACTGCCCGACAAGCTTGCCGCGATAGCGCCAAGGTTCGGCTGTGAAGTGAGGCCCGACATGCTGTCGAGCGCGCCATCCACTGCATCGCAACCGGCTTCAATCGCCGCCAACACGCTGGCAGCGCTGATGCCGCTGGTGTCATGCGTGTGGAAGTGAATTGGCAGGCCAGTTTCTTCTTTCAGCACGCGAACCAACTCACGCGCTGCGCGTGGACGGCAGATGCCCGCCATGTCTTTGATACCGAGGATGTGTGCGCCGGATTTTTCCAGTGCCTTGGCCATCTTCACGTAGTACTGCAGGTTGTATTTGGGGCGTGCGCCGTCGAACAGATCGCCGGTGTAGCAGATCGCTGCTTCGCAAACCGCGCCGGATTCAATCACTGCATCCATTGCCACGCGCATATTGTCGACGCTGTTCAGCGAGTCGAACACGCGGAAGATATCGATGCCGTTCTTGGCAGCCTGTTGCACGAAGTAACGCACGACGTTGTCGGCATAGTTGGTGTAACCGACGGCATTGGCCGAGCGCAGCAGCATCTGGAACGGAATATTGGG